>CAYNDV010000012.1:0-55398 GCA_964396055.1 uncultured Vicinamibacterales bacterium | reverse complement strand
TCACGCACGCGGATGGTAATGTCCGGGGGCAGCCGGTCACTCTCTCCGCGCCGGCACACGTGACCTGGACCGACGGCGAGGCCGAGGTGTCCGTCCCGGCCGTCTCGGTTGGCGGCGCCCGGCTCTCGGTCCGGCGAACCGAAGATCCGCGTGGCCCCGTCAACCAGGTCGAGGGCTCGTCGCCGCTGGCGGATCTGCTGGCGTTGCTGCCGGCTTCGATCGTGCCGGCGGGTCTCACGGCCGACGGGACCGTCAGGCTGTCGGCGGCTGTCCCCGCAGGCGAGCCACAGGATCTCGTGGCGCAGGTGTCTGTCGAGGCCGCCGACGTGCGCCGGGACGGCCGCGTCGTGGCGCGCAACGTGCGCGCGGAGGCCCGCCTGGCGGACGGACTCGTCGACGTCCCGTCGGCAGGCGCCACGATCGGCAGCGCCGCGGTGAGTGGATCGGCTTCGATACCCGCCGGCTGGCTGGGGCCGTGGTTCGCCACGCCCGGCGGCCAGGCGGCGGGACGGCTGCAGGCCCGGATCGACGCCTCGCTTGTGCCCATGCTGGAAACACTGGGCTTCGAAGGCGCCGAACTCAGCGGATCGGCACGCGTCCGGGTGGATCTCACGGCCGACGAGGCGTCACGCGACGCGGTGCGCGGCACCATCGTCGCCGAGGCGCTTCAGGTAAGCACCAGCACGGCGGCGTTCGCGCTGGCCGAACCCGCCCGTCTGCGGGTGGGCGATGGTCGCGTCACGATCGAGCAGTTCGCGTTGAGCGGCCCGCGCGCGTCGGTACGTGCGTCGGGCTACGCCGGGCTCGCGCCCGACGCGCCCGTGGCGGTGCGCATCCATGGGACGGCGTCGATGGCCCTCGTCGACGCGCTGGTCGCGCCCCGCGTGGATGGCGACGCCGAGGCGGACGTCGTGGTGGGGGGCACGCTGGCGCATCCCTCGTTCGACGGCCACGTGACGCTGCAGAACATCAGCGCCATCTCGCCGACGTCCCGCCTGGTGTTCGCCGACTGGGGCGGCCGGCTGTCGCTGCGGCCCGGCCTGGTCGAGATCCTCGACGCCCGTGGCCAGGTCAACGGCGGCACGGTGAGCCTGTCGGGAACGTTTGCGCTCGGCGATTCACCGGCCCCGGCGCCGCTCGTCGTTGCGGCGCAGGACGTGTTCCTCGAATACCCTCCGGGCCTGCGCCACCGTGTCGGTGCCACTCTGTCGGTCACCGGAAGCCGCGAGGCGCCGCACGTGGCCGGGGCCGTCACGCTGCAGGCCGAGCCGTATCGCGAGTCGGCGGCGCGCCTGGCCCAGGTGGTCGCCGCGCTGGCGGGCACCACAGCCAGCACCACGACCCCGGAGCCCTCGTGGTTCGGCAGCACCGCGCTCGACGTGGCCGTGACGGCGCTCGGACCCATGCGCCTCGACAACAGCCTGGGCCGGATCGACCTGGTGCCCGACCTGCGCGTGGTGGGCACCATCGACAGGCCGGCCCTCGCCGGGACGATCGACGCCGTGGACGGCGGCCGCATCCGGCTCCAGAGCCGCACCTATGAACTGACCGAGAGCCGCCTGGAGTTCGTGCCCGCCGACGGCCTGCTGCCCCGCGTGTTCGTTCAGGGCGTGACGCAGGTCGGCGAGTACGAGGTGACGCTGCGGCTCACGGGCCCGGCTGACGCGGTCGAAGCCAGCCTGTCATCGGACCCGCCGCTGAACGAGCGGGACCTCCAGGCCCTGCTGGTGACCGGCCAGGCGGGCGACAGCAGTATCCGCACCAGCGACGCGGACCGTTTCGCGGTGACGGCCATGTCGTCCGACCTGCTGGGCGTGGCGGGCCAGGCCCTCGGCCTCGATTCGGTCAGGATCGGCAACGAGAGCTTCGAACTGGTGTCCGCGGACGTCGATCCGGCGATGCGGCTCACGGTGTCCAAGTCGTTCCTGGGCCGATTCGAGCTCGTGTACTCCGACAATCTCGACGACAACACCGCGACGTGGATCGTGGTGTACCGGCCCCATCCGCAGATCGAGTTGCGGGCCTCGTCGCGGGACAATCTCGAGCAGGCCGTCGAGTTCCGCCAGCGCATCGCGTTCGGGCCAGGTGGGCGCCCGCAGGTGGCTGCCAACCCGCCCCGCGTGAGCGCCGGTGCCGGGGGCCGCGAGATCGTCGACGGAGTCCGGGTATCCGGCGTCCCCCCGGCGGACGCCGCGCGGCTCTCCAGCCTGCTGCGGATGGGGACCGGAACGACGTTCGACTACAGCCGGTGGATGGCCGACATCGAGCGCCTCAGGCGCTCGTACTTCGACGCCGGGCGCCTCACGGCGCGTGTCGTCCCGATCCGGACGGTGGCCGGGGGCGTGAACGGCGCCGAAACGAAGGTGAGCCTCGAGTATCGCGTGACGGCCGGGCCCGTCACGCGACTCATCGTCGAAGGCATCGCGGCCGACGACGAACTTCTGGCGCGCCTGCGGCAGGCGTGGTCGTCGACGACGTTCGATCAGTTCGCCGACGAGGATCTGGCGGCCGCCGCCCGCGCCGTACTGGTCACGCGCGGCCACGTGACGGCGACGGCGCGGGCCCGGGTGATCCTGGATTCCCAGGGGGACCTGGTGGCCACCGTGGTCATCGAACCCGGTCCCCGCGCCGATACCCGGACGATCGTGCCGACCGGCATGCGGGCGATTGATTCGCGTGAGATCCACGCCGTGCTGCAGCGCGTTGGAGCCGGCATCGGGCCCTGGCTGGATTCGGCGCCGCTCTGCGCGGCGATCGCCGAGTTCTACGCCTCGAGGGGGTACCTCGCCACGCGCGTCACGAGCGCGGCGCCGCGTGTGGACGGCGGTCGGGCGGAGCTGCCGGTCGTGATTGACGAGGGTCCGCGCGCCACCGTGGGTGCGGTGACGTTCAGCGGCGCAGACCCGGCTCGCGAAGACGGCCTCCGGGCGGCGGCCGTGCTCCGCGCGCACGCGCCGTTCGCGGCCGGCGCCGACCGGGCCGCACGGCTGGCGATCGAGCGGCATTACCGCAACCTGGGGTTCCGCGAGGCCACGGTGTCCGTCACACGCAACGGGCCGGACGCGGCTGGCCGCGTGAACCTGGCGTTCACGGTGCACGAGGGACCGTTGCACGTGGTGGCATCGGTCCGCGTCGAAGGCGCGGTGTCGACGCGCCGGGCGGTCATCGACCGGGCTATCGTGCTGCAGCCAGGCGCGCCGGCGGGTCAACAGGCCCTGGACGCCACCCAGCGCGGGCTCTACCAGGTCGGCACCTTCACGTCGGCCGCCGTCCGCCTCGAGCCGCTCCCGGCCGGCACGGCCGGCCCGGGCGTGCGCCCGGTCGAGGCCATCGTGTCCGTGGCCGAACCGAAGCGCTACCAGTTGACCTACGGCGTGGAGCTGTCGAACGAGTACGGGCCCGTGTTCGACGACTTCATCGCGGCCGCGGGGTTCTCGGCCGACATCCGGGACCGCAACGTCGCCGGGCGCGGGCTGACGGCCAGCCTGGGCGGGCGGTACGAACGCAACCTGCAGGCCGTCCGATCGTTGTTCGCGGTGCCGCCCATCGGGCCGCTCGCACGCGCAGGCATTCGCACGAATCTCTACGCCGGCTGGCGCGTCGAGCTCAACGAAGTGGAGTCGGGCGTCATCAGCGAAGAAGAGACGGTCAGCGCCTCGATCGAACAACGCTGGCGGCCGCGCAAGTGGCTGGACGTCTCGTGGGGGTACGTCTACGACGATCGGCGCCTGGCCCTGTCCACGCCCGACCGTGAGCTCGACTTCCGGCTCAACGGCGTGCTCGCGTCGCTGAACGCCGCCGTGGTGCTCGATCGCCGCGACAGCGTCTTCGACGCCACACGCGGGTGGTTTCACTCGTCGAGCGTGCAGCAGGGCATCCGGGCGCTCGGCTCGGATCTCGCCTACTCCCGGTACCTCGCCCGGAGCTTCTGGTACGTGCCGGCGGGACCCGTCGTCCTGGCGTCGGGCGTGCGGCTGGGCGTGCTGTGGAACACGACGGGCGAAGCCCCGCTCTCCATCCTCGATCAGTTGTTCAACGCCGGCGGCAGCCAGACGGTCCGGGGCTACGCCCAGGATCAGCTGAGCGCGGCCTTCGTCGGCGAACTACCGATCGGCGGCACGCGCCTGCTCATCCTCAACCAGGAACTGCGCTTCCCCGTGATGAAGTGGGTGAAGGGCGTGGTCTTCGCGGATGCCGGCAACGCCTTCTCGACCGGCGCCTTCGCCTGGAAGGATCTGGCGGCCGGTCTCGGGTTCGGCCTCCGCATCATGACGCCGGTGGCGCCGCTGCGCATCGATCTGGGCTTCCCCGTCCCGCGCCGCCCCGGCGACCCGCTCTACCGGTGGCACATCTCGATCGGGCAGATGTTCTAGTGGGGCGTGGGGCGTGGGGCTACTGCCCCCGCCTCCACGTCGCGGTGGCGATGACGGCGCCCGACGGGTCGATGGTCGAGATCTTCAGCAGGTCGCCGTCGAAGGCGTACTGGCGCAGCTTGTCGGCCGACATGTCTGCCGCCGACACGGTGGCGCCCTCAGCCGTCTGCCCGACCAGCCGCAGTTGCTGTTTCGCGGCGTCAATTACCGCGCGCCCCTCGTAGTTCAGCAGCGCGACGATCGGAGATGTGATCGTGGCCGCCTCAATCGTGCCCTTCACGGTCATGTTGCCGTAGGCGTCGTAGGTCATCCGGCCGGACGCTTTCAGCGCCTGCGGCCCGGCCGAGAGCGACACCAGTTCCCACGTGCCCTCGAGCTGCCGCCGGGCAGCCTCCAGCGACTGGGGTCCGGTGTCGACGGTCCCCACCTTGATGGGCCTCACGCGCGCGCGTTTCTCGGCGCACCCGGCCGCCACGGCCACCATCGCGATCATCATCACGGCTGCTGCTGCATGAACTCGGCGCATGTCTGCCTCCACCGGCCCCGTTCCGTCACCTGAAGATCACCGAGACCCCCGCCACCCATGAGTTACCGACGACGTTGACGGCCTCGAATTCGTCGACGGTCACCGACCCGACCGTCTGCACGTAGTGAGCGCCGAAGGGCGCAACTGACACACGGCGGTCCCGCCGGAAGTGCCATCCGGCGCCGTAGTTCACGACCATGCCGCGGAACTTGCCGGTGTTGGACTCCCCGTCGATGGTCAGGGTGGTACGCACCCAGAGCAGACCGTACCCGCCCTTCAGGAAGAAGCCCTTGTCAGCCCAGGGATGGAATTGCACGGTGCCGAGCAGCCACGACGTCCGCACCTCGTCGGATCGCCCACTGGGCTGGACCACCAGTTCGGCGCCCGCCAGCAACTTGCGGTTGATACGCCATCGCGGCGAGAGGGTGAGATTGTACGTATCCGCGTAGGCTGCAGCTTCGCAGTTCTCGCAGTCCACCTTGGTCGCCGCGTACGACGCCGCCACCGTCATAGAAAAGTCGCCCGCCCCTGGCGGCGCGGGCGTCTGGGCGTCGGCCGGGCTCGAGACGGCGATCACCAGGCAGGCCGCTGCGGCAGCCGGGAGGAACGTGGCGCGGAAGAATCGGGTGCTCATCGGCTCAACCATGACAGATAGACACGGAACTGCGGGAACCTGGCGTCCACATCGTCCAGGTCGTCGTAGTACGACTTGCGCCGCACGAATTCCGCCGTCGACCCGAAGGCCAGATTGCCCCTGATCGGCGCCAGGACATCCACGCGCAGCGCGTCGGTCACGTGGTCCACGCGGGCGCCGTCGATCGAGTGCAGCCACAACCCGGTGTACGACGCGCGCAGGAACGGGAGTCCCTTGCGCAGCATGGCCACCGAGGCGGCGTAGGCGAAGCCGGGGCCGAAGTCGTATTGCCGGTCTTCACCCTTCTGGTAGAGCGAGTCCATGGCGCCCAGCACCACGATGCTGCCGTTGCCAGAAGCCGCGAAGGTGTACGTGTCTCCTATCGGCTTGCGGTGGTGCACCACGGCCGAGAACCCCTGCCCGCCGTACTGGAACGCCGTGTTGTTCTGGTAGTCGTAGGTCATCACGACGCTGAAGTGGTTCCCGCGCGCGGTCGGTCCCTCCGGACCCTCGCTGAGCTGGCGCCCCAGGAGGCGGCCGCGCACGATGGCCTCGGAGATCGCGTTTCCGCCGCCCAGACGAAGGTCGAGGAAGAACGCATCGAAGGGCACGTTCGACCGGCCGACCGCCATCGTGCCGTAGCCCAGGTTGATCTGAGCAAAGGCGTCGCCAGACGCCTGTCTCACCCTGGTGTCCTCACCTCGCCACAGGACGCCGGCATCGACTGACGCGGACAGGGAGGTCGGGACGAACTCGTCGGGCTTCGCGGACACGCGGCGCGCATCCCCGTTGATGAAGCGGTTGAGCCCGGTCACGGGGTCGATGACCATCGCGGCAAACTCGTTGAAGAAGCGCCCCTTGCCGGTCTTCCGCGTATCCCTGATGAGCCATCCTGTCCGGTGGAACATCTCACCCAGCGAAATACCGCCGAGCGTCGTCATCACGAGGTCGTTGAGCGAAGCCTTGTGCCGCTCGCCGAAGTACTCCCACGTCAGGCTGCCCAGGGCGGCCAGCGGGGCCGACTCCCAGAAGCTCATGCCGTTGGCCCGACCGGCATTGAAGTAGTTGTTCCCCTGGTAGGGATGACCGAACTGGTTCACCTGGAACGTGTTGTCGTCCCATTCGAAGCCGTAACTCAGGTTGTCCCACCACGTACTCGGGTTCACCTGGAAGTAGATCTTCTCCTCCTCCGGCTTGATGACCCGGTTCACGACGTTGTAGAGGACATTGACGCCGATGACCTCGGCGATCGCCAGCCCGACACGCCGCTTCGGGCAACCGGCGCACTCGCCGGCCGCCGGCGCGGCAGGCAACACGCGCGGGGCTGCGCCCGGGTCCTCGGCGGGCACCGCCTCGAACACCCGCGGCAGGGCGAAGAGATTGGGGCGATCCTGACTGGGCCGCTCCTGGGCCGCAGCGCCCACTGGAGCGAGCGCGAGCCCGAGCAGCACCAGCAGACCGATCGCGGACAACCGGACAACGGGGCGGGCAGACCCGCCGGCACGGCAACGCGAGAGACGCATAGGTATCACGGTGATGGTCACTTTCCTGCGTTCGCCGGGGCGCTACCGCAGCCGCAACGCGCGTTCGAGTTGCTCTTGAATGGTCCCGAGCGTCTGCACCGCCGCCTTGCGCGCCTGATCGCGCGCCACCGAACGCCTGAGACCGCCGAACCCGGACTTCAACAAGTCGCCCCGGCTGCGGTTGGCGTACAGAAGATAGGACACGCCCTGCCCACCGGTCCCTGCCTGCTGTTCGACGATCACCCCAATGGCCAGGGAGCCTTCCAGGTAGTGGCTGGCGTAAATCTGCTTCTGTGCGACGAACGTCACGCCCGGCTGCTTCGGGTCATCGTAGGTCACCAGGTGCACGATGCTCACGGTGGGCTTCCGGCCGTAGTTCTCCTTCACCCAGTACAACGTGTCCTTGCCGCCGGGCAGCGCACCGCCCCGCGGGAAGTTCTCGAGATGCGCTTTGAGGGCAGGGGCGTACGAGGGAAAGTGCGGGGAGTTGGCCAGGATGCTCCGGAACTGGTCGGCGAGGCCGACGGGTTCGGCGCGATCGTTGTACGTGACGAGCGCCGCATCGCCCTTCGCCAGGTACGCGGCGGCATAGTCGACGACCGCCTGCCGCATCGCCTGCTGCGCGCGCTCCTGGTAGCCGGGGCGATCGAAGCCCACCAGCGGACGCAGGGCCAGGATGCCGCGGGCCCCCAGCTTGAGGTCGCAGTCGCCAGGCTGGCACGCCCGCAAGGCCTCAATATCGTCCGCCTCGAAGGTGAGCCCGCGAACGTCCGCCAGGACCGGTGGACGGCTGAAGGTCCCGTACTGCAGGGTGACCCGGCCGTCCACGTAGCTGATCATCTGGTTGTAGTACTGCAGGACGAATGCCCGCGCCGCCCGGATCCTGACCGCGCCGACGACGGAGATCTCGGCGTCCGCATCGTTCGAGACCACCGACGAGATGACCTGACCGGCCTCGAGGGCCTGGATGTCGGTACTCGTGAATCCCGCCGCGCCGGTCAGGTACGCGTGGACGACCGGCGGCGTCTGCGGCATGGCGCCGAGACCTGCTGCCGTCATCGACAGCACGACCGCTGCACACAGTGACGTTCGCATTCGCACCTGGCTCTCTCCTGTTGCCGCTGAAATCGGGGTGCCGGAGATTGTACTACGGTCGGGCGGCGTTGCCCGTCGGCCCGTCGTCCTCCGCGCGTCTCCCTCCCCGGCCAGGGGACCCGCGGCAGCGCGGGAAGAGCGCGGTATAATGACGCCTTCCCGGGAGCGCAATCGTCGTCAGGAGGCACACTCGTATGACACGCACACTGTCGGTCCTCGCACTGCTCGGCGTCGTGCTGGGCGCGGCCGGGGCGGCGTCGGCCCAGGACGTGAACGTCAACTACATGCCGGGCAAGGACTTCTCCGGCTACAAGACCTTCCGCTTCGTGGACGTGGAAGGCGCGGAAAAGCCCGACGCCATCGTCGATGGCCAGATCAAGCAGGCGCTCGAGAAGGCACTGACCGCCAGCGGCCTGACCAGGGCCACCGGGGAGCAGGCCGACCTCTTCATCGCCTACCAGGTGGCCGTCACGCAGGAGCGGCAGTGGAACACGTACAACATGGGGGGCCCCTACGCGCACCGCTGG
Source organism: uncultured Vicinamibacterales bacterium (assembly GCA_964396055.1). GTDB lineage: Bacteria > Acidobacteriota > Vicinamibacteria > Vicinamibacterales > JAKQTR01 > CAYJPV01. The sequence goes on along the minus strand of CAYNDV010000012.1, from coordinate 46,720 downwards.
GGCGGTGGCATGGGAACCGCCACGAGCTCGACGATCAACATCGGGACCATCGCCCTCGACATGTACGACCCGGCCGCCAAGGAACTGGTCTGGAAGGGCCAGGCAAGCAAGACGCTGAGCGGTGAGAAGAACCCCGAGAAGCGCCAGAAGAACCTCGACAAGGCCATGGCCAAGCTGCTCAAGGGGTTCCCGCCCAAACCGAAGAAGTAGTCGCAACCGAAGGAGTCGTCCGCATGAACCGTCAGATGCTCGTCCTCGCCCTGCTGGCCCTCGCCACGTCCGGCCTCACCGCCGCCCAGACCCAGACGTCCGTGTCCAAGGGCGCCATCGTCACCGAAACGGCCGTCATCGTGGCCATCGACAGCACCAACCGCCTGCTCTCGCTCAAGGGCGAGGACGGGACCGTCGAGACCATCATGGCCGGCCCCGACGTGCAGCGCTTCTCCGAACTGAAGGTCGGCGACAAGGTCACCTTCAAGTTCTTCGAATCTGTGGTCTACGCGATCCAGCAGCCCGGCGCCAAACCGCCGGCGGCCGAGGAGAGCAGCGTCACCCGCAGCGCCGGGCCGAAGCCGGGTGGCACGATGGCGCAGCGCCTCACCGCGGTGGTGACGGTGCAGGCCATCGACGCCGCGATCCCGTCCATCACGATCAAGGCCGAGGACGGGTCGGTGATGAGCTTCAAGGTCGAGGACAAGTCCAATCTGACGGGCGTCAAGGTGGGCGACAAGGTGCAGGTCACCTACACCCGCGCGCTGGCCATCAGCGTCGAGTCGCCGAAGTAGATCCCTCCGCGGGGTTTCGCCGGCCGCGAGGCCCGGCGGAGCCCCGCGCCGCGCCGGAAAGCCCGCCGCACCACAGAGAGGGCGCTGATGGGTCAGAGAATCTCGGGCCCCGGGCTCCGATGGTGGCTGGCGGCGGCGCTGCTCGCGCCGCTCGCCGTGGTGGCCGCAGACCGGCCTCCGACGCCGGGCCCGCCGCCGCCCTCGCACGAGGCTGCGACCTCCATGCGCATCTACGTCGGCACCTACACCCGCGGCGCCAGCCAGGGCATCTACGTGGTCGGCTTCGATCCGGCCAGCGGACGGTTCACCGGCACGCCGGAACTCGCGGGCCGTGCCGACCAGCCGTCGTACCTCGCCCTCCACCCGAACGGCCGCGTGCTGTATGCGGTCAACGAACTGCAGACGTTCCAGGGCCGGGCGACCGGCGCGGTGAGCGCGTTCGCCATCGACGCGTCAGGCGGCCGCCTGACGCTGCTGAACCAGCAGGCGTCCGAAGGTACCGACCCCTGCCATGTGACGGTCGATCGGGCCGGGCGGCATGTGCTGGTGGCGAACTACTCGAGTGGCACCACCGCGGTGCTGCCTGTCGGGCCGGACGGCTCGCTGCAGCCGGCTTCGAGCGTGCGGCAACGGTCGGGGTCGGGCCCGGTGCAGGCTCGCCAGGCGGGTCCGCACGCCCACATGATCCTGCTCGACCCGGCTGAGCGGTTCGCGTACTCGGTGGACCTCGGGGCGGATCGGGTGTTCATCGACCGGTACGACGGGGCGGCCGGACGGCTCACACCGAACGAGCCTGACGCGATCACCGTCGAGGCGGGGTCGGGACCGCGGCACGCCGCATGGCATCCCTCGGGGCGTGTCCTCTATCTCCTGAACGAACTGCAGGCGACGGTCGCGGCGTTCCGCGTCGACGCGGCGAGGGGCACCCTCACGGCGTTCCAGACGGTGCCGGCCCGCGCCGCGGGCGCCCGTGGCGACAACTCTGGTGCGGCCATCGTCGTGTCGCCGGACGGCCGGTTCGTGTATGCGTCGAACCGCGGCGACGACACCGTCGCGGTCTTCGCCGTCGACGCCTCGACACACGGCCTGACCGCCGCGGGCCACGTGCCGACGGGCGGGCGCGTCCCTCGCAGCATCGCCATCGACCCGTCAGGCCGCTGGCTCATCGCCGCCAATCAGCGGTCGGGTTCACTGGTCGTGTTCCGCCTCGACCCGGCAACGGGGTTGCCCGAGCCCACCGGCGTCACGGCCGCCGTGGCCGATCCGGTGTGCGTCCTGTTCGCTGCCCGGTGACTGGAAACGCCGATCAGCGCGCGCCGACGGTGAAGACGTGGTACCCCCAGGGCGGAAGATCCAGATACAGCCCGCGGTCGGCGAGTTCGCGGCCGTCCCGGTGGTACACGGCCTCCCCCATCTGATCCGTGAATCGCCAGGTACGGCTGGCCAGGTCCGGCCACGGCAGGGTGCAGTAGCACTGGCTGTGGTGCGACGCATAGTTCACGGACACCAGTCGGCGGCGTTCGTCCGGGCCGCTCCACGCGAAGACGAGGAAGACGTCGTGTGAGGAGTTGCCCTCCCAGGCCGGCCGCGTCTCCAGCAACTGCCAATGACCCTCTCGATAGGCCGGGTCTTTCAGGACGTCGTGCAGGCGATCGTAGAACGCGGCGACGACCTCGTCGGTGGGCTCGGCCGGTCCGCGGCCGAGATGCATCGGGATCCGCACCCGCCGTCCGTCGCGCTGCCCCTGGTGGAAGAAACGGAGACCGGGCGTCAGGTACGTCACCATCGCCGCCGCGCGGTGGGCGGCCGGCTCGAACGTGGATGCCGCGCGGGGTTCGTCGTGGTTCTCGAGGAACCGCGCGAGGTGATCCTGGAAGTCGAGGCCGGCGCACAGGTGCTCGCGTGCGGATCGGGCCAGGCCGTGGACCAGGCGGTCGTAGAGCCGCTTGTCGTAGGTGAAGTCGAATCCCTGCTGCTGGAGCGTCCACTCGAGATCCCAGTAGACCTCGGCCAGGAACAGGAACCCCGGCACGTCCGCGCGGACGGCCGCCGTGGCGCGCGGCCAGAACGGCTGCGCCGCGAGGCCCCAGGTGCGCTCGAACACGTCGGGCAGCACGAGCATGGCCATGTCGCAGCGGACGCCATCGCACTGCTGGCCGATGCGCCGGAGCTCCCCGATCATCGCGTCCTGCAGATCCGGGTTTGCGTAATTCAGCTGCAGGGTGTCCGGCCAGCCCGCGAAGTACGGGTCGCGGCCGTACGCCAGGATTCGGGTTCCGCCGGCGGTCTCCACGCGCCGGTAGTTCCAGGGCTGCTTCGTCAGCAGGTCCTCGTCTCCTGTCACCAGGAAGTCCGGGTGCCGGTCCACCCACGGGTGGTCGGGCGCCACGTGGTTCGGCACGAAGTCGAGGAGCAGCCGCAGGCCGCGTTCGCGCAGCCGCGCGCGCAGCCGCACCAGCGCGGCGTCCCCGCCGAAGTCGTCGTGCACGCGGTATTCCCGGATGGCAAAGGGCGAGCCGCACACGTCGGCGGGCTGCAGATCGGGCAGGACACGCGCGTACTCGGCGAGCCACTCGGGATTCGACGCCGACACACGGCGTGCGGCCTCACCGGTCTGCCACACGCCCAGGAACCAGACGATGTCGACGCCGGCGCGCGCGAGCGTGTCGAGTTCGCTGTCGGGGATGTCGTCGAGCGTCGCCGGCCGGCCAAGCGCCGCGCCGAGCTCGGTCAGCCGTACCCGCGTGTTGATCTGGTAGAGCGACGGGTAACGAGGCGTGGACATGGGCGCTTCTCCCCCGCATGGCCGGACGGTACGGCGCCAGTATGGCCGAAATGGTAACCTCTCCGGTGCGGAATCGTGTCCGCGTGGAGGATCCTGACGCCATGACCGCCGCCACCCCGACGCCCCTGACCTCCCTGCCCGCGTGGCAGGCGCTCACGGACCATGCCCGGACGATCCGGCCGCTCCATCTCCGCGCGCTGTTCGCGGACGATCCCGGCCGGGGCATCCGCCTGACGGCCGAGGCGGCGGGCCTCTTCCTGGACTACGCGAAGAACCGCGTCACGGATGAGACGCTGGGTCTGCTCGTGGCGCTGGCCGAGCAATCGGGGCTGCGCGACCGGATCGACGCCATGTTCCGCGGCGAGAAGATCAACACCACCGAGGGCCGGGCCGTTCTGCACACCGCGCTGCGCGCCCCGCGCGGCGCCGCGATCGTGGTCGACGGTCGCAACGTCGTGCCGGACGTGCACGATGTCGTCGATCGCATGGCCACGTTCGCCGACCGCGTACGTGCCGGATCGTGGACCGGCCACACGGGCCGCCGCATCCGCGCGATCGTGAACATCGGGATCGGCGGATCGGACCTCGGACCGGTCATGGCGTACGACGCGCTGCGGCACTACAGCGACCGGGCGCTGACGTGCCGGTTCGTCTCGAACGTGGACGGCGCGGACTTCGTCGAGGCCACCCGCGACCTCGACCCGGCCGAGACCCTGTTCATCGTCTCGTCGAAGACCTTCACGACGCAGGAGACCATGGCCAACGCGCACAGTGCACGGGCCTGGCTGCTGGCCGGCCTCGGGGGCGACCCCGCGGCGGTGGCCCGGCACTTCGTGGCGGTGTCCACCAACGCGGCGCAGGTGTCGGCCTTCGGCATCGACACGGCGAACATGTTCGGGTTCTGGGACTGGGTCGGCGGGCGGTACTCGATGGATTCGGCGATCGGACTCTCCACGATGATCGCCATCGGTCCCGATCGGTTCCGGGCCCTGCTGGGCGGCTTCCGACGGATGGACGAGCACTTCAGGGAGACGCCGTTCGACCGGAACCTGCCGGTGCTGATGGGCCTGCTGAACGTCTGGTACGCCAACTTCTTCGGTGTCGAGTCGGTGGCCGTGCTGCCGTACGAGAACGACCTGAAGCGGTTCCCGGCGTACCTCCAGCAGCTGATCATGGAGAGCAACGGGAAGAGCGTGACGATCGACGGCCGCCGCGTCGACTACCACACGAGCCCCGTGTTCTGGGGCGAACCCGGCACCAACGGCCAGCACTCGTTCTACCAGCTCATCCACCAGGGCACGCGGCTGATCCCGTGCGACTTCATCGTGTTCGCGCAGGCCCTGACCCCGCTGGGGCGGCATCACGACCTGCTCGCCGCCAACGTGTTCGCGCAGGCCGAGGCGCTGGCCTTCGGGAAGACCGCCGACGAGGTGCGGGCCGAGGGCACGAGGCACGACCTGGTGCCGCATCGCGTGTTCGAAGGCAATCGGCCGTCGAACACGATCCTGGGGGAGCGGCTCACGCCCGAGGTCCTCGGCAGCCTCGTGGCGCTCTACGAGCACAGCGTGTTCGTGCAGGGCGCCATCTGGCAGATCAACCCGTTCGATCAGTGGGGCGTGGAGCTGGGCAAGGCGCTGGCGCAGACCATCGTGCCGGAACTCGAACAGGTGGAGCCGCCAGCCCTGGGGCACGACAGCTCCACCCGCAATCTCATCCGCCGCTACCGGGCCCTGAACGGGCGGCCGTAGCCGCCCCGTCAGCTCCGGCCGTCGACCTGTTCGCGCACGAGACGTTCCTCGAGGTGGTCCTTGCGGGTCTCGAGGGCGTCGGCCGCACTCACGCGCGCGAAGAGGTCCATCAGGCCGGCGACGACGCCCGTCCAGCCGGTCTGGTGGCTGGCGCCGAGCCCGGCGCCGTTGTCGCCGTGGAAGTACTCGTAGAACAGGATGAGATCCCGCCAGTGCGGGTCGTCCTGGAAAAGGGTCGAGCCGCCGTAGACCGGCCGCCGGCCGTCGGCGCCCCGGAGGAAGATCCCGGCCAGGCGCGTCGAAATCTCCTGCGCCACCTCGTACAGGTTCTTCCGCTGGCCCGACCCGGTCGGGCACTCCACCGTGAAGTCGTCGCCGTAGAACTGGTAGAAGTTCAGCAACCCCCTGACGATCAGGGCGTTCACCGGCATCCAGACCGGGCCGCGCCAGTTGGAATTGCCGCCGAACATCCCGTTGTCCGACTCCGCCGGCAGGTACGACACCCGGTATTCCTGGCCGCCCGTGTGGAAGACGAAGGGATGGTCCGCGTGGCGGCGCGACAGGGAACGGATGCCGTGGGGCCCGAGGAACTCGCCCTCGTCGAGCACGTAGGCCAGGATCCGCGTGAGCTTCTCGCGGGTGAGCGGTGAGAGGAGGCGCCGGCCGGCATGGCCGATGTACCCCTCGGCCGTGGGGGCGACATGGGCCACGACCTCCGGGTGCCGCGCCCGGAACAGGTCCAGGAGCACCCGCAGCTTCGGATGCCGGTCCAGGAGGTTGCCTTCGAACACCGTGCTCGCGCAGAGCGGCAACAGCCCGACCATCGATCGGACCTTCAGGCGGAAGGCCTCGCCGCCGGGCAGCCGGAGCACGTCGTAGTAGAACCCGTCCTCGTCGTCCCACATGTCATCGCCGTGTTCGCCGACCTTGTCCATGGCGTAGGCGATCCAGAAGTAGTTCTCGAGGAACTTGAAGGCGATGTCGTCGTAGATCGGATCCTTCTCGGCGAGGATGAGGGCCATCTCCAGCATGTTCTGGCAGAAGAACGCCATCCATGCCGTGCCGTCGGCCTGCTCGAGCGAGCCGCCCGTGGGCAGCTGCGCGCTGCGATCGAAGACGCCGATGTTGTCGAGGCCGAGGAATCCGCCGGCGAAGACGTTGCGGCCCTGGGGGTCCTTGCGGTTCACCCACCAGTTGAAGTTCAGCATCAACCCCTGGAACGATCGCTCCAGGAACGCCTGGTCCTCGCGGCCGAGGTTCTTCTCGACCTTGTACAGGAAGAGCGTGGCCCACGCGTGCACGGGCGGGTTGACGTCGCTGAAATTCCACTCGTACGCGGGGATCTGGCCGTTGGGATGGCTGTAGAGCGACCGCAGCATCAGGAGCAGCTGCTCCTTGGCGAAGTCGAAGTCGACCAGCGACAGCGCCAGCGTGTGGAAGGCCAGGTCCCACGCGGCGTACCACGGGTACTCCCACTTGTCGGGCATCGAGATGACGTCGCCGTTGAGCATGTGGAACCACTCGGCGTTGCGGGAGGCCTGCCGGGTCCCCCCGAAGCGCGGATGGGCGTCATGCTCCTTCAGCCAGCGATCGACGTCGAAGTAGTAGTACTGCTTCGTCCACAACATGCCAGCCAGGGCCTGCCGGTGGACGCGGCGTTCGTCCTCCGTGAAGGTCGGCGGCGTGATCCGCCCGTAGAACTCGTCGGTCTCGGCCAGACGCGCGGCAAACACCTGCTCGAAGGCCTCGCCAAACGCGGGTGCCGCCTCCGTCGCGCCGGCGCGCAGCCGCAGCCGGACGACCTCGCAGCCGCCGGGCGGCACCTCGAAGGCATAGCGGGCGGCCGCCTTGGTGCCGGTCCGGGACGGGTTCACCGCGTCCCGCTCGCCGTTGACGAGGCAGCGGTGGAACGCATCCTTCACGTAGGGCGTCCGGTTCGGCTGTCCCCACAACAGCGCCGCGTGGCTCTCGTTCTCGGTGAAGAGCAGCTCCGGCTGGCCGTCACACCACAGGACGTACTCGCCGAGCTGGGGATGCGACCCCACGACGGCCCCGCCAGACTCACGCAGCCCGGGTCGCGGGGCGTCGTCTCCCCACGACCAGGTGTTGCGGAACCACAGCGTCGGCAGCACGTCCAGTCGGGCCGGCTCCGGGCCCCGGTTGTGGGCCGAGATCCGCACGAGGATATCGTCGGGGCCGGCCTTGGCGTATTCCACGAACACGTCGAAGTAGCGGTCGTCGGCGAACACCCCGGTGTCGACGAGTTCGTACTCGAAGTCCTCGCGCGTCCGCCGCCCGTTGGTCTCGACCAGGTCGGCGTACGGGTACTCCCGCTGCGGGTACTTGTAGAGGTACTTCATGTACGAGTGCGTGGGCGTGGAGTCGAGGTAGAAGTAGTATTCCTTCACGTCCTCGCCGTGGTTGCCCTCGCTGTTGGTGAGGCCGAAGAGGCGCTCCTTGAGGACCGGATCGCGGCCGTTCCAGAGCGCCAGCGCAAAGCAGAGCTGCTGCCGGTCATCCGAGATCCCGGCCAGCCCGTCCTCGCCCCACCGGTAGGCCCGCGAGCGCGCCTGGTCGTGCGAGAAATACGCCCAGGCGTTGCCGTCCGTGCTGTAGTCCTCGCGAACGGTGCCCCACTGGCGCTCACTCAGGTACGGCCCCCACTGCTTCCAGGGGACGCCCTGTTCCCGAGCCTCGTTCAGGCGTGCCTGCTCGGCCACGTCGGCGACACGTGTCTCGCCGGGTGACATGTTACGCTCCCGGCCGGCGGTCCTGCCCGGCCTTCCCCGGCTGGTACTTGGGTGGGAATTTCTTGAACAGCTCCCGGGCGCCTTCGTCGAACTTCTGCTGCCGCTGCTGCGCGGTGCGCTGCCGCTTGATCTCGGTCGAGGCGATGCCCCGCCACACCGTGGTCCGGTCGGACGCCGTCGAGATGTCCAGGACCAGCGTGCCGTGCTCGGCCACCGTGAGCGCTGTCGTCGTCATCGCGAAGTCCGGGAGGCCCCACGGCGGGATGCCGCCGAGAAACTGGCCCTGGAACTGCGACTCGGACTCGGGGCCCATCAGCAGGTAGTACTGCAGGTGCAGGTCGGGCTTGCCCGACGTGTCCTTGACGAGGCCGCGTTTCGCCAGCTCACGTTCGACGGCCTGCGCGATCATCGGCGCGATCATCGCGTTGAGGGCCACCGTGTCGTCGCCCATCGTGCTCAGCACCTTGACGTCGCCGGCGCCGTCCGGATGCCAGGCGAACGTCTTCACCGTCGCGAAGTTGAAGGCCTTGTCGTGCGTGACCTTGACCTTCATGCCCGCCTCGAGGCCCGCCGAGGCCAGCACCACCGCTAAGACCGCCGCCGCCAACCGCATCGACTGTGTCATGAGTGCTCGCTCCCGCGCCCGGCCTACTTGAGCAGGCCGTCCTTGCGCATCTGTTTCGTGATGTCCCCCACGAGTCTGTGCACGAGGTTCTGGAGGTCCTTCGGGTTCGCCCGTTCGCTCACGCTCGCCCACAGGAGGTGGCCGTTCGAGATGCGGTAGATGAGGGTCTCGACGTGGAAGACCCGATCCACGTCCCAGTAGCCCGGCATGGCCAGGCTGTCCCACGCGTACCCGTAGTAGCCCCAGAAACTGTCGTAGTACGAGGTGGTCCAGAACGACGGCGTGTAGCTCAGCTCCTGCCTGTCCGACAGCAGGCGCATGACGACGACAGCATCGACGGCGGCCTGCTCGAACCAGGCCTTGGCCTTGCCTTCGCCACGCAGCTCTTCGGCGGGGACGAGGCGGTAGGCGGCAACGCCATTTGTGCCGAGCGCCGTCAACTCGCGGGCGAGCGCCTCTTCGGCGGACATGCGCAGGTTCATGTCCTGGCTGACAATCAGGGCCACCACTTTCTTCCCGGCCATGTTGACCTGGGTCACCTCGGGCGATTTCCAGAGCGACTTGAAGCCGGCGGACGCCTCGGGGGCGGTCAGTGTCAGGATGGCCAGCGCAAGAGCGACATGCTTGAGCATCGGTTGTTCTCCCACGGAACTTCTACTATACCGCGCGGGGGCTGGCGGGTGCGGCGGCGATCGGCTCCCCACGCCCGGGTGCCGGCGCGGCGGCGGCGAGGTAGAATCAGGGCTGGCTGTCCGGTTCCGCAAGGGAGTTCGCCCGTGGACACTACCCGTCGCCTCATCGCCCGTGCCGCCGCGTGTGCCGTGGCCGCCGTGCTGGCTGCCGCCTCACCGGTCGGCGCGGATCCAGGCCAGTCGACCGCCGCCCGGCCGAAGATCGGCCTCGCGCTCGGCGGGGGCAGCGCGAAGGGCATCGCCCACATCGGCGTGCTGAAGTGGTTCGAAGAACACCGGATTCCCGTCGACTTCATCGCCGGCACCAGCATGGGCGGCCTCGTTGGGGGCAGTTACGCCAGCGGCATGACGCCGGACGAGCTGCGCACGTTGATGGTCACCACCGACTGGGACCTGATGTTCCAGGCGGATTCGCCGTTCGCGTACAAGACCTTCCGGCGCAAGCAGGACCGACGCGCGTATCCGGCCCAGGTCGAGTTCGGCCTCAAGGGCGGCTTCCGGCTGCCGTCGGGGCTGAACCCCGGCCAGCAGGTCGTGATGATGCTGGACGCCATCGCCCTGCCCTACTATCAGCTCCAGCACTTCGACGACCTGCCCACGCCGTTCCGCTGCGTGGCGGGCGATCTCCGCACGTCCGAGCCGGTGGTGCTCGATCGCGGATCGCTCGCCACGGCGATGCGGGCCACCATGTCGCTGCCGGGCGTCTTCACGCCGGTGGACCAGTCGCCGTGGCTGCTCGTGGACGGCGGCATCTTCAACAACATCCCCGGGGATGTCAGCCGCAGCCAGGGCGCCGACGTGGTGATTGCCGTCAACGTGGGCAGCGACAAGCCCACCGATGCCCAGGCCCAGGCGTCGATGTTCGGCATGCTGGGGAAGACCATCAGCGCGATGATGGACGTCGGCATCAAGAAGGGCCTGGCGGCCGCCGACCTGGTCATCGATCCGAACCTGGTCGGCCTGGACAGCATGTCGTGGCGGCGGGCGGACGAACTCATCGACCGCGGCTACAAGGCCGCCGAAGCCCAGAAGGACGCCCTCCTGAAGTACGCGCTGCCCGAGGCGGAGTACGCGGCACACCAGGCGGCCCGCACGGCCCGGCGGCGCACGACCGAGCAGGCGGTGCCCGCGCACATCGTGGTCTCCGGCGTGCCGGAATCCGAGCAGGCGTTCCTGCGCAAGCAGTTCGCGCCGCTCGTCGGCGTGCCCTTCGATCAGGCCAGAGTGGCCGAGGCCATCTACTCCGTCACCGGCACCGACCGCTATGAATTCCTGAGTTACCGCCTGCAGGAAACACCGGAGGGCCTGGCCCTTGCGGTCAACGCGCGCCAGAAGTCCTACGGGCCGCCGTTCCTCGCCCTCGGCCTCGAGCTCAACAACGTGACGTCCAGCGCCTTCGCGGTCAATCTCGGCTCGCGCATCACGGCGTACGACACGTTCGGCAAGGGCTCCGAAATCCGCACGGACTTCGTCATCGGCACGAGGCAGGGCCTCGGACTCGAGATCTACAAGCCCCTCGGCCGGACGCCGGTCTTCGTGGCGCCGCGCGGCTACGTGACCCGCAGCCCGTACAACCTGTACGACGAAGCCCGGCAGATCGCCGAGTACCGCGTGACCCGCGCGGGCGGCGGCATCGATCTGGGCATCGCGATGGGCCGGTCGGCCGAACTCCGCGCCGGCGTGGATGTCGCCCGGACGCGGGCCCGCCTGCGCGTGGGCACCGTCGACCAGCCCGAGGTGAAGGGCTCCGAGCAGCTGGCCCGCCTCGCGTTCACGTACGACGGCCAGGACAGCCCCACCGTCCCGTACAAGGGCGTGCTCGTGCGGTCGCGGCTCACCCAGTACTTCGCGACGCCGGACGTCCTGGTCGGGACCGCGCCGGTCCAGGTGGTGAACCCCGACCGGCTCACCCAGTTCGAAGGCGGCCTGTCGGTGTTTCGGCCGGCCGGCGGCCGCAACCGCCTGTTTGTCCAGGCGGCGGGTGGCTCGTCGTTCGGCAACGAGCCGCTGTTCAACAAGTTCACGCTCGGCGGACCGCTGCGTTTGAGCGCCTACGGCAACGAGGCGTTCCGCGGGTCGAACTACCTGCTCTTCACCGGCGGCTATCTGAAGCACAGCGGCCGGATGCCGGACGTCCTGGGCGGGAACATCTTCATCGGCGGCTGGATCGAGGGCGGGACGGCTTTCGACGCGTGGGACGCCGCGAAGTGGAAGGGCGATGCCGCGTTCGGGATCCTGCTCGAGTCGCTGCTGGGCCCCATCTTCGCCGGCGGCGCCATCGGCTTCGACGGCAAGGCACGGTTCTACGTGGCGATCGGGCCGCTCTTCAAATGATCGGCCTGGCGTCGCCAGCCAACAACAGGACACGAGCCGGCATCCCTGACGGGTGCCGGCTCGTCTCATCGTGGGGCTCTACTGCAGCCCGTACGCCCTGGCGACATTGTTCAGTGTCGCGTTGACCGCCGCCCACGCCGGCGAGACGGCAGCCTTCCCGGAGAAGTTGTTCATCAACGTCTCCAGATCGGCGGCGGCCTTCAGCGCGCGGGTGGTCGCCATCGACGCGTCCGACCCCGACTTCAGGAGCTCCTCGACGCCCTTGGTCGCGGCGGTGAATGCCGCGAGCTGGCCGGCGATGTTCTGCTTCGCCGCCTTGTCGAGGGCCTTGTCCTTCTTCACGGCGTCGTTGAACTTCTTGGCGAACTCCTCGCTCGTCTTCTTCAGGGCGGCGCCGGAGTTCTTCAACTCGGCATCGGACGTGCGCCTGCCGGTCCAGCTGGCCGGGTCGCCAGCCCAATCGACACGGTACGCCTCGGCGAGTTTTCCGAGCGTCGGTACGAGGTCGCTCCACCTGGCATCCGCGCCAGACATCCCCGGGCGAAGCGCGAGCCCGGCATCGAACTTCTTCGCCATGGCCAGGAACGCCGTCACCTGGGATGCACCACCGCCGGGTCCGGCGTAGGCCTCGCGTGCGGCTTTGGCAGCCGTCTTGAGATCGTCGAGCACCTCCTTGACCCGAATCTCGCTCGTCTCGCTCTTGAGCACGGCGGTGCGCATCTGGGGATTCATGCCGTCCACGAAGCGGTTGATCCCCCGCTCGACCTGCTCCACCAGCACCTTCACCTCAGCGTCCGGCACGCGCGCCGGGGCCTGGGCCTGCACCGCCCAGCTCCCGCACGTCAGCCCAATCGTGATCGCTGCCACACCGCCAGCCATCCGGTGTCGCTTCAACATGGGTCCCTCCATCAGAAATCCCGCCCTCGCGGGCGCAGCCATTATGAGCCTGCAGGCGCTCCCGGCACACCTGTCAGGAATTCCAGCCTCAGAACTTGTAGACGACGGCGACGACCGTCGAGACGTCGTTCTTCTTCACCCCTGGCGCGGACGGCCGGTTCTTGAACGTATCCACCACCTCGAGTTTCAGCTGGGTCCGCGTGGTCATCGACGCCGCCACGCCGACGGTGAACGCATAGAGTCCGTCGGCCCAGTCATCGGCCACGACGTTGCCAGCCACCGACTGGGTGAACGACGCGTTCTTCGACAACGTGCGCACCAGCTTCTGGCCGAAGGCGATGACCGCGTTGGTCCTCCAGTCGAGGCCGGGGTTCTTCTCGAAGGCCGCCCCGACGCTCGCATCGGCCGAGAAGCTGCCCTTCGGCCCGTCGTAGAACGTGTAGCCGAAGCCCGCGGTCGGCGCCCAGTACGCATCCATGGCCTTGAACGTATCGCGCACGTACTGGAGCTTGCCGAACACATAGCCCTTCCCCGCCGCGCCCAGCTTGCGTTCCAGCCGGGTGGCGAACAACGCGTTGTCGGCGCTGAGCTCACCGTCTCTGGACCCGCGCAGGTACAGGCCCTCGGCGGCGAACAGCGTCCGGGTCTTCGGATCCCTGACCACCTTGAACGAGAGGTTGACGTTCGACGTGTCGGTATTGCCGCTGGTGAACGCCAGGCCGGCGCCGACGGCCCCGCTCCACACGGGAGGCGGCGGGTCCTGGGCTCCCGCGGGGGCGGAGAGCAGCAGCAGGGCGCATGCGCCGGCAAGCACTTGTCGCATCACGTTACTGGTCCTTCGAGCGTCACAGCACTGATTCCGGGGGCAGGCCGACGCGGCGGGCGCAGATGGGACCCGCCACGGTTCGGGCCCGGTCACGCCGGGCCTTCTATTGGACGCCGGCCGGACCCGCCGGGTCCCCGTGCGGCGGGCGCACGAAGGTGAGGGGTGATCGCAGGAGCCGGCGGCCGATGCCGCGCAGAATCCCTCCCAGTTCTCCGGCCGGCAGTTCGTAGGCCCTGGCGGCGCTGACGAGCGAGAACCCGAAGCTGATCGACAGGTTCAGGACGAACATCACGGCGATCCCGGCCAGCGCCAGCAGCAGCCAGGGCAGGCCCTGCCCGCCCCAGACGTCCACGCCGGCGGCCGCCAGCGACACGATGCCCGTATTCAGCGTGACGTGGCGGACGTCCGCCGGGAGCCCCGAGAAACGCCCCAATTCGGGCATCATGCCCAGCATGAACCCCAGCGACACGTTCGTGCCCCACCCGGACGCGTGGCGGGCCAGTCCGGACGCGCAGCGGGTGCGCAGGGCCGTCCCCCAAGGGGTCCGTGCGGGACGCTGCGCAATCCCGTCGGCCAGCCGGTGGTACACCACCCAGTTATCGAACCACCCGCCAGCCACGCTCGCGAGCCAGAGCACGACCCCCGTCAGCGCGGCGTACCAGACCGTGAAGGAGTTGACCGGGCTCATCACCCGCAGGGTCGCCACCGCCTCGCTCTCCGGCACGAACGACCGGCCGGCGGCCGCGGCGAACGCCCAACTGAAGGCCGCGGCGCCCACGGCCACCATCGCCACGTTGGCGGTGGCAGCCGCAAGTTGCGAACTGACCAACTGGGCCGCGGTCTCGGCAATCCGGTCCTCACGGTCTTCCCCGTCGCTCTCCCGGATGATGCGGGCGAGCCGGGCCGCCGTCATCGCCGGCTGCTTCGTCGCGAGGATCAGCCCGAGATGCTGGAGGGCCAGGAAGCTCACGGCGTAGTTGAGGCCGTACAGGAGCCCCTCGGGCAGCGCCGGCAGGTGCCAGCCATGGATGACGGTCTTCGCGACCGCCGTCCCCACCGTCAGCAGCCCGCCGCCGGCCGCCGCCGCCCAGATGTGCCGGTACTCGCGCCGGCTGCGCGCGATGTAGTGCTCGCCGGTCTCGCCAGCTCGATCGACGATCTTGCGGTTGAGCAGGTGGAGGTTCCAGCCGATCAGGTTCCTGATGCTGCGATCGCGGTGGGCGTAGAGGAACAGCCGGTGCAGCAGCCGGTGGATGGCCCGCGACCGCTTCGGTCCCGGTGCGTGCCCGGCCACGTCGACCATGAGCGCCATCCGTGTCAGGCACCGGTCGATCACCTCGAGCGAGAAGACGATGTCGACGCTGACGCCCGCGGCGTCCAGGTGCTGCTCGACCACGCGCGCCTCTTTGCGGCACTCGCCCGCCACCTTGCGGAAGCGCGCCGCGGCAGCCGCGCGGTCCCCGTCGAGGCGCATCGCCTCCAGCAACGCCTCGCCGGCCGTACGGATGCGGTAGAACGGCGAGGCCGCAACCGGTCCCGGGGTCCCCCGGGCCCGGACCTTCGGTGTCAGCCCTTCGCTCTCGACACGGGCCAGCAGCAGGCGGAACCCGTCGGTGAACGCGGCCCGCGTGCCGTCCCACGCTCCGGCTGGAGGCGCCCCGGCAAACGCCTGCGCGAGACGGTGGAACACATCGAGCGGGAGTGTGCCAAACTGGTCGACGGCGGCCCTGGTGCGGTACAGACGGTGGACGAGTTCCCGCAGGTCCCGTTCGTCGGATGGCGCCGGCAGCAGGTGGTTGGCCAGCCGGTCGCTCAGTTCGGTGAAGAAGCCGCGGGTGCCTGGAATGCCGGCGCACGCGACGAGGTCCGTGGCGTCAGTCGTGGCGAGCAGCGCGGCGAGCGCCTCGCCGAAGCGCCGGCGCGCATCGGACGATCGCTCCACGGCCTCGAGCAGCGCCGTCAGTGCACCGCCCTTCCACGAACCGTCGGAGGCGGGGCGGATGGTCTGAATGAGGTCGACGAAGGCCGTCGTCCGGTCCGCCGCCGTGCCTGCCGATACGAAGGCCCCGAAGGCCCCGTCGACACCGTCGGGCAGCGGCGCCGCATCCGTGCTCACGGCGAATCACCTCTCTCGCGATGGCGCAGGTAGCCCGCCATCAGGGCCGCCATCACCACCGTCGTGAAGACCACGCCGAACAACCCCTCGACGAGCACCACGGCCCTCGCCACGGGCGCGACGGCCGCGACATCGCCGTAGCCGATGGTCAGGAGCGTAACGAAACTGAAGTACACGAGATCCGGAAACCCGATCGGGGCGGAGGGCGTGATCGCGAAGGCGCCCGGCCGGTGGAACTCGATGACGCCGAACAGGACGGCAAACGCCAGGCCCGCCATGATGTAGCCGGCCAGGGCGCCGGCGAGCACGTCCTTCGTCACCTCCCGGCTGCGAACGATTCCGGCCAGCAGGACCCACGTCACGTAGCCGGAGAACGCCGCCGCCAGCAGGGGGCCCGCATTGACGTTACCCGGCCGGAGGCCGCCGAGGGCGCCGCCGCTGAAGAGCACGGCAGCCGCCGCCAGAGCCAGGGCGATGCGCCGCTCGCGCTTGCCATCGGTCGCGACAGCGATGGCAAACAACGGGATGACGAGGCTCGTCACGTCGAGCAGATCACGACCCGGCCCTCCCCCCTGGAACGCCACCAGCCACACGAGCAGGCCGAACTGGAGGGCAAGGACGACGCCGAACCTGGCGAACCGGGTGCTGCGCATGGGTACACGGGCCGGGTTGATGTCCCGTCCGGGCCTCCGGAGGACACCAACCCGGGTCCGGGAGTTACTTCGGCTCCGGCTGCCAGCCGCCGCCAAGGGCCCGATAGAGCTGCGCGTAGGACCGCAACTGCGCGCCGCGGGCGCGCGCGAGGGCCCGCTCCTGCGAGAACAGCTGCTGGTCGGCGAGCAGCACCTCGAGATAGCTCGAGAGGCCCGTGTCATAGCGGGCCCGCGCGAGCTGGACGGCGTCCCGGAGCGCCTCGACGCCCACCTCCAGTTCGACGCGCACCTGGCCGGACTTCTCGATGGTCACCAGCGAATCGGCCACCTCACGGTACGCGTTGAGCGCGGACTTCCGGTACTGGCCCATGGCCTGTTCGTACCGGGCCTTGGCGGCCTCATAGTTCTGCTTGATGCGGCCGCCGTTGAAGAGCGGCTGGAGCAGGCCGGCCCCCAGGGACCACACCAGCGAGTCGCCCGACAGGAAGTCGTTCATCGACTTGCTGACGGAGCCCGCCGACCCCGTCAGGGTGATCGTCGGGAAAAAGAGCGCCTTGGCCGCGCCGATGTTGGCGTTGGCGGCCACCAGCAGCTGCTCGGCCTGGCGCACATCGGGCCGGCGTTCGAGCAGTTGCGCGGGCAGGCCTGACGGGACGCCCGGCGGTACGTCGCGCTCGGTCAGCGCGCGCCCGCGCGGGACGGCCGCCGGCGGCTTGCCGAGCAGGATGCTGAGCGCATTCTCCGCCAGGGCGATCTGCCGCTCGATGTCGGGAATCGCGGCCGCGGTCACGGCCCGGTTCGCCCGGGCCTGATCGACCTCCAGCCGGTTCGACACGCCGCCCTGCAGGCGCCGTTCGTAGTAGACCACCGTTTCTTCGTTGATCTTCACGGTGCGCCGCGCGATCTCGAGTTCGAGGTCGAGTTCGCGCAGGTAGAAGTACGTGGACGCGATGTCGCCCACGAGCGTGACGAGCAGGCCCTTGCGGCCTTCCTCCGTGGCGAGGTACTGCGCGAAGGCCGCCTCCTTCCCGCGGCGCAGGCGCCCGAAGAGGTCGATCTCCCACGACAGGGTCCCGACCAGGGCGCCGTTGTCGTACACCCGGTCCGGCGACGCGGTCTTCGGGACCGGCGGCGACCCGACACGGGACACCTGCTCGCCACTGAAACCAGCCCCGACGCTGATGTCGGGATAGAGGTACGACTTGGCCACGCCCGCGAGCGCCCGCGCCTCGAGCACGCGCGCGGAGGCAATGCTGAGGTCGACGTTGTTGGCCAGGCCCTCGCGGATCAGGCCCTGGAGCACGGGGTCGTCGAAGACCTGCCACCACGGCAGGTCCGCCATGGATTCCGGCGTCGCCGGCGGAGCCGGCTGCCCGCGGTACTGGGGAGGCGGCGCCAGTTCGGGACGTTCGTAGTTCGGACCGACGCGGCAGCCGGCGGCCAGCGCGGCCAGGACCACCATCGTCAAGGGGAGCCGGATGGAAGCCAGGGTGTGTCGGGTCATGATCAGTGGCCTCCTTCCGCGTGCGCGGCCCCGCCACTGTCAGGCGGAGCCGCGTGCCCGGGCTTCGATCCGGTCAGCTTGCCGACCAGCACGAACAGCATCGGCACCAGCAGCACGCCGAGGATGGTGGCGATGAGCATGCCGGAGAACACCGTCATGCCCATGACCTTCCGCGACTCGGCGCCGGCGCCGGTCGCCCGCACCAGGGGCACGACGCCCAGGATGAACGCGAAGGCCGTCATCAGGATCGGCCGGAACCGCAGCCTGGCCGACTCGATCGCCGCGCTGTAGACGTCCTTGCCCTGTTCGTGGAGCATCTTGGCGAACTCGACGATCAGGATGGCGTTCTTGGCCGCCAGGCCGATCAGCATGATGAGCCCGATCTGCGCGAAGATATTGTTCACGTAGCTGGTCGAGCTGTGCCGCGCCACCCAGAGGCCGAAGTAGGCGCCGAAGGCGGCGAACGGCGTCCCGAGCAGGACGCTGAACGGCAGCGACCAGCTTTCGTACTGGGCGGCCAGCACCAGGAACACGAGCAGGATAGCGATGGCGAAGGTGGGCCCGGGCGACGGCGCGCGCTGCTCCTGGTACGACATGTCAGCCCAGTCGTAGCCCATGTCGGGCGACAGCACCTCGGCGGCCACCGCCTCGAGGGCCTCGAGCGCCTGCGCCGAGCTGTACCCCTCGGCCGGGATGCCGGTGACCTCGGCCGATCGGTACAGGTTGAACCGGTTCGTGAATTCCGGGCCGCTGACCGCTCGTGTCGAGACCACGGTGTCGAGCGGCACCATGTCACCCTTGGCGCTGCGCACGTAGAACAAGCCGAGCTGGGTCGGATCGCGCCGGTACTCGGGCTCGGCCTGGACGTACACCTTGTAGACCCGTCCGAACCGGTTGAAGTCGTTGACGTAGGCGCTGCCCAGCAGCGATCCCAGCGTGGTATTGACGTCGGCGATCGGCACGCCCAGCTTCAGCACCTTGCTGCGATCGATGTCCGCGAACACCTGCGGGACATTCGCGCGGTACAGCGTGCTGACCCGCCCGATTTCCGGCCGCTTGCGCGCCGCGGCCAGGAACTGGTCCGCCTGCGCCGCCAGCCAGTCGGGCGTGTGCCCGACGCGGTCCTGCAACTGCATGGTGAAGCCGGCGCCGGTGCCGAGGCCCGGGATGGCCGGCGGACCGAACGCGGCGGACACGGCCTCGGGGACTTCCCGTGCGAACGCGGCGTTGAGCGCGCGGATGATGCCGTTGGAGTGCAGCGCCTCGGTGTGGCGTTCCTCCCAGGGCTTCAGCTGCACGAAGAAGAAGCCCATGTTCGACGAATAGGCGCCGGTCAGCAGGCTGAACCCGCTGATCGTGTTGAAGCCCTCGACGCCCTCGTTCTCGTCCAGGATCTTCTCGATCTTCCTCATCACGGCATCGGTGCGCTCGAGCGACGACGCGTCGGGCAGCATGGCGTTGACGAGAATGTAGCCCTGGTCCTCCTCGGGGACGAACCCCCCGGGGATCCGGTCGATCAGGCGCACCGTCAGGAACACCAGGCCCCCGATGAGCACGACACTGACGATCAGCTTGCGCGCCAGGAAACCGGCAAACGTCACGTAGGCGTTGGTGCCTTTCCCGAAGGCCTTGTTGAACCCGCGATAGAACGGCGTCAGCAGGGTCTTCTTGCCCGTGGGGGCCTTCAGGAGCAGGGCCGACAACGCCGGCGACAGCGTCAGGGCGTTGAACGCCGACAGCAGCACCGAGATGGCAATGGTGATGGCAAACTGCTGGTAGAGCATCCCGGAGATGCCGCCCATGAAGCCCACCGGCACGAACACGGCGGCCAGGATGAGGGCGATGGCCACGACGGGCCCGGACACCTCTTCCATGGCCTTGACGGTGGCCTCCTTCGGCGTCATGCCGTGCTCGATGTGGTGCATCACCGCCTCGACCACGACAATCGCATCGTCGACGACGATGCCGATGGCCAGGACGAGGCCGAGCAGCGACAGCACGTTGATCGAGAACCCCAGCATCGGGAAGAAGATGAACGCGCCGACCAGGGACACGGGCACGGTCAGCAGCGGAATCAGCGTCGCCCGCCAGTTCTGCAGGAAGACGAAGACGACGATGATGACCAGGACCACCGCCTCGAACAGCGTGTGGACGATCTCGTTGATGCCTTCCTCGACGGGCAGGGTGGTGTCGAGCGAGATCTTGTACTCGAGATCGCGCGGGAACCGCGCCTTGAGCCGCTCGAGCTCCGCCTTGATGTCGTTGGCCACCTGCAGCGCGTTGGTGCCGGGAATCTGGAAGACGGCGAGCACGGCTGCGGGCTTCGAGTCGTGGCGGCCGACGGCGTTGTAGAGCTGCGTGCCAAGCTCGATGCGGGCCACGTCCTTCAGGCGGATCTGCGACCCGTCAGGGTTCGAGCGCACGATGACTTCGCCGAACTCCTCCTCGTTCAGCAACCGGCCCTGCGTGCGGACCGTGTAAGTGAACTCCGTGCCGGGCACCGCCGGAGGGCCGCCGAACTGGCCGGACGGCGACAGGGTGTTCTGCTGCGAGATGGCGTTGACGATGTCCGGGACGGTGACGCCGAGGCGCGCGATGCGGTCCGGCCGCAGCCACACGCGCATGGCGTAATCGCTGCCGCCGAAGAGGTTGATCTGGCCCACACCCTTGATGCGCGCCAGGTTGTCCTGGATGTTGATCGTCGTGTAGTTCGACAGGAAATTGTTGTCGTAGGTGCCGTTCGGCGACTTGATCGAGATGACCAGCAGCGGGAAGGCCAGGGCCTTCTTCACGGCGACGCCGTAGGTCTTGACCGAGGCCGGCAACTGCGGCATCGCCTCGGACAGCTTGTTCTGCGTCAGGACGTTCGCCATGTCCAGGTTGGACCCGACGTCGAAGCTGACCTTCAGGGTCAGCGTGCCGTCGTTGGCGTTCGTCGACTTCATGTAGATCGAGTTCTCGACGCCGTTGATCTTCTGCTCGGCCGGCGTGGCGACCGAGGCTTCGACGTCGGTGGCACTGGCGCCCACGAAGGTCGTCGTCACCTGCACCATGGGCGGCACGACCTCGGGGTACTGGGCGATCGGCAGCCCCGTCATGGCCACCGCGCCGAGCAGCACCGTGACGATGGAGATGACCATCGCCACGATGGGGCGGTTGATGAAGAAGCGCGCCATGGCTACTTCCCCTCGCCCGCCGGCGCCGTGGCGGAGGCCAGCTTCGGCGCCACGGTCATGCCGTCGCGGATACGCTGCAGGCCCTCGATGACCACCCGGTCACCCGCGTTCAGCCCCTCCTCGACCACCCAGAAGTTGTCGACGCGCGGCCCCATCGTCACGTTGCGGAACGAGACCTTGTTGTCGGCGCCCACGACCGCCAGGCTCCGCAGGTTCTGCAGTTCCTGGACCGCACGCTGGGGCACCAGGAGCGCGCCCTTCTTCACGTCGATGTCGAACTTCACGCGACCGAACTGCCCCGGCCGGACCAGGCGCTGCGGGTTCGGGAACTTGATCTGCAGCGCGATGGTGCCGGTCGTCGTGTCGACGTTGCGCTCCACCGCGTCCAGGCGTCCCTCCTGCGGATGCACCGTCCCGTCCGCCAGGATCAGCTGGATCGGCGTGGACTGGGAGCGGCCGACCTGCCGGTCCTCGACCGCCCGCCTGGCCACGCGGAGGTACTCCGCCTCGGCGATCCCGGCGCGGAACAGGATCGGATCGATCTGCGAGATCGTGACCAGCAGCGTGCTCTCGCCGCGCCCGACCAGGTTGCCGGCCTTCACCTTCGTCGTGCCGATGAGGCCGTCGATGGGGGCGTAGATCGTCGTGTACCCGAGGTCGAACTCGACCTTCTCGACGGCCGCCTTCTGCGCCTCGACCTGCGCCACGGCGGCGTCTTCGGCCGCGACGGCGTTGTCGAGTTCCTGCTGGCTCACCGCCTGCTGCTTGGCCAGAGGCGTGAGGCGCTTGACGTCGTTCTTCGCCTTCTCGAGCCGGGCCTGCCATGTCGCCAGATTGGCCTTCGCGTTGGCCACCGCGGCCTGGAGCGGCTTCTGATCGATCTGGTAGAGCAACTGGCCCTTGCGGACGAGCGTCCCTTCGGTGAACGCCACCGTCTCGAGGAAGCCCTCGACGCGGGCCCGGATCTCGACGTCCTGGAAGCCGACGGCCTGGCCGACCAGCTCCATCGACACTGGCACATCGCGCTGCACCGGCGTCGCGACCACCACCTCGGGGGGCGGAGGCGCGGCCGGGGGCGCCTCCTTCGAGCAGGCCGCAGCGGCCGCGAGTACGACGCCACACAGAACGAGGATCGGCTTGCGCATCATGTCCAGGACCTCACTGCAACAACGACACCGCACCCGGCAGCCCACATGCCGGCAGCTAGTGATTCTATACCCGTTCAGAGAGCCCCTCGTCGGCCTGCCGCGACCGGCAGGCCGCGCCGGTCTAGACGATGCCCTGGCGCACGGCGTACTGGACGAGGCCCGCGCTCGACGTGATCTTGAGCTGGGCCATCATCTGGTACTTGTGGAACGCCACGGTCCGGGGCGCGATGTTGAGATTGCGCCCGGCCTCCTTCATGGACAGCCCCTCCGCCAGCAACCGGAGCACTTCCAGCTGGCGGGGCGTCAGTTCCGGCCGGCCATCGCCCGAACCGCCGTCGGACGCCGCCGCATCGGCAGGCGATGCTGGCTGCCCGGTTTCGTCGGCGGGCTGGGGGTCTGCGTCAGATGGCAGCACGTTCGGTCTCATCGGTCGCGCTCCCGGCTCTCAGTACTCAACGAAGTACTGCTGAATCGCCTTCAGGTCCTTCGTCTTCAGCAGCGCGAGGCGCAAAAGGACGCGGGACTTCTGTGGGTTCAGGTCCAGCGACGCCACGAACCCGAGCGTGTCGTCGTCCAGTTCCACATTGCGGCCCGTATTCCCGGTGGCCACGCGCGTCGATCGCACGCAGACGATGCCCTTGGCCGCCTGGGCCGCCAGGGCCTTCACCGCCGGCGCGGTGAGGTTGCCGTTGCCGACGCCCGCAATGACGATGCCCTTGGCCCCGGCCGCCGCCGCCGCCTCGATCAACGCGCCGTCCATGTTCTCGTGCGCCATGATGATGTCCACGCGCGGCAGGGCGGTCACGCCGTCCAGCGAGAACGCCGATTCCACGGTGTGCTTGCCCACCGGCCCGCGGTAGAACTCGGCGATGCCGTACGCCACCGTGCCGACCAGGCCCCGCACCGGCGACAGGAACGTCTGGACGGCCGTCGTGCTGGTCTTCGTCAGCGACGAGGCGCCGTGGATCCAGTCGTTGATGACCACGAGCACCCCGCGCCCGGCGGCGTCCTTGTTGGCCGCCACCGCCACGGCGTTGAAGAAGTTCAGCGGGCCGTCGGCCGACAGCGCCGTCGAGGGCCGCATCGCGGCCGTCATCACCACGGGCTTCTTCGACTTCACGACCAGGTTGAGGAAGTACGCGGTCTCTTCGATCGTGTCCGTGCCGTGGGTGATCACGATGCCGGCCACATCGGGCATGGCCACCAGCTCGTTGACGCGCTTCGCGAGCTTCAGCCACACTTCGTCGTTCATGTCCTGCGAACCGATGTTCGCCACCTGCTCGCCCCGCAGGTTGGCGAGCTTCTTCGCCTGCGGCACCGCGGCCAGCAGCTGTTCGACGCCGACCTGGCCGGAGGTGTAGCCGGCCTGGACGTCGCTGGCCGCCGCGCCCGCAATCGTGCCGCCGGTGGCGAGGACCACGACGGTCGGCAGGCCCGCCTGACCGGCCTGCGGTGCCGCAGCGGCCGCCGTCGCCACGCACGCCGCCAGCCCGAGGACCATCACGAATCGCTTCAGCATGAATCCCTCCTTAACGAGTCAGAAGTACGATGACCGGCCCGCATGCCGTGAGCAGGATGTTGCCGACCGCGTACGGCACGGTGTAGCCCAGAACGGGGAGCTTGCTGCCCGCCTCGTCCTGAATCGCCCGCAACGCCGCCGTCACGGTGCCCGCACCCGAGCACGCCCCGAAGAGAATCACGGGGTTCATCTTCAGGACATACCGGCCGAACAGCAGCGCCGTGACGTGCGGCACGACCGCCACGACGAAGCCCGCAGCCAGGAGGCTCCATCCCATCTGCCGGAGGCCAGCCACGAAGCCCGGCCCGGCGCTGAGCCCGACGACGCCGATGAAGACGGCCAGCCCCACGGTGTCGAACACCCAAAGCGCCGGCTCCGGGATCCGCCCGAACGTGGGCCGCACCGACCGCAGCCAGCCGAAGACGAGTCCCATGACGAGGGCACCGCCGCTGGCGGTCAGGTGCAGCGGGACACCGCCCACGGTCAGGGTCGCCAGGCCGACGAGCCCGCCCAGGACGATGCCCAGCCCCACAAACACGACGTCGGTCTCGCTCGACGGCCGTTCGATGTACCCCAGCGCCTGCCCGGCACGCTCCACATCGACGCGGGCACCGCTGAGCCGCAGCAAATCGCCGCGGTTCAGTTCGGTGTCAGCCGCAATGGGCACGTCTTCGCCGCCGCGGATCAGTTTGACCAGCACCACGCCGCGGCCATGCTGCGCGGCGACCTCGGCCAGTGTCAGGTCCGCCAGCGCGCGGTTCGTCAGCACCACGTCCAGCGTCGCCACCGGGAAGTCCAGCAGGTCACGGTCTTCGATCTCCGGCCCCACGGTGGCGGCCTGCGCGAGCATGATGTGGCGGCGGGCGCCGATGACGACGGCATCGCCTTCGCGCAGCACCAGCCCCGGCTCCACCGGCACGATGGCACGCCCCTGCCGGACGCGCTCGATGAAGACCCGTTCGGGCGCAAACGACGCCTCGACCTCCGCAACGGTCCGATTGGCGGCCTGCGGCGAGACGATGCGGAACGCCCGGAGATCCCATTCCCGGTACGCCGAGCGACCGCCCAGCTCCGGCCGCCTGCCCTCGACCATCGTGGCCTCGAGCGCCCGGCTCTCGGCCTTCAGATCCACCTTCAACAGCCGCGGCGCCAGGCTCGACAGGAACCAGACCACGAACCCCGTCCCCACGAGGTAGCTGACGGCGTAGGCGACAGGAATGTTGTCCAGCAGCCGCCGCGTCTCCTCCGGCGACAGGCCGAGCCGTTCGATGGTCTGGCCGGCCGTGCCGATGATCGTCGACTCCGTGAACGCGCCGGCCATCAGCCCGGCGGCGGTGCCGCTGTCGTAGCCCAGCAACCGCGCGGCCGCGACCGTCATCGCCAGGCTGGTCGCGCACAGCACCAGGGTCAGCGCCACCTGCGGCCCGGCATGCCGCCTCAGGCCACGGAAGAACTGCGGCCCCACCTTGTACCCGGTGGCAAACAGGAACAGATCGAAGAAGACCGCCTTCACCGTCGGGTCCGTCCGGATGTCCAACTGCCCGATGACGACGCCGGCCAGCAGCGTGCCGACGACGTTGCCGAGGCTGAACGACCCGACACGAACCCGGCCGATGACGAACCCCACGGCCAGCGTCAGGAAGATGGCCAGTTCCGGATTCTCGCGCAGCGCGGTGACGATGTAGTTCATGGAGTGACCCGAACGGGGGCCGGCCGACGCCGGCCCCCGTGATACCTGCCTTACCGCCGGCGGCCGCCGCCGCCACGCGACACCCCGCCGCCGCGCGACATGCCGCCGCTGGGACGGTAACTGCTGCCCGACCGCCCGCTGTACCCGCCGCCACGGGCGGAACTGAAGTCAGAGGTCCGCCGCGAGCCCTCGCTGCGCGCCCGGGCGTCCCGGTTGAGCTGATCGAAGGTCGACCGGTCCGATGGGCTGACGCGGTTGGTGGCGCCCGCCTGCCCCGCGCGGTCACTCACCTGGGCGCCTCCCGTCGTGGCGCGATCGCGGGTGCCCGCGGTCGGCTGCGGGGTGTTCACGCTGCCCCAGTTCCCGCTCCCGTCGTACTTCTGCCAGCCGCTGCCCGTGTTGCGGTAGACGTTGCCGTCACGCCCGGCATAGACATCGCCGCTGCCGGTGCGCGCCACGGTGCCGCCGCCCGGGCCAGCCGGGTTGCGCGACACGGCCGTCCCGCCGCCGCTGCCCTGCGTCACGCGCGTGGTGTTGCCCGTCCGGTTGTTGGTCACGCGCGCCGTCTGCGCCCACTGGTCCCCGCGCTGCACGGAGGTGGATCCCCAGCTCCCGTACACGTTGGAGCCCTGCCGCGTCTGCGCGTAGGTGCCGGTGCGCGGGTTGTAGGCCTGCCCCACGGAGCGCGAGCCGTACGGCCCCCAGGCAGACGCGCCGCGGGCGTAGGTGCCGGTCGTCGGGTTGTAACGTGCCGTCACCCCGGCGCCCCCGTAGGGCCCGTAGGCGACCGCGCTGCGGCCGTAGCCGCCGGTCCACGGGTTGTACCAGGCGCCGTACCCGTAGCTGGGATACCGCGGGTAGTAGTACGGGTACCCGCCGCCCCAGCCCCAGTACGACGGGTAGTACCAGCCGGTGCCCCACACCGCGCAGCCCCAGGCGATCATCATCCCCGTGTAGCCGGCCACGGCCGCAAACGTCACCCACTCGTCGTTGTCGTCGTCGTCATCCACCACCGTGACGTAGGTGACGTTGTGCGCCGGCGAACTGGCCGGGATCTCGTAGATCTCCTTGGGAATGGTCGTCGCGACCTCCCACGGACCCGTCGGGCTCTTCGACATGAACCAGACGCCCTGGAAGCAGAGGTAGTAGAGGTCGCCGAACTTGATGACGTCCTTGTCGGTGTTGACGGCGTGCGCAACCTTGGTCTTCTCGATGGGCTCGAACTTCGGCTCGCCCTGGTACTTGACCTCGGGGGCCTTCAGGTCCTTCTTGTTCACCTTGGCGGTCTGCGGCACCTGCGCCAGCAGCACGCCTTCGGCCGCCTGCTGCGTACCCGGCACGGATGCCAGCACCCGGGACCGCGCGTGCTCGAGCGGAATCTTCTGGAAGTCGTCGGGCAGCATCGGCGTGGCGAACGTCCACGGGCCCTCGAACCCCGGCGACGAGAACCAGCGCCCCGATACCAGGAAGTAGACCGCGCCGGCCTTGCCCGTCCGGAACACGTCCGACTCGGTGTTGCTGACCCAGAGCAGGTCCTTCGTGCCGTCCACCAGGACGTAGTTCGGCGCACCCGTGAGCAGGATCAGCTCGGCCGGCACCGTGCTGACGAACACCTTCGGGGTATTCCTGGCGTCGAGCTTCTTGCCCGGCACCGCCGCGCGGGCTTCCTTCCAGTTCTCGTCGGCGGGCAGCTTCGAGAAGCTCTCGGGCAGCTTCCCGGCCGGCGCCCAGGTTCCTTTCACCAGGTCGGCGGTGGTCAGCCACGACCCGTTGTGGAGCAGGAAGTACGCGTTCGTGGGCGGGTGCTGGAAGAGGTCCCAGTTCGTGTTGACGGCGAACTTGAGGTCGTTGTCCTTGATCGGGCTCCAGATCGGATCACCGTCGATGTTCACCAGGATCGCCGCCGTCTGGCTGAAGAAGATGGGCGGGGGCTCGGCCTTCACCCCTTCCACGTTCTTCGGCAGGATCGTGCTCTTGTCCAGCGACGCGAGCACCCGGTCGAGGGCAATCACGCGGTCGTCGCGAGGCACGGCCTTCACGATCTCGCCGACAATGTCCCGCGTCTGCTCCTTGGTCAGGGTCGGAAAGTTCGACTCCGTCAGCGAGAAGTCGGAGAAGCTGACGAGACGTTCTTCGACGGCGACCTTGGTGTCCGCCTCGATCTTGACAGTCCCGAGCGCGGGCTTCGTCACGCCGGGCAGTTCGACGCCCACAGCCGCGAAGGCGACCATGTGGCGCTGCTCGGCCCACTCGGACACCTGGGGCTGGTAGATCACGATGCGTGAACCGCCGGGCGACTGGTACGCCCGGGGCCACCCCAGATCGGGCGGTGCCGCCGTGGCCGACGAGGGCGAGGCAGCGGGTTGGGCCGCAGCCGGCTTGGCGGCCGTCGCGGCGGGCTTGGGAACGGAGGCGCCCGCGGCCGGCTTCTGACCGGTCGTCGGAGCCTGGGCCGCCAGGGGCATCAGCGGCTGCACACACAACGCCAGGGCCGTCAGCAGGGCGATGCGGCCCCGCCAGGACGGCTGATACGAGCGGATGGTCATGTATCTGTCTCCTATACCCATCACGTTAGCCGCCTCAGCGGGCAACGGCAAGTAACCACGGCACGCCGACCAGCAGGTAGATGACCAGGCTGATCCCGGTGGTCATCGCCCCGAGCCGGTACAGCTGTCCCTGGCTGAGGTATCCGCTACCGGTGAACAGCAGGTTCGCGCTCGACGCCTGGGGGGTCATCACCGAGAAGTAGTTGCTGGCGAAGAGCAGCGTGAACGCCAGCAGGGGGGCCGGAAGGCCGAGTTTCACCCCGACCTCGAGGAACACGGCAAACAGGGCCAGCACGTGGGCGGTCTGGCTCACGAACAGGTAGTGCAGCGCGATGTAGGCCAGCACGAGGATCAGGAAGACAGGTACCCGTCCGAAGCCCCCGATGGCGCCGGCCAGGCGCTGCCCCAGATAACCCATGAACCCCATCTCGTTGAGCTGGCCGCTCAGGGTGTAGAGCACCGCGAACCAGATGAACGTGGCCAGCACGTCGCCTTCCTTCGCGATGTCGCCCAGGGTCAGGACGCCGGTGGCCAGCAGGAGACCCAGGCCCAGCAGGGCCACCGCCGTCGAATCGATGCCGAACGTGCCGGCCGACGCCCACAACGCGACCATGCCGGCAAAGGTGACCGCGACTGTCCGCTCACCGCGTGAGAGCGGCCCGAGCGCCGCCAGTGCGCGACGCGCGGCCGCCGGTGCCTCCGGTGTCGAGGTGACTTCCGGCTTCATCAGGCGCAGCAGCACCCAGGGCAGGACGGCCATCGCGGCCAGCGTCGGGACCGACGAGGCCAGCAGCCAGGACCCGAACGTGATGGACAGCCCGAAGGTCCGCGCGAGTTCGGCCCCGAGCGGGTTGCCGGCCATGGCCGTCAGCCACAGGGCCGACGAGACGCTGAGGCTGGCCATGCCGCAGAACATGAGGTACCCGCCCAGTCGACGCCGATCCGGGCGCTCGGGCGTCGCGCCCCCGGCCTCGGCCAGGCCCACGACCAGCGGATAGATGACGCCGCCACGGGCGGTGTTGCTCGGGAACGCCGGGGCGATCACGCCGTCGACGAGAAAGACCGAGTACGCCAGCCCCAGTGTCGAGCGGCCGAAGACGCTGACGACGAGGTGGCCGAGACGCTGGCCGAGTCCGCACTTCACCACGGCCCGCGCGACCAGGAACGCCAGGACGATCAGCAGGATGGTGGGGTTGGCGAAGCCGGCGTAGGCCTTCGCGGGCGTGAGCGTGCCCGTCAGGACGGCGCCAGCCGCCGCAAACACCGAGGCCGTCAGGATCGGCAGCGCCCCGACGATGACGGAGACGATCGCCCCCGCAAAGAGCGCGAACAGGTGCCAGGCCGGCACGGTCAGGCCTTCGGGCGGCGGCAGCACCCAGAGAATCACCACCAGTGTCAGGGTGGCGATGCGGGCCCAGCGGACCCGGGTATCTGGAGCACCGGCGCTCATCGCACGCCGCCGATGGCGCGGTATCGTCCGCGCAGGCCGACGACACGGCCGCTGACCGCGCCGGCTTCATCGGCCACGACGTACTGCCACTCGAAGGCGAAATCGCCGTCGATGCCGGTGTAGCGGCCCGTGCCGCCCGTGAACGTCCCCGTCACGCGCCGGCCCGCGGCGAGCGTGTCGCCGCGCAGCCGGCTGAAGATCCGGTCACCCCGTTCGTCGGTCCACACGGCGTGCGCCACCGTGCTGCCCGCGCCGTCGTCGAAGCCGACCACCTCGCCGCGAAACCCGCGGCTGAGCCCTTCCCCGTACGCGACGGCGACGGTGCCGGACAGCTGCACCGTAGCCGCCTGCCCGCCGCTCGCGGCGGGCAGCGTCTGGCGCTGCCCCGTCGCCGCCCACGTCCCCTCGAAGGTGCGCCAGGGGTCCGCGGGCACGGCCCGTGGTGGGCCGCCCGGCGCCTGCGCCGCCAGGGCGCCTGCGCCCAGCGCGGCGGCCAGCAGCAGGGCGGCACGGAACGAAGTGGTGCGCGTCACGTCTGCCTCCGCCTAGGCGGGCCGGTGCGGCCCGGTCATCGCCGCCGGGTTGAGGACCTCCGCGATCTGGGCCTCGGTCAGGACGCCCCTCTCGCGAATCAGGTCGAGGATGCCCCGCCCCGTCTTCATCGCCTCCGTGGCGAGTTCGGTGGACTTGTCGTACCCGATCACGGGGTTCAGGGCCGTGACCGTGCCGATGCTGTAGTCGACGTAGTGCTTCAGGACGTCGGCATTGGCGGTGATGCCCTCGACGCAGTGGACGCGCAGCGTCCGCGCCGCGTTCATGAACAGCGTCTGCGCCTCGAAGAGGCACGCAGCGATCACGGGCTCGAAGACGTTGAGCTGGAGCTGGCCGGCCTCGGCGGCCATCGTCACCGTGAGGTCGCTGCCGATGACGCGGAAGCAGACCATGTTGACCACTTCCGGGATGACCGGGTTGACCTTGCCGGGCATGATCGAAGACCCGGGCTGCTTGGCCGGCAGGTTGATCTCGCGCAGACCGCAGCGGGGTCCGGACGACAGCAGCCGCAGGTCGTTGCAGACCTTCGACAGCTTGATCGCGAGGCTCTTCATGCACGAGGAGTACAGGACGAACGCCTGCGTGTCCTGCGTGGCCTCAATAAGGTCGGAGGCCAGGTGGATGGGGAACCCGGTAATGGCGGCGAGGTGGGCGGTGCACGTCTCCGCGTAGCCGGCGGGGGCATTCAGGCCCGTGCCGATGGCGGTCGCGCCCATGTTGATCTCGCCGAGCACCCGCTGCATGAGTTCGAGGGTGCGGACCTCGCCGGCGAGGGTCTCCGCAAAGGCATTGAATTCCTGGCCCAGCGTCATGGGCACGGCATCCTGGAGCTGCGTCCGGCCCATCTTGATGACCGACGCGAACTCCCGGCCCTTGGCCCGGAAGGCCTCGATCAGCTCGTTCATGGCGGCAACCAGTTCGACGTTGCCGAGCGCCATGCCGACGTGCAGCGAGGTGGGGTACGCGTCGTTGGTCGACTGCGAGCCGTTGACGTGGTCGTGGGGACTGCAGAAGGCGTATTCGCCCTTCTGGTGCCCCATCAACTCGAGCGCGCGGTTCGCGATCACCTCGTTGGCGTTCATGTTGGTGGAGGTGCCGGCGCCGCCCTGGAAGACATCGAGCCGGAACTGGTCGTGGAGCTTGCCCTCCATGATCTCGAGGCAGGCGCCCTCGATGCCGCGGAGGATCTCTGCGCTGAACTGGCCGCAGTCGAAATTCGCCCGGGCGGCGGCCAGTTTCACCATGGCAAACGCCTTGATGACGTTGGGGTACAGGCACAATTCGACGCCCGAGATGTGGAAGTTCTCGAGGGCACGGGCCGTCTGGACGCCGTAGTACGCGTCGGCGGGAACCGCCTTGTTGCCCAGAAGATCGTGTTCGAGACGTGTCGCCGGTGCTGACATGAGTGCTCCTTGCTGCCCGGTGGTCCCGCCGGAGCCGGAGCCCGATGGCCCCGGCCCGGCAAGAAGTACTGCCCGCTCCTACTTCACCGCGTACGGATTGCCGCCGAGGGCGTTCGAAATGTCGGCGATGGCCTTCTGTGCCTTCACGCTGTTGCCCGCATCATCGAGGGGCGGCGCGATCACGGCGATGCCGAACTTGCCCGGCGACACGGCGATGATGCCGCCGCCGACGCCGCTCTTGGCCGGCAGGCCCGTCTTGTAGAGCCACTTGCCCGAATCGTCGTAGAGACCGGCCGTGGCCATGATGGCGAGGACGCCCGGCACCTTGTCGGCATCCATGACCTTCTTGCCCGTCACCGGGTTCTTGCCGCCGAACGCCAGCGTGGCCGCCATGGTCGCGAGGTCCTTCGCGTTGACGCCGATCGAGCACTGACGCGTGTAGAGGTCGACGGCCTGCTGCCAGTTCGACTTGATGTAGCCGTAGGCCAGCATCAGGGCGCCAATCGCCTGGTTGCGCTGGTTCGTGTCGGCCTCGGACTTGTAGACGTCCTGGAGCACCGACAACGGGCGGCCGGCCATGTCGTTGTGGATGCCGATGATCTTGGCCCACACGGCGTCGGCGGTGGCGCCGGTCACCATGCTGGTGGCCGAAATCGCGCCCGGGTTGACCAGGGGGTTCATCTCGGGGGCCCCGGCGCCCACGACCGTCTTGACGCCCTCGATGGCGATGATCGAGTTGAACCGGGCACCGGTCGCGTCGACGCCGATGCGCTTCGCAATCGAATCGAGCCCCTGTTCCTGGATGACCTGCGCCGCCGTGAACACCTTGGAAATCGACTGGATCGACACCTCGGTCTTCAGGTCACCGGCCGCGTACACCTTGCCGTCGGCCGTGATGACCGCGATGCCGAAGAGGTTGGCATCGACCTTGGCCAGCGCGGGAATGTAGTCGGCGTTCTTGCCTTCCTTCAGGTCTTTGTACTTCGCGTAGGCGGCGTCGACGGCTTTCTGGATGTCGGCCGGCGCCTGGGCGGATGCCGCGGGCGCGAAGGCCACGAGTGCGAACAACGCCACCATCGTCAGACGGGTCTTGACGGTCATTACTTGCCCCCCAGCGTGTGCGAGAAGTTGTACTTGAACGAGAACTGCACCTTGACGCCGTCGTACGTGAAGCCGTCGGTGAAGTTCTCGCGGCGGCCCCACTGGAACTCGCCGCCCATCATCACGTTCGCCACCGGCGAGTAGAGGAGGTTGAAGAGCGCGTACTGTCCCTTCTTGTACGAGTCGGGCGCCTGGCCCTCCAGGTTGTCGTGATCCGCCAGCGAGTAGCCCAGGGTGCTGGACCACTTGTCGCTCCAGGCGTGGTCGAGGAACGCGACGATGCCCATCACGGGCACCGGCTTGCCGACGATGGGGCTGGTGGTGCTGCCCGGGTTGCGCTCGATGGCGATGTCGGTCGGAGAGTCGTTCATGTAGTTCTGCACGCCTTCGCCGAACATGAACTGCAGGCGGATGACGTCCCGCGACGACGGCTTGAGGTTGGAGCTGAGGTTGACGCCCCACCCGGTGGCGCTGCCGCTCAGGTCGTACTGGTCGTCCAGCATGTCGTCCCAGTTGATCTTGCGCAGGGCCCCGGCGACGCGGACGTAGCCCCAGTCGCCGCCGTAGCTGTACGAGCCCGTGAAGTCAGGCATCGGCGTACGGCCCTTGATGTTCTGGATCTCGATACGATCCGCGAGCGTGCCCGGATCGCCGCTGGCGCCAGGACGCTCGATCGCCAGGGTCAGGTTCGAGGCGCCCCGGACCGGCATCCAGCGCAACTGGACGTTGCGGAAGAAGACCATGCCCGTGGGTCCCCAGTACTCGAGCGAGTTGGGGAACACGTCCGGGTCCATGAACGGGCTCCACGTCTGGCCCGCGCCGACCTGGCCGAGTTCGCCGTAGGCGTGGCGGAGGCGGAAGGTCGTCTGGCCCGAGTCGACGCCCGTGCCGAACAACTCGAACTCGAACTGCGTCTTCAGGTCGCCAAGCGACGTCGGCGTGGAGGTCTTGACGCCGAAGCGGGTCTGGCGCACCCCGGCGAACGCGACGCCGTCCTCGCCGTACTGATTGTCGTACGACGGCAGCTTCGACACGCGCATGGTGTCGAACCAGTCGGGGTGAATCTGGCCGACGTTCTGGCCGATGTCGAGCATGGCGAAGCCGTAGATCGTCATCGACGGTTTCGGCTCCGCCGGCTTCTGGCCGTCGGCGGCCTGCGCCCACGCGCCAGGTGAAGACGCCAACAGCACCAGCGCCAGGGCCAGCACGCCCGCGCCGCTA
Source organism: uncultured Vicinamibacterales bacterium (assembly GCA_964396055.1). Taxonomy (GTDB): domain Bacteria; phylum Acidobacteriota; class Vicinamibacteria; order Vicinamibacterales; family JAKQTR01; genus CAYJPV01. Next base: position 13,199 of record CAYNDV010000012.1, on the reverse strand, counting down.
CGGATTCTCATCTGGTTCATACGTCCTTGCTCCTTGTCCCCGCCTCCGCCAGGCGGCCTCGCGGCCGGCTATCGGTGTGGCAGGCCTTGGTCCCTTCTCCCTGGTCCCTCGTCCATCCCTCGTCCCATGTCCCTATTTCCGGTGCGCCCGCTCCCATGCCCGCACTTTCACGCGCGCGGCGTCGAAGAGGCGTTCGTAGTTGCCTGTCAGCAGTTTCGCCGTCGCCTCGGGCGTCAGGCGGGCGAGCAGGGGTTGGTAGAGGTCATAGATCTTGAGATAGGCCCCCTGATCGGTGGGAGCCACCTCGTCGGTGCCGAACAGGAATCGATCCGGGTACCGGTTGATCAGGTCGGCCATCGCCGCGGTGCTCTCCGGCGTGGCCACCACGTACTTCGCCATCTCGGTCCACGAGATATCCACGTGGAAGTTCGGCAGCTTCGGGCTCGCCAGCGTGCGCTCCATCATGCCGAGCTGGTCGGGCACGGGCCGCACGATCCGCCCGACGCCCGCATGGGCCCAGATCACCACGGCGTCCGGGTGACGGAGCAGCAGATCGCGGAACTGCGGCACCTCCCACGGCTCCTGCCCCGGCTTCGGGAACGGCATGTTGACGTCGTTGTGCAGGATGACGACGAGTCCGGCCTCCGCGGCGAAGTCCAGAATACGATCGAGCGCCGGATCGAGCAGGCTCGGGGTCTTCCCGGCAATCTTCGACGACACGAACTCCTTGTGGATGGTGAACTCCCCGATGCCCGAGAAGACGCCCGGGAACGTCAGCAGGACCCGCTTGATGTGGTCGGCCGCGTACATGTCCGCCGGATTGAAGCCGGTGATCATCGGATCGAACCGCGCCCGATCGGCCTGGGAGAGCGACAGGTAGGCCATGGCGATGTGCGCGTCGGTGAACGAGTAGTAGTAGAGCGGCGCGTCGCTCTGCAGGTAGTACGTCGGCGCGAACCGGCCGGTGTTGCCGTAGTCCCACATCTGCTGCAGCGGCAGGCCGAACAACGCCACGCGCCCCACCCTGGTGCCCATCACCGTGAGAAAGTCGCGGATGTCCGTGCCTTCCTGGATGTAGTTCGTCAGGTGCAGGTGGGCGTCGTGCAGGAGCGGGGCTTCCGCGGACGCCGGCGGCGGGAGCGCCTGGCCCGATTGGGCGAGCGGCGCCGCGCCGATGCCGACCGCCAGCGCGACGGCGATGCCCGCGCCCATTCGTTTCGATGCCGTCAGTGCCTCGTGCCGTGACATGAGTGTCCCTTCACGCTAGAAGTTCATCTCGAAGTTGAGATGGAACACGCTGCCGTTGCCGCCAACCGGGTACGGGACGGCGGTGTAACCGACCGGGCTCTTGTTGAGGTGCAGCCACTCGGCATTGACCCGGAAACCCCGTTCGCGCACGGGATACCAGTTGGCGCCCGCCCGCACCTCGGAGCTGTCGCCATGGGTGCCGAAAATCGCCGCGCCGCTCACGTAGACCTGCAGCGTCTTCGGGACGGCCATGGCGGATGACTGGAGCTGGAAGCCGTGATCCACGATGTCGGCGAGGCCCCCGGTCTGCGGGCCTGCGAAGTCTCCCAGGCGCCGCCGGTACACCTCGCCCTCGAGGGCCAGCCCGCGGTACTTCACGCCGGCATCCACGCTCACCATGTCGTAGTCGACCTGCTCGACGGTCGTGCCCGAGGCGAACAGGTCCGGGGTGAAGATCACGCTGCCGTCGGTGAGCCGGATCTGGCTGTTCTCGATGGCGCTGGTGCCCGGCTGGCTCTGCTTGTCTTCGCGGCTGTGCGTGTAGTGCACCGCCAGGCGCGTGGCCACCTGCTCGTGGTGATCGAAGTCCCCGAAGGTGCCGTAGAGCCCGAACTCGCCCGTCGTCGGCAGCCACTGCAGCATGACCGACGTCGTGTTGAGCGTGTTGTCGATCTGCGCGGCGCTCACGCCGAGCGTGCTGAGGTTGTTGGCCAGCATCACCATGTACTTCACGGTGGTGGATAACTCGCCCTTGAGCCACACGCCGGTCGTGTACGAGCCGCGGAAGAACTCGTCGGCCGTCAGCCGGTCGTCCACACCGAGCCAGTACGGGAACTGCCCCTCTGTGCTGCGGACGCTCGGCAGGCTGGTGATGCCCGCACCAAACGTCACGTACCGGTTGAAGACGTAGCTCAGGTTGCCCGCGCCCACCACCTGCGCCGGATCCCCCTGTGAGGGGTTCGACGACCAGACGTAGAGGTAGTACCGCAGCTTCGGCGTCAGAAACCAGCCCGAGAAGGGCAGGAAGAACTTGTTCAGCTGTACGTCCTCGCGCCGCTGGACCGTGTGCGTGCGCCCGAAGGCATCCACGTAACTGTCGTCGAGACCCTTCTGGTTCAGGTACCGCGCGTAGCTGAACAGCCGCATGTAGACCTGGCCCTTGTCGCCGTCGATGAGGAGGAAACCCGCGTTCGGGATGTAGGCGGGGGCCTTCTCCGTCTGGGACGCTGGCGGCGCTGGCAGAGGCTGCGCGACGACGAACTCGCCCTGGCAGCCGTCCGACACCCAGATGCTCGCGTCGTCGTAACCCCAGGTCTTGCCCAGCAGGCACGCGGCCGACCCGTACGACCGGCGCAGGATGACACCGGCCGACGTGTCGGCCGGACAGACGCGGCGCTCGGACGTCGCCGACTCGCACCTCACCGTCACGGCCTGCTGGTCAGCGGGAGCCGGCGTCTGCGCCCATGCCGCGCCCGCCACCGCGAGCACCGAGCCGGACAGGACCGCGACCCGCCACAAACGTCGTTGTTCGTTCACTACGCCTCCCGCCGGGATCGCGCCGGCGCGCCCCCGGTGATCACGCCTGCGCGGACGAGTCGTCGCGCTCGCGCACCGCAGCCACATAGTCGAGTCCCTGCACCCGCGACACGAACCGCACCTCGAGGAGGGGTTCGTCGCGGCATCCTTCCATGAGCCGCAGCAGAGGTGTAAACCGCTCGGACCGAATCCGGCGGTCCAGCTGCTGCTCGTCGATCCAGGATTCGGTGTAGATGAGGACCGTCGAGTCCTCGGCGTCTCTCGCGAGGCCCGCGTGGCTGCAGCCCCGGTCGATCTGGGCGGACGTCATGATCCGCGAGAGCGCGTGGACCATCGCCGGCACCTGAGACTCAGGTGCGGGGAAGCGAATGGACAGCTCGACCATGTCCGACGGTAATAGCACCGCTCGTGCCAGCGAGCGCAAGCGTCCGTGGACGTGGGCGTGACGAGCTAAATCATTCTATGAGAATCACTTGCCGCATCGAACCAAGCCCGGTTGATTTCGGCCAGGAACAACCAATCCTCCCAAATGTGGGAGATTCTACGGCCAACGGACTTACCTGCCTGGCCTGTGGATTCCGAGCCGGGCCATCCGGTGCTCCAGCGTGGTCGGGGGCAGGCCCAGGATGGCAGCGGCGCCGGAGGCGCCGCGGATGCGCCAGCCAACCTGCTGAAGCACCGCGAGAATGTGGTCGCGTTCCAGGTCCTGCAGCTTCGGCGTGCCACGTCTGACACTGTCACCGGCAGAACCCTCCGCCGGCGGCCGCGGGGATGCGGGCGGGAGGATGCGCAGCACCGGGCCGTCCGCCGAGATCATCGCTCGTTCGATGAGGTTGCGCAGTTCGCGGATGTTTCCCGGCCACGAGTACTGCTGCAGCGCCCGCAGGTCTTCCGCCGGAATCGTGCCGGCGCGGCGGCCCATCGCCTGCTGCAGTTCGTCGGCGAATTCGCGCACGAGCAAGGGGATGTCCTCGGAGCGTTCGCGGAGCGGCGGCAGGACGATCGGAAAGACATTGAGCCGGAAGAACAGATCTTCGCGGAACCGACCCTCACGCACGGCGGCTTCGAGATCGCGGTTGGTGGCGGCGATGATGCGGACATTCACGCGGACCGGCGTCGGCGATCCCAGGCGCTCGAATTCCCGGCTGTCGATGACCCGCAGGAGCTTGACCTGCGTCTCCAGGGGCAGGTCGCCGATCTCGTCGAGGAAGATTGTCGACTCGTGCGCCAGCTCGAATCGCCCGATCTGCCGCGTCAGCGCCCCGGTGTAGGCCCCTCTTTCCCGGCCGAACAACTCGCTCTCGATCAGGGTGGCCGGCATGGCGGCACAGTTCACCTTGACCATCGGCCGCTGCCTGCGGGGACTGAGGTCGTGAATCGTGGCCGCAAACCGCTCCTTACCGGTGCCGGTTTCGCCCAGCAGCAGGACGGTGGACATGGTCGGCGCAACCTGCTCCGCCAGGGAAAGCGCCCGGCGCAGCGGCGCGCTCGTGCCGACGATCAGCGCCGATCCGCGGCGTCGCGCAACCTCGTGCTGGAGGTAGAGGTTCTCGTTCTGCAGGCGGTCGCGGAGGCGGCCGAGTTCTGCCAGCGCCGCCCCGAGCCGCGCCTCGGCCTCCTTGCGTTCGGTGATGTCGATCGACGCCCCGAGGATACAGTCGGGCGGCTCTCCGGCCGCGGTTGCGAAGGGCCGCCCCCGGGCCTGGATCCACCGCTCGCGCCCGTCGGGCAACGTCAGGCGGTAATCCTGCGCATAGTGCTCCTCGTGTTCCCGCGCCCAGCGCATCCGATCGCGGAGCAGCGCCCGATCGTCGGCGTGCACGCGCGCGATGACGTCCTCGATGCTGACGCCGCCCGCGTCGGGATCGAATCCGTACAGCGCCAGGGCGGTCGGGGTCGCCGACACCCAGCCCGTCGACAGGTCCAGCTGCCACAAGCCGGCGGCCGCGGCCGCGGCGGACAGTTCCGCCTCAGCCTCACGCTCGCGCAACAGGTTCTGGGCTCGGGCGCGCGCCAGTGCCTTCGCGAAGACCTGGGCGAGCCGCTCGAACCTCGCCACGAGGTCCGGCGTCCATTCGCACGAACGGCGCGTGGTCGCAAATGAGAGGCAGCCCAGGACCGTGTCGTCCGCGAGAAGCGGGACGATCACCGTCGACAACGTGCCGAACCCCCTGAGCACGGCCGCATCATGGGCGGCCTCGGGGGGGAGGGCGCCGGGGTCGGTAATCGCGGTGGTCTCGCCTGCCAGCACGCGCCGCATCAGCCACGGGAATCGGGACGACGCCTCCGCGTGCCAGGTAATGGCACTGTCACCGGACAGCAGGAAATCGCGCGTGCCCGCCCGCTCGACGCTGCCGTCGGCGCCGGCCGTCGTCCGGCCGTCGCGGTCGGCGTCGTACACGTGTGTCACGAACAACTGATCAGGCGCGTGCGGGGTCGTCTGCCACAGGGCCGAACGGTCGAGGTCGAGCGCCCTGCACAGGTCACGCTGGGCCGCGAAGATCTCGGCAGCCACCCGTTCAGCGGGAGCATCCATCAGGCGCAGGAAGAGGCGGAAGAACAGCGCCTCGAGGTCCTGCGACGCACCGGGCGAGGCCGGGCCGTTCTCGGGCAGTTCGTCGAGAGACATGAGCTGGTACTTCTGACAGCAGTATCTTAGTGTACCTGCGTGGTACTATTCCTGCTTGTCTTTGGAGACCAGATACGGCGTGCAATCAAGGGAGCGAGATATGAGCAGCAGGACGTACGTGACGGCGCTGGCCATCTGGGTGGCCTTCGCAGCGAACGCCGTCGCGGGGACGCCGCCTGGGAGCCCGGTGTCACGGACGGCCGATTCCCGCGCGGACGCCCAGGCGCAGCCGGCCACCCAGACCACTCCTCAGGAAGACAACGGCTGGAAGATCGAGATCGCGCCCATCTACGCCTGGGTGCCGATCAACATCAGCAGCATCACCCTGCCGCCGTTCCCGGATCTGCCCAAGCCGCCCGGGGGCGGCGACCGGCCGTCTGGTGGCACGGATGCGTCGTTGAGCGGCGCAGCCATGGCTGCGATTCGCATCGAGAAGCAGCGTTTCACGGTGCGCGCGAACGTCGTGTATGCGGGTCTGGCCGGTGAGCGCGAACGGCCGTATGTGAGAGTGTCGGGGAAGCTGATCTACGGCGAGGCCCTGGCGGGCGTACGCGTGGCACGGGGCCTGTGGCTGGAGGGGGGCGTGCGACGGCTGGCCGTCGACGTCTCGGGCGAAGTGGCGGACTACCCCAAGGTGAGCCGGAGGCCGGGCATCTGGGACCCGGTCGTGGGGGCCTCGGTCCGCCTCCCCCTGGGCGAGCGCTGGCTCCTGACGGTCCACGGGGACGGGGGCGGGTTTGGCGTCGGCTCCGAGATCGACCTGAACAGCTACGCCACGCTCGACTGGCGCATGGCCAGGCACGTCGGTCTGACGGTCGGCTACTCGCTGCTCTACGTCCGCCTGGAGAACGAATGGGCGGAGGGCACGCGGCTCGCCCAGAAGCTCGACTTCGGGACGACGCTGGCCGGCCCGATTGTCGGGTTCAAGCTCCTGTTCTAGGGCGCGCGTGCTAAGCTGCCTGCCGTGGGGATCGGGCAGGTGTTGCGGCGTCGCGCCTCGGCGGTTCCGGCCGTGCTGGCCCTGGTCTTGGCCTGGTTGGCCGGCTCCGGTGCAGCGGCCGCGGCCGATACGGACCTGGCCGTCCTGAAGAACGGAGACCGCATCCACGGCGAGATCAAGGGCCTGAAGTTCGGGCGGCTCGAGTTGTCGACCGCCACCATGGGCACCGTCTATCTCGAGTGGGACAAGGTCGTCGCGCTGGAGTCTCCGCACTACTTCGAGATCGAGATGACGAACGGCGCGCGCTACTACGGCACACTGGCGCCGGGCGACGCTGGAGGCCTCAGCGTCCTGCTGGACGGCAAGGCCACCCGCCTCGACGTGCCACTGGTGGTCCGGATCCGTCCGCTCAAGTCTTCCTTCTGGTCACGCGTGGACGGGGCCATCAGTCTCGGCGCCAGCTACACCAACTCCAACGGCATCGGCCAGGGGACGATGTCGGCGAACATCCTGACCCGGCGTCCCCGCTTCGAGTTCAGCACGAAGTTCGACACCACCGTCACCGTCCAGCCGGACGAGCCGGAAGAACTCAGAACCACGTGGTCGACGTCGTATCAGCGGATGCTGCGCCACCGGTGGTTCGTGCCGGGCGTGGTCCGGCTGGAACGCAACACGGATCTGGGCCTCGCCCTGCGTTCGTCGATCGGCAGCGGAGTCGGCCGGAATCTCGTCCAGACCAACCGCTCGCTGCTGGCGCTGGGCGGGGGCCTGCTGCTGAACCACGAGAACCCGGTCTCGGGCGAGAGCACCGAGAACGTCGAAGCCTTTTTCGGCGCCACCTACGAGTTCTTCACCTACGACACGCCGAAAACCACTCTCGATCTCGGCTTCACGGTCTTCCCCAGCCTGAACGTGGGTGGCCGCGTGCGCACGGAGGTGACCGCCAACCTCAAGCGGGAGATCATCAGGGACTTCACGGTCGGCGTCACCGCCTACGACTCGTACGACAACAAGCCGCCGGAAGGCAGTTCGAGTTCGCACGACTTCGGGTTCAGCTTGTCGCTCGGCTGGACGTTCTGATGCGGGACGATCTCGCGCGGCCGGCGGTGCGCGCGCGTCAGACCGGTTCCCGTGACGGGATCCGCCGGCCGTGGCGGCGCGGGGCGGCGGCCGCGCTCGTCGCGTCGGTGTGCCTGTCCGGCGCGCCCCGCACGGCGGCACAGGTGCCGGCGCAGGCGCCGCCGAACACGGCGCCCCCGTCGTCACCCTCGGTGCAGCCGGCGCCCGAAGGCACGGTCGAACTGGTGGACGTCTTCGACCTGCTGCGGAAGCTGCGCCACAAGGAACCGACGCAGGCGGACGCCGCGCAGGGTCAGGCGGCCGGCTCCATGTCGGCCTTCATGCCCGTCATCGGCTACAAGGCCACCAGCGGCGTGATGATCGGGGCCGCGGGGAACGTCGCCACCTATTACGGCGACCCGGCCGACACGCAGCTGTCGGCGGCCGTGGCGTCCTTCACGTTCTCGTCGAAGAAGCAGACATCGCTCTCCCTGAAGTTCGGCCGCTTCTCGTCCGGGAACCGCTGGATGCTCAACGGCGACAACCGTTTTCAGTGGACGTCGCAGGACACCTTCGGGCTGGGCACCGACGCCTCGACCTCCGACCGCATCAACGTGTCGTTCGATTATTTCCGGGTGTACGAGACGGCCTTTCGGCAGCTGTGGCCAGGTATCTTCGGCGGGATCGGCGTCCACTACGGCGTGCATCGGGACGTCGGGCCCGGGAAGGATGCGGTTGAGGCCTGGGACACGTCGCCCTACGTCTCCTACAGCCGCCGGTACGGCTTTCCGCTCGAATCGCAGACCTCAGCCGGCACCAGCGTCAACCTCCTGGCCGACACGCGCGACAGCACGATCAACGCCGGTCGGGGCTGGCTCGCCAGCGCCAGTTACCGGACGTTCTTCGACGGGTTTCTCGGCGGAGACTCCACCTGGCAGGAGCTCTACCTGGACCTTCGGACCTACCGCCGGGTGTCGGCGTCAGGGCGTCACACGGTGGCGTTCTGGGTCTGGGGCGACCTCGTGACGGGCGGGGTGGCGCCGTACCTGGACTTGCCGGCAACCGGCATGGACACCTACGGCCGCTCCGGCCGCGGCTACATCGAGGGGCGGTACCGTGGCGAGCAGCTGGTGTACGGCGAAGTGGAGTACCGCGGCACGCTCATGCGGAACGGGCTGCTGGGCATGGTGGCCTTCGTGAACACCACGACCCTCAAGGACGCCGGGAGCGGAGAGCAGTTGTTCGACCGTTTCGCGACCGGCGCCGGCCTGGGCCTGCGCGTCCTCATCAACAAGCGGTCGAAGACCAACCTCTGCCTGGACCTCGGCTTCGGCCGCCAGGGCTCCCGCACCTTCTACCTGGCGGTCCAGGAAGCGTTCTGACCCGCCGTCACTTGCCTGGCGCCACGGCCGCCTTCGCCTCGGCCCGCCGGGCGCGGTCCTCCGCCACGAGCCTGTAGGCCACGTAATACTTGTAGATGTTGCTGACGTAGGTGACGGTCTCCCGCCCGATCCGCTCCGACGCAATCTGCTCCACGTTGCCGAACCAGAGGTTTGGGTCGAGCCCCCGCTTCTCCGCTTCCTTCCGGAGTTGGCGAACCCGGCCGGGTCCCGCGTTGTACGACGCGAAGGCGAACAACCCCTTGTTGAGCTGGTCCATGGGTTCGTTCTTGTAGTACTGGTCGATCATGAAGCGGACGTACTTCACGCCTGCGTGGATGTTGGGTTCCACCTGGCGGATGTCGCCGACGTTCATGTCCCGCCCCGTGGCCGGCATCACCTGCATCACCCCGATGGCCCCGACGTGGCTGCGGGCGTCCTGGTTGAGCTGGGACTCCTGGTAGCCCTGGGCGGCCATCAGCAGGTAGTCCAGCCCGTACTCCGCGCCGTACTTCTGAAAGAGCTGCACGAGTTCCAGGAACTTCCGCCGTTCCGTCTCGGAGGTCGCGCCCTTCGCGTAACCGGTGCTGACCAGGTACCTCTTCTCGATGACGTTGCCGAGCGCCGTCCCGATCCCGTGCTTCGCCAGGAACCCGTTGAGTTCCGCCAGGAGCTTCGGGCTGCCCTTCCGGACCGCGACGGCCAGGCTGGCCCCCGTTCGAAGCCGGACGCGGTCGTGCACGGTGATACCGGTGAAGACCTTCCGCCAGAAGTCGGCCAGATAGTCGTCGACGACGGTGGTCGGGACGAGTCCGGCATTGACCATCTCGAGCACGTCGTCGTCTTCGAGGTTGGCGGGGATGTCGCGAATGACAACGGGCGGCAACCCCTGCGACTGAAGCCGGGTGCTCAGGGCCTGCAGGCTGGCGAGGTACTTACTGTCCGGGCGGGCGTACACCTCCCGCCCGGCAAGGTCCTCCGGCTTCGTCACGGGAGCGACGCCCGGGCCGGTCACGACGACCTCGCTCACGTTCGTGCGTGTCGGGTTCGAGAAGTCCACCTTCGCCTGGAGTTCCGGCCGCACGGTGACCTGCGCGACGACGAGGTCCACCTTGCCGTCGAGCAGGAACGAGGCGAGCGCGTCGCGCGGCAGCGGCACGAACACGACGTGAATCCGCTGGTTGCCCGTCTTCAGACGCCGGTTGAGCTGGTCGTCGAAGGCCTGCCCCAGTTCGAAGGCGACCCCGCGCTGGACACCCTTGTCCACGAAGTAGAACGTCCGGTTGAAGGTGACGCCAACGCGAATCAGGCGGCGGTCGATCATCTGATCGAGATCGCCGGTGAACGGCCGCGTGAGCAGCCCCTGGACGGCCTCCGGTAACGCGGCCTCCGGCGGTGGTGGAAGGGCGTCGGGTGGCTCCGCGCCCGGCGGCGCCGCCGCGGGGGTCCCGGCCGGTGGCGGCGTGCCGCTCGGCACTCCGCCTCCGCACGCCGCCGCCGCCAGGAGCGCGAGCAGGGCGGCGCCGGCGACGCTGGTTCTCGTGACAGGGTGACGGATCGGCATGGGCGTCTCGGACCTTTCGCGGGCGGGCGCGGGCCGCCATCGGATAGGGGCGATGATATCAGGCCCGGCGCCGGCCCGTCAGAGACGGTCCGATCCGTCCGGCTGCGCGCCGGGGGGCACGGCGGGAGCCGTGTACCAATCGGACCTGGCGACCACTTTGGGCTGCTCCGGGTCGCCTTCGTAGGCGGGCGTCATGATCTGCACGCCGTACTCGTTGAAGACATCAAGGATGCTCTGGTGCAGCGCCGTGTAGAGGCGTGGCATGGCCAGGGCGTCGTCGCAGTACGCGTTGATCTCGTACGTGACGGCAAAGTCGCCGAGGCCCTTCTGCATCACGAACGGCGCCGGGTTCGCCAGGAACCCGGGCACGCGCCTGGCGGCCTCGAGCAGCATCGCCTCCACCTGGCGCCACGGCGTTTCGTAGCCGATGCCGACCGTCGTATGGAGGATCAACCCGTCGGTCTTGGCCTTCGCGCTGTAATTGATGACCTCGGACGAGAGAATCATCGAGTTCGGCACGATCAGTTCTTCGTTCTTCAGCGTGCGCAGGTGCGTCACGGTAAGCCTGATCTTCTCGACCGTGCCGACGTGGTCGCCGATCTTGATCCGGTCGCCGACCCGGAAGGCCCGGCGGTAGGTCATGCTGTAGCCGGCCAGGGTGTTGCCGATGATGGACGACGATCCCAGGGAGAACACCACGCCGATGAACACGGAGAGGCCCTTGAAGGCCGCGGAGTCCGAACCCGGGATGTACGGGTAGGCGACGAGGATCGCCATGGCGAGCACGACGAGTCTCACCAGCCGATAGGTGGGCGCGGCCCAGTCGGCGTCGAAGTTGTTGAGGGCAATCCGCCCCTCGCCGATCCCGTCGAAGAAGGCCCGCACCAGCCTCAGCGCGTAGCGGGTGACGAGCGCCAGCACCGCGAGGAAGACCAGGTCCGGCACTATTGCGAGGAGACCCGACGCCATGGTGCGGACCGGATCGAGGACGATGGCGGCAAGGCGAACGCCCAGCGCCCTGGTCCAGGGGAAGCCTGCCAGGGTCGCCTGGAGGAACAGGAACACCAGGCCGGCCGCGGTGACCACCCAGACCAGCCTGATGGTCCGCTCCAGCAGCAGCCAGAGGTGACGGGCCCGGACGAGCGCGAAGGACCGGGTCTCCATGTGTTCGACCCGGCTGGCGAACCGATGCTCGATGCGCGCCCGCAGGCGCGCCAGCAGGCGCCTGACCGCCCAGATGATCACGATGAGGAGGACGGCCCACCCCGCCATGGCCGAGGCATGACGCACGAGGACTGCGGGCTGACGGTCGGCCCGGTAACGCGCGATGGCCTCGCCGATACGGTTGGCGACGAGCTTGGACACCAGACCGAGGGTGGCGCCCGTGGCGCGCACGTCCCCCTCGGTGATGACCATGAGGCGCTGGTCGCCCGCGAAGATGGCGACGTAGTCGGCGTGAGGTTCGACGCGGAGCGCCCGCGGATCGACGGCAGGGTCCTCGGCAGCGGCGGCGATGCGGGCCGCGATCTGCCGGGCCCGCTCAGCGGGCTGGTACGACACGCCGCCCGTCACCAGGAACAGGTTGTGCCCGTCCACGACGACGGGTGCGACGAGGGGCTCCGCGTCGGTGGCCGGGCCGGGTGCCGTGGCCTCGGCCTGTCCAGCGTGCGCGGCGGCCGGGGAGACCAGGGCGAGGCAGAGGCCCGCGAGCAGGATGAGGCGGCGCGGGGTGGTCATAGGCGTGTCATTCTACACTCAGGCTCGGAGGGCCGCCGCCTGCGTCAGCGCCGCCGGTCGACCCAGCCGGTCTGCCAGCCCACGGAGAAGCTGTCGAAGTTGGCGCCGAATCGTACGATCGCCCCCGTGCTGTAAGCGACCTTGATGCCGTGGCGCCGGCCGACCGGGAAGGCGAAGGTCGCGCCCACCCGCGAACTGACCAGCCGTTCGCCCGATGGCGTCCCGTTGACCCGCGCGTCGCCGCCGCGGTAGGTGGTGGCGTCGAGGGCCACCCACGTCCGTGGCGTGAACGAGTAGCTGATGTGCCCCTGGAGGGCGCCCACCCGGTTCTGGCTCTTCGTGGCGGTTCCCGGGTAGAAGGCCTGGTTGTCGGTGAACAGCCACACGGCCGCATAGGCGTCGGCGAGCCATCTCGTGCCAATCGGGTACGACAGCGCGATCTCGGGCTTGAATCCCCATCGATTGGTGCCCAGGTTGACGAGTTTGTGGGGATAGTACTGGCCGGTTGGCGCGGTGGCCGTCAGACTGAGGCCGATGACAGGCTTGCGCGGCATCTTGGCGAGTTCCGCCAGGGTCGCCGCCGGTGCGCCGGCGACGAGCACCGACAGGCGCAGGCGCATGTCGGACAGGCCGGATCGGGAGGTGCGTGCCTCCTGTTCGCCGGTGTCCCCCGTCACTTCGGCCACGGAGTAGGGGACGGCCAGCAGCGCCTGCGCCGTCTTGCCGAACAGGTTGAAGACGCGCGCCACCCCTACCGAGGGCGTGCTGATGTCGGCGTGGACGTTCTGCACGGGGAGCGTCGGGTCGGTGAGCACCGATCCGCTGGAGAAGGCGAAGCCGGCGATCGCCACCGTGGAGTTGATCGGGGCCCTGGCGTAGGCACGCGGATCGAGGTCCTGACCCCGTGCCGGGGCTCCAGGGAGCACGATGCCCGCCATCGCGAGCAGGACGCCCGCCGCACGCACGCTTGCCAACCGGCATTCTCCTTGATGGCCGAGCGATGATACGTCCGTCGCGGTGCCCGTGTCACGGATTCGGGATGGGGGGTACACGAAAAGGGCCCGAAGTCTTTCGACCTCGGGCCCGTGTATACACCCGGCAGCGACC
>CAYNDV010000011.1:33414-59326 GCA_964396055.1 uncultured Vicinamibacterales bacterium | reverse complement strand
GGAAGCGCACCGGCGACTACAGCCGCATGATGACGCAGCACGCGGTGCGCATGGTCCAGCGCAACATGACGCCCGGCGGCGACAAGAACGGCGCCGACATCAACCTGGCCCTCGACGCCCTCGAGATGGCGTTCACCCACGCCCACATCAACGCCTTCGTCATCGTCGGCGGCGACAGCGACTTCATCAGCCTCGTCGAGAAGCTGAAGCAGTACGACCGCAAGGTGTTCGTGGTGGGCGGCCGGCAGTTCACCAGCCTCGTGATGCAGAAGAACTGCACCGAGTTCATCGCTTACGAGAACCTGATCCGCCAGCCCAGCCGGCGCCAGTCGGGCGGCGGCCGCGACCGCGGCGGCGCCCCGGCCCCGTCGCCCGCCCCGCTGACGACGGCGCCCATCGCGAAGGCGTTCCCGCTGGTGACCCGCGCGCTGCAGGTGATGACGGACCGCGAGGTGACCCCGCAGCTCGGCCTGCTGAAGAGCACGCTGCTGCAGCTCGATTCGTCGTTCTCCGAGCGCGACTACGGGGCGTCGAGCTTCCGCGAGTTCGCCGACAAGCTGGCCGAGGCCGGCCTGGTCACCCTGCGCAGCTCGGGACGCAGCGTGCTGGTGGACCTGCACGAAACGCCGGCCGATGCAGAGGCCATCGTGGCCGAGTCGGCTCCGGCTCAGGTGGCGTCCCCGCACCCGGCCCAGTCGCACCCGGCCCCGGCGCACCACGCCGATCCGGCCGAGCCGGCCCTGCCGCAGCCCGATGTCGAGGCCGAGGGCGAGGCTGCCCCGGCGGCGCCGCAGGTGTCGTTTGCCGACGGCGTCGCCCTGCTGCGTCGGGTGCTGAACACGCCGGGCGCCGTCACGCGCTGGCCGATGTACATCCGCAACGTGAAACAGATTCTGCGCTCCGCTGAGCCGGGCTTCGACGAGCGGAAGCACGGCAACCTCGTCGAGTTGCTGCGGGCGGTGCAGCGCGACGGTCTCGTGCGCCTCGATCGCGACCGCCAGGGCGTGATGCGGGTCTTCCAGGGCCAGCACCTGCGGCCCGTCCAGGCCGCCGAGCTGGGCTTGCCGGTGGAAGATCCCGCCCTCGACTACGAGATGGCCATGGCCGCCCGACGGGCGGCGTACGAAGCGGAAGAAGCGGCGCGCCTGGCCGCCGCGGCCGCCGGCGGCGAGGAGGCTCCCGGAGACGCGGCACCTGCCGCCGAGGAGCCTGCGGACGCCGCCCCCGCCGAAAGCGCCGCGCCCGCCGAGACGCCCTCGGCGGCGGATGAGACTGCCGAGCCGGCTCCTGCCAAGCCCAGGCGCCGGCGCAAGACGGCTGACGGGGCTGCCCCCGAGAAACCTGCCGCGGTGCGCAAGCCACGCGCGCCGCGTGCGACGACTACGCGCAAGAAGAAGGACAAGGTGACCGAATGACGTTCCGACGCTCACGGCCGGCGATCGCCGGCGCCGCGGCCCTGGCCGCGTTTGCCCTGGCGACCGCACCGGCCGCCGCTCAGCAGCCGACCGCCCAGAATCAGTTCGAGGTGCCCAAGTTGGCCAGACCCGTGCCCGCTCCGCCCGACGTGGCGGCCCCGCCCGCCGACGCCGTCAAGACGGCCAGCGGCCTCGCCACGAAAGTGATTACGCCCGGAACGGGCGCCAAGAAACCCGCGGCCACCGACCAGGTGACCGTGCACTACACCGGCTGGACCACCAACGGCGTGATGTTCGACAGTTCGTACGCCCGCGGTCGGGCCAGCACGTTCGTCCTCAACCGCGTCATCCCCGGCTGGAGCGAGACCGTCCAGTTGATGGTGGTGGGCGAGAAGCGCCGGGCCTGGATTCCCGAGGAACTGGCGTACAAGGGCCGGACCGACCGTCCGCAGGGCATGCTGGTGTTCGACGTCGAGCTGATGGCGATGACCGAGATGCCCGTGGCCCCGCCCGACGTGGCCAAGCCGCCGGCCGATGCCGAGAAGACGCGCTCCGGCCTCGCGTCGAAGGTGCTGCAGCCCGGTACCGGGACCAAGCGCCCGGGCAAGTTCAGCCAGGTGACCGTGCACTACTCGGGCTGGACGACCGACGGCAAGATGTTCGACAGTTCCGTCGTGCGGGGCACCCCGGCCACCTTCCCGCTGGACCAGGTGATCGAGGGCTGGACCGAGGGCGTGCAACTGATGGTGGTGGGCGAGAAGCGCCGCTTCTGGATTCCTGAGAACATCGCCTACAAGGGCCAGGACCCGAAGGGCATGCTCGTCTTCGACGTCGAGCTGATCGACATCAAGTAGCGTGGGGTTCGTGGGGGCCGGCTTCAGCCGGCCCCTTCCGGACGACGGGTTGCTTTCGTGGGGGCCGGCTTCAGCCGGCCTCTTCCGGACGACGGGTTGCTTTCGTGGGGGCCGGCTTCAGCCGGCCCCGTGACGCCCATGGCCAACGACTTCTACAAGTGGTTCTCGGAGCGCCGGCTGACGCGGTTCGGCGGCGCACGGCGCCAGCGCATCGAGCGTAGCCGGCTGGCGCTGCTCGCCCGCCACGCGGCACCGGGCGGCGATCTGCTGGAAGTCGGGCCCGGCGCCGGGACGCTGGTGGATCCCATCCGGGCGATGGGCTGGCGCTACCGCGCGATCGAGGCGAGCCCGGCCCTGGCCGACGCGCTGCGTGGCCGCGGCGTCGAGGTGACCGAAGCCTGGGTGCCGCCGTTTCCCGTGGCGGACGCCTCGTGCGACGTGCTGTACGCGGACCAGGTCCTCGAGCACATGAGCGGGATCGATGGCGCGCGGGCGTTCGCGGCCGAGGCATACCGCGTCCTTCGCCCCGGCGGCGTGGCGTTCGTTGTCGTGCCCGACTACCTGAAGGAACGCACGTTCTTCTGGGACGTGGACTACACCCACAACTTCGTCACCACCGAGCGGCGCGTGCGCCAGTTGCTGGGCGACCACGGCTTCACCGTGGCGCAGGTGGTGCGCAGCATCGGGGCGTCGACCGGCGTGGCCCGCGACCTGCTCGCCGGGCTGTCGGTCCTGGCCAACCTCCCGGGACTCGAGCCCCTCTCCCGGTACACGCGCACCGAGGATGTCCTGTTCCGCGTGCGCAAGAACTTCTTCGAGACCCTCGCCTTCGTCGCCCGCAAGCCGGGCGCGTGATGGCCCGCGTCCTCCGGTCGACGGCGTTCCGGCTGCTCGTCACGGCGGCGATCCTCTGGTACGTCCTGCGGGACATCGACCTGGCCGAACTGGCCGCCACCCTTGTGCACGTGTCGCCGGCGTGGCTGGCGGCCGCGCTCCTGCTGGTGGCCGCGGATCGCGCGGTGATGATCGCGCGGTGGATCATCCTGCTGCGATCGGCGGGCGTCGCCCTGCCGGCGCGCAAGGCAGTCTGGATCTACCTGGTCAGCTCGTTCCTGGGCAGCTTCGTGCCGGCCGGCATCGGGGCTGACGCGTCGCGGGCCTACGCCGTGGCCGTGCGGACCGACCAGGGCACCGAGGCCGTGGCGTCGGTTGCGATCGACCGCGTGCTGGGGATGATGGCGCTGGTCGGCCTCGGCCTGGCGGGCCTGGCGGGATGGGCGCCGCACCTGGGCCCGGCGGTGCGCACGCAGGTGATGCTGGCCGTGGCGGTGGGCGGCGCCGGGTTGCTGGCGGTCCTCTGGGCCGACCGGGTGGTGACGCTGCTGCCCGCGCGCTGGCTCGAGACGCGGGCCGGGCGGCTGCTGGCAAACGTCGGGCAGGAAGTGGGCGCGTTCCGGGGGCGCCCCGTGGTGCTGGCGGCCGTGTTCGCCCTGTCGATTGCGGTGCAGTTCCTGCGCGTCCTGCAGGGCTACTGCCTCGGCCGGGGCATGGGCATCGAGGTCGGGCTGACCTACTACCTCGTCTTCATGCCGGTCGGCCTGCTGCTGATGCTGCTGCCCGTGTCGATCGGCGGCTTCGGCCTGCCGCAGGGGGCCATCGTCTGGCTGCTCGAACCCGTCGGCGTGCCCCACGCCCGCGCCTTCGCCCTCTCCACGCTGATCGTCCTGCTCGGGCTGGCGGGGAACCTGCCGGGTGCCGTCCTTTACCTGTTCCGAACGAAGCCGGTAAAATAGCCACACATGGCTCAGACTTACGCTGCGAAGTATCTCGCGAAGGCCGCGTTGAGCGCCCCGCGGGACCTGGTCAATAGTGTCGTCGCCACGCTCAAGCCGATCCACCCCACGGTGCTGATTTTTCACTGCACGTGGGTGTGCGACGCGCGGTGCGAGATGTGCAGCAACTGGAAACGCGGCGATCGCAAGCTCGACATGACGCTGGAGCAGATCGACCGGGTGTTCCAGTCCGACTTCTGGAAGAAGGTGGAGATCGCCAACGTGTCGGGGGGCGAGCCCACCACGCGCAACGACCTGGTGGAAATCTGCGAGCTGATGATCGACCGCCTGCCTCGGCTGCGCAAATTCGGTATCAACACCACCGGGCTGACGCCGCACCGGGCGATCCCGATGATCGAGAAGGTGGCGGCGGCGTGCCAGCGCAAGGGCGTGATCTTCAGCACGCGCGTGTCCATCGACGGCGTCGGCGAGATGCACAACCTCGTGCGCAACGTGAAGCGCGGCTTCGACAAGGCGTACGAGACCATCCAGGCCATGCGCGACATGCAGGCGCGCTACCGGTTCAACTTCGGCGTCTCGACCACCATCTTCTCGATGAACCTGAAGGACGCCGAGAACATCCTGGCGTGGGCCCGCAAGGAGAACCTCGACATCGTCTTCAACATGATCCGGTTCACCGAGCCGATGCTGGGCAACACCCAGCTGGCCGAGACGCAGAAGCCCGTCGGCCCCGACGAGGAGCGCATGCGGCAGTTCTTCCTGGACCGCGTTCGGATGGACCCGCTGCTCGACGGCCAGAACTACATCTACATGCATTACGCGGACATGATCGCCAACGGGTACCACCGCCTGGCGCCGTGCCCGTTCCAGTCGCAGGGCATCATGCTCAACCCCGACGGGGGCCTGTTCTTCTGCGAGAACAGCAAGGTCATCGGCAACGTGCTCGAGACCGATCCCGGCGAGCTCTACTTCAGCCAGGCCTCGCAGGAGCACCGCGACCACATCCGCGACAAGGAGTGCCCCACCTGCCTCAGCCCGTGCCAGATGAACGTGGCGGCGGTGAAGCAGGTCGTGCCCTACGTGAAGTTCCTGGGCCGGGCGATGAACGAGAAGCGGAAGGCCGGGAAGTAGCGGACGGCTGCGTCCCGCCGCCTGACGGGCGAACGGCCACCGTACACATCAACGGGCCGGCTCCCTCGCGAGGGCCGGCCCGTTGACGTTCGGTCAGGGCGTGCGGGCTACTTGCAGCTCGGGCGCGGCAGGTACCGATCGTATCCGGGCGGTCCCTCCACCTCGACCCAGTGCAGTTGCAGCGGGGTCCGGTAGGCATCGAAACCGGCGGCGATGTCGATCACGCGGTCGCGGCCGCCGTCCCGGTGCAGGAGCGCGTCGGTGCTGCGCGGCCCCACGCCGCGTTTCAGGTTCCACGCCAGATCCATGCCTCCGCAGATCCCTGCTTCGATCATGCGATCCCGGACAAACGCCATGTTCGCCTCGCGCTCGTGCAGCGAGGAGGTGGGCACGAGATACTCGGGAAACTGCTGCGTCGCGAAACCCACCAGTTCCCCGGGCGTGGTCGGCCAGACGATGGGCGACGACGTCGTGAAGGTCCAGTACGGCGACCACGGTCCGACAAACGCGGCGCCTCGTTCCGCCCGCGCGCGCCAGCGGTACGTGGTCGTCTCCTGGAGGGCATCGGCCGGGACCACCCAGGTGGTCGTGTCGTCGTCGGCTTCAGCGGTGCCGGTGGCGAGGACCGTGCCGTTCAGCTGCTCGACGACGAATCGGTGCAGGAGACCGTCCGGGTTGACCCCGGCGGGGACGGCGCCGTTCTTCACGATGAGTCGGGGCGCGACGCCGTTGGCGGTTGCCCCGTTCTCGGGTTCGTCGACCAGCGGCGGCGCCGGCATGGCCGGCGTCTGGAACGCCAGGTAGGCGGACCAGGGACCCACGGTCGACCCCTGCTCCGCCCTGGCGCGCCAGCGATAGGCGGAGCCCCAGTTCAGCTTGCCCTCGGTCGGCCGGTGCCCGATCTGGCCCGTGCCGGGATCGGCCACCGCGGACGAGCGGTAGACCTCGGCGCCGCCGGCGGTCTCGACCGCAAAGCGGTAGACCAGTGTCCCGGCCGGCACGAAGCGTCCGGAGGACGGCCGGACGATGAGGTTCGGCATGGTGGTGTTCGTCGTGTCGTTGTTCTCGGGCTGAACCTGGGCTGGCGCCGTGACCTTGAGGGTCGATCCGTCGGCGGCAGCGCCGGCGGTCCCGCCACCGGTCTGACTGGGCGAAACCGGAGACGGCGAGTCGCCGCCGCAGGCTGACGCGCCGGCCAGCGCCAGCGCAAACGCATACACCAATCCCGTCTTCTGCATCAGGGACTCCTGTGTCGGTTGTCGGCGGTGACCCTGGCTGGGAACAGGGCCGATCCGCAGCGGCCGCGCGACCGCGCAGACCGATCCCCGGAAGGGGGCCATCCTATCCTGACAGGTGACGCGGCGACTGCCATCCTGTCGGGACAGGAGGGCTGCACGGCCGGAGCGGGGAGGAAACGAAAGGGCCGGGGCGCCTGCGTGGCGCCCCGGCCCTGAGAGTCCCGATGCGGATGCCTACTGGCCGCCGTCGGGCGACACGAGGCCGAACTCGGGCAGCGGCAGCAACGCCGTGCCGGGCCGCTTGCCGCCAGGCGCCGTGACGTAGAGGTACCGGATGATGATGCCCGGGACCGTGGCGTCGATCTCACCGCCGCGCGGCACCGGCACGCCGAGGTTCACCACGTGCGGATTCGGTCGGTAGGTGCCGGAGTACGGCATGTTGTATTCGACGATGATCCGGCCCTTCTCGTCGTTCTCCTGGACCGTATGACGGACATTGCCGCCGCCCCAGACAACCTTCATGAAGTACGTCTTCGCGCGATCCAGCGGCGCGGGATAGCGGTCGGAGTCGTAGAACGTCTCGGGGTCGCCGGTGATGATGCGCATCCGGAACAGGCCGGTGTTGGGGTGGTCGTCGCCACGCTTCTCGACGTTGAACCGGTACGGGTTGGCGGTGAAGTCGCCGTACCCGGCCTGCATCGTCACGACCTTGGTCTTGCCGCCGTTCGTGTCCTCGTCGAGGCCCTCGATGAAGAACGACATCTCACCGGCGGTCAGGGTGGAGCCGAGCGTGTACTGCACGTACGAGGAAAAGTCCGGCAACTGAACGCCCTTGCCAGGGATGAACACCGAATTGACCTGACGGCCCAGGGTGCGCCCGTCGGTCAGGCGGTCCCAGAGTTCCGTCGCGCGCTGGAAGGACGGCGTCTCCTCGGGGCCCACCGGCTTGTCGGGCGTCTTGAACGTGGCGTACGCCGACCACGGACCGACGAGCGAGCCCTGCTCCGCCCGGACGCGCCAGCGGTGCGTCGTGGCGTAGTCGAGCTCGCGGGTCACCCGGTAGCCCGTCTGGGCTTCTTCGTTCTGTGTGATGCCGCTGTGGTTGATGAGCACCTGGCCGTTGGTGAGCGATACTTCCACGCGGTAGGTCAGGGCGCCGACCGCGACGAACTTGCCGGCGGAGTTGCCGAAGACGAGCAGCGGGGTCTGAGTGGTGACCACCGCATCACTGATCGGACGGATCAGGGCCGGGGCGTTCACCTTCAGGGTCGATCCGTCAGCCGCCGCATCGGCGCCGACCGTCGGCGTCGAGCTCGGCGAGGCCGGGTTCTTCGAGTCGCCTCCGCACGCGATGGCCAGGGCCAGGACGCCGACGACAGCACACAAGAGCAGCTTCTTCTGCATTCAGACTCTCCAAGACATGGGGATGGAGCGATGCGGGCGGAACCGCCCGCATCGCTCGATGATACCGGAATTCCGGGGATCGGCAAAGGCCGGAGCGGTCCGGTCGGGATCCCCGCACCGGAGCCGGTCTTCCCGCCGGGCTGGGCTGTGACTGTGCTAGGATTTAGAGATTCGGCCAGCGCCACGGGGCCGGCAGGGAAGTTGCCCGCCGCCGTGGTCGTTCCGTGTACTGCGTTTGAACTGAGGACAACACGATGAAGCGTGCTTCGCTTGTGATGCTGTTTGCCGGCCTGATGCTGCTCGTGGCCGCCCACGCCCAGGCCCAGATGCTGCAGTGGGAGGACCGCGTGTTCATCAACGTGAACGGCGCCTTCCAGAGCCATCCCTCGAAGGAGGTCTCCACCTCCAGCGAGTTCACCCTGTATGACGAGAAAGCCAGCGTCAAGACGCAGCAGACCATCGACGGCCAGGGCGGCATGTTCGATGTGTCCGGCGGCGTGCGCCTGTTCGGCAACTTCGGCGTCGGCGTCGGTTACAACCAGCTCAGCAGCAAGAGCGAGGGCATCATCGCCGCGTCCGTTCCGCACCCGATCCTGTACGACTCGCCGCGCACCGCCGGCGCCACGGTGCCCGACCTGACCCACAAGGAGCAGGCCGTGCACGTGTTCGGGCTCTTCATGATTCCCCTCAGCGAGAAGTTCGACATCGCCGTGTTCGGCGGGCCCACCTTCTTCACCGTGGAGCAGGACACCCTGTCCAATCCGCAGGTGGCCGAAGTCGGCCCGCCCTACACCACCGTCAACCTGACCAACGTGAAGAAGGTGACGACCAGCAAGAACCAGACGGGCTTCAACGTGGGCCTCGACGCCACGTACAAGATCACCCGGAACGTCGGCCTCGGCGGGTTCTTCCGCTACGCGGCGGCCAAGGTGGACATGACGCCCGAGGGCGGCACCGCCCTCGAGGTGGAAGCCGGCGGCATGCAGTTCGGCGGCGGCATCCGGCTGCGCTTCTAGTCGTCCTGGGACGAGACGAAGGGGCCGGGCCCGGCAGGGCCCGGCCCCTTCGTCATGTACCACCGCCTCAGCTACAGCCGCCCTTCCGCGATCCACGCATCGGCGCCGCCGCGCGGCTGCGGCCGCGCCAGCGCGTCGTTCACCCGCCGCACGTCGAGCCACCACTGGTGCTTGGGGCGCCGGTGCGCCTCGTCGATGAGCCGTGTGAAGTCCTCGAACGGGGTGAACAACACCGCGCCCTGCACGATGCCGATGAACACCGCGTCGTGCCCGCCGCCGAGCGCGTCGGTCACGAGGCGCTGAATCGACAGCCGGGCCAGCTTCGTGGCCTGGATCCGGTCGAACGGCGACGGATCGCCGCCCTGCTGCAGGTGCCCGAGGATGCTCTGGCGCACGTCGAACAGCCCGCCGCCTTCCTCCTCGAACAGCGCGCACATGAACCGCGTGTCGTAGACGTCGTTGGCGTTCTCGTTGCGGATCATGAGGCCCAGGCGCTTGCCGCCCTTGAACCCGTCCACCAGCTGGGCCAGGTCCGCCTCCAGCGTCTTGAGCGTGATGCCCTCCTCGTGGAGGTAGATGCGTTCCGCGCCGGTGGCCAGGCCGCTCATCATCGCCAGGTAGCCGCACTGCCGGCCCATCACCTCCACGACGTAGCAGCGTTGTTCGGCCACGGCCGACTGCTTGATCTTGTCCACCACCTGGACGATGTTGTTGATCGCCGTGTCGGCGCCGACGCTGAGTTCCGTGCCGGGCAGGTTGTTGTCGATGGTCGCTGGCAGGCACACCATCGGCAGGGTGAACGCCGGGAAGTTGCGCCGCTCTTCCCAGAGCCGGTGCACCGCCTGGTACGCTTCCCACCCGCCGATGACCAGCAGTCCGTCCAGGGCGCTGCGCTCGATGGTCCGCGCGATGGCGTAGAGATCCGGGCCGGCCGGCACGTCCCGCCGCGTGCCCAGCTCCGAGCCGCCCATGGGCGCCCAGCCGTTCACGCTCATCCAGTCCATCTCCTGGAGTTCACCCTCGGCCAGTCCGCGGAATCCCCGGCGCACGCCATAGACGACGTGCCCCTGGTCGATCGCGAGGCGCACCGCCGCGCGGACCGCCGTGTTCATGCCCGGCGCCGTCGCGCCGGCGGTCAGCACGCCGAGGCGCAGGCGGCGCTGGCCGGCCGCCGGCGGGTGGGGCAGGGCCTGCAGCAGCGTGTTGAACGTGCGCCAGGCGTCGTTGAACGCGGTTCCGCGCAGCGCCAGCGCCTTGCCGTACTCCCGCGCCTCGAGCAGGCGGTTGATCTCGCGTGTCTGCGAGACGCACTCCGTCAACGGGATGCTGACCACCCGGTTGCCGCGCATGCCGATGACCTGCGACTCCTGGTCGGCGGCGCCCGACACGAGCGTCTCGACGGCGGCGAAGCCCATCACCGTGCCGAGGGTGCGGTCGTACGCGCTCGGCGCGCCGCCCCGCTGCACGTGCCCCAGCACCGTGATGCGCACCGCCTCACCCAACTCGCCTTCGAGCGCCTTCTTGACGTCCTCGCACGTGATCGCCTGCCCCGTGGCGTCCGTGGCGCCTTCCGCCAGCACGATGATCGAGTCGCGGCGGCCCGCCTGCCGCCCGGCCTTCAGGGCCGCCACCATCCGGTCGCCCCAGTCGCTGGTGTCGGGCGGCGCCTCGGGGATCAGCACCCAGTCGGCGCCCGTGGCGATCGCGCCCATCAGCGCCAGGTACCCGCAGTGCCGCCCCATCACCTCGACGACGAACGTGCGCTGGTGGCTCGACGCCGTGCTGCTGATGGCGTCGATGGCCTCGGTCACCCGGTGCAGCGCCGTGTCGGCGCCGATGGTCATGTCGGTGCCCAGCGCGTCGTTGTCGATCGACCCCACGAGTCCGACGATGGTCAGCGCCGGGTGGAGCGCCGCCGTCTCGGCCGCGACGCGGCCGCTCGCGACGGCTTCGTCGAGCAGGCTGCCCCATTCCTTGCGGAACAGGTCGGCCCCGGTCAGGGAGCCGTCGCCGCCGATGACCACGAGGCTGTCGATGCCGTGCGCCAGCAGGTTGACGGCCGCCGTCAGCCGCCCGGGACGCGTCCGGAACTCCTGCGATCGCGCCGAGCCGATGATCGTGCCGCCCTTCTGGATGATGCCGCCCACGCTGTCCCAGTTCAGCGCCCGGATCATCGAGCCGCCTTCGATGAGGCCCCGGTAGCCTTCGTAGATCCCGAACACCTCGATCCCGCGGTCGAGCGCCGTCCGCACCACCGCCCGCAGGGCGGCGTTCATCCCCGACGCGTCCCCGCCGCTCGTGAACACCCCGATCCGTCTCGCCACGGCGCTCTCCCTGAAAAAGGGGCCAGGCCCCTTTGTCGTTCGACCTAAACAGGTCAGAAAAGGGGCCTGGCCCCTTTTCTGTGACGATAGCACGGGTTGCAGCACGGGGGCGGTGACACTACAGTTAACGGCCATGACGACCGGCCAGCGCATTGTTGCCGCCTGCATCACCGTGTTCCTCTCCGCCCTCTGGCCGGCCGGCGCCGGCCTCGCCGTCGGCAGGCTCCAGGCGCCCGGCGCGCCCACGGGAGGAGACAGCGACGTCCCTTACGGCGTTGGTTCGTGGGACGCGGCCACGCTTGGCAACCACCGGGCGGTGCTGCGCGTGCCGGCCCCCGCGCCGGCCGTGCGGGTCCACGTGCCGTGGCGCCGATGGGATGCCGGCGCCGAGCACAAGCAGGTCGTCCTCACGACGGCGGCCGGGACCCGGGTGCTGAACCTGGTGCGGGTCCGGGTGACCCGTGAGGCGGCGGACCTCGTCTTCGAGGCCCCGTCGGCCGGCGAGTACTTCTTGTACTACCTGCCGAACGTGATGAGCGGGCGGAAGAACTACCCGACCGTGACCTACCCGCCCGCCGAGGCGACCGCGGAAGCCTCGTGGCTCGACCGCCACGCGCTGCGGGCCGTCGCCGTGGACACTGACACGTGGCGCCGCCTGCCCGAGGCGTCCGTGACCGCCTTCGAGGCCATCGAGGCGTTCCACAGCTTCTTCCCGATGTCCGTCGCGGCCACGCGCGCCGAGACGGCCGCCCTGGTCGCCCGGCACCCGGGGGCGGCCTGCCTGGTTTTTCCCGAGGACCGCGCCAACGCCATCAAAATGCCCGCAGACCTGCCGCTGCGCTGGGTGCGGCGCGGGGCCAACGGGCCGCTGACGGGCGAGGCCCAGCGTGGCGAGTTCTACGCGTTCCAGCTTGGGCTCTACGCCGTCCGGCAGACGATCGAGGACGTGAGGGTGGAGTTCGGTGATCTCGCCGGGCCATCGGGCCGCCTCCCGGCCTCGGCGTTCCGCTGCTTCAACCTCGGCGGCATCGACGCCGCCGCGCGGCCGTTCACCCGGACCGTTCGCGTCGACGCCGGCCGGGTGCAGCCGCTGTGGTGCGGCATCGAGGTGGCCGAGAGCACGCCGCCTGGCGACTACTCCGGTCAGTTGACCGTGGCGCCGCGCGGCCAGGCGCCCATGCCGATTCCCGTGCGCCTCACGGTCCTGCCGGCCCTCATCGCCAACCACGGCGACGACGAGCCCTGGCGCCTGACCCGCCTGCGGTGGCTCGATTCGACGCTGGCCGTCGACGACGACCTGGTGGCGCCCTTCACGCCTGTGACGGTGACAGGGCAGACCGTCGGCGTCTTGGGGCGATCCGTCACGCTCGACACGCTCGGGTTCCCCGCGTCGATCGAGAGCCGGTTCGCCATCGAGATGACGCACCTGCAGCCGCAGGGCCGCCCGGTGCTGACCGGGCCCATCGCGCTCGTCGCCTCCGGAGCGGGCGTGACGCCATGGAAGGGCAGCGGCGTCACCTTCACGAAACAGCGCCCCGGCGCCGTGGCGTGGACGGCCTCGGCCGCCGGCGGTGCGTTGCACCTGGCGACCGACGCCCAGCTGGACGGCGACGGCAACCTCGAGTACGCGGTCCGGCTCCGCGCCGATCGGCCGACAGCCGTGGACGACATCCGTCTCGAGATCCCGATGGCCGCCGGCGTGGCGCGGTACCTCATGGGCCTCGGCGTCAAGGGCGGCGTGCGGCCCGCGACGCTCGACTGGACCTGGGACGTGGCGACCCGCAACCAGGACTCCGCGTGGATCGGCGATGTCAACGCCGGCCTGCAGTTCACGCTGAAAGACGACGCGTACGTGCGCCCGCTCAATACGAACTTCTACACCCTGAAGCCGCTGGTGGCGCCATCCTCGTGGGCCAACTTCGGAAAGGGCGGATGCCGCCTCGGCCTCAAGGACGCGGGCACGTACCTCGTCAGCTGCTACAGCGGCCCCCGCACGATCGAACCGGGCACGCCGCTGGCCTTCAACTTCCGGCTCCTGCTCACGCCCTTCAAGCCCCTCGACACGAAGGCGCAGTTCACCACGCGGTACTTCCACGCGTTCAAGCCGCCGGCCGAGGTGCAGGCCGCGGGCGCGAACGTCGTCAACGTGCACCACGCCAACGCGATCAACCCGTACATCAACTACCCGTTCTTCCGCCCCGCCGAGATGAAGGCGTACATCGACGAGGCGCACGCGCGGGGTCAGCGCGTGAAGATCTACTACACCGTCCGGGAACTGGCGAACCGCGCCCCCGAGATCTTCGCCCTGCGCAGCCTCGGGGACATCTTCGCCCCGGGTCCGGGCGGCGGCTACTCGTGGCTGCAGGAACACCTCGGGTCCGATTACATCGCCGCCTGGTTCGTGCCCGATCTCACCGACGCCGCCATCGTCAACAGCGGGGTGTCGCGCTGGCACAACTTCTACGTCGAGGGGCTGCAGTGGCTCGCGCAGCACGTCGGCATCGACGGCCTCTACATCGACGACGTGGCCTTCGATCGCCTGACGATGAAGCGGGTGCGCAAGGTGCTGGACCGCCACCGGCCCGGAGCGCTCATCGACCTGCACTCGGCCAACCAGTACAACGTGCGCGACGGATTCGCCAGCAGCGCGAACCTGTACCTCGAGCACTTTCCGTACCTGAACCGGCTGTGGTTCGGCGAGTACTTCGATTACAACGCCGCGCCCGATTACTGGCTCACCGAGGTGTCGGGCCTGCCCTTCGGGCTGATGAGCGAGATGCTCGAGGGCGGCGGCCAGCCGTGGCGCGGCATGGTGTTCGGCATGACCGGTCGCCTGCCGTGGGCCGGCGACCCGCGCCCGCTGTGGAAGGCGTGGGACGACTTCGGCATCGCCGACAGCCGCATGATCGGCTGGTGGGTGCCGGCCAATCCGGTGCAGACGGGCCGCGACGACGTGCTGGCCACCGCCTACGTCCGCGACGGCCGGACGCTGGTGGCGCTGGCGACATGGGCGAAGGAGGCCGTCGACGTGCGCCTGGCGATCGACTGGAAGGCTCTGGGGCTCGACCCCGCGGCCGTGCGCGTGACCGCGCCGGCCATCGACGCCTTCCAGCCCGCGCGGTCCTTCGCGCCGGGCGAGGCGATCCCGATCGAGCCGGGCAAGGGCTGGCTGCTGGTGTTGTCGCCGGGCGCGGGCCGCGAGCGTTAGACCCAGGCGCCGGGCGATCATCCGCGCGCCGACGGCCGTCTGCTACGATGGGCGACGAGCCGATGGCCGCCCGGGCCCGGCAGGGAGGATTCGATGTCACGTGTGACCGCCGGATGTCGGGCGCGCGTCGCCGCAGCCGTGCTCGTGTGCGTCGGGAGCCTGGTCGTCGCGGCCGGCGCGCCGCAGGGCGTGCCGCCCCCCGGCGACTGGATTCAGCTGTTCGACGGCCGGTCCCTCGACGGGTGGACCGTCAAGTTCACCAGGCACGATCTCGGGGTCAACCTGCACGACACGATCCGCGTGGAAGAGGGCTTGCTGAAGATCCGCTACGACAAGTGGCCGGGCTTCAACGGCGAGTTCGGCCACGCCTTCTACCAGCGGCCCTTCTCGTACTACCGGCTGGCGGCGGAGTACCGCTTCGTCGGCGAGCAGGTGGCTGGCGGTCCCGGCTGGGCGCAGCGTAACAACGGGCTGATGCTGCATGCGCCGGACCCGCGGACGATGCTCCGGGACCAGGACTTTCCCATCTCGCTCGAGGTGCAGCTGCTCGGCGGACTCGGCGACGGGAAGCCGCGCCCCACCGCCAACCTGTGCACGCCCGGGACCCACGTGGTGATGGGCGGCGCGCTGGTCACGACGCACTGCACGAATTCCGCGGCGAAGACCTACGACGGCGACCAGTGGGTGAGGGTGGAGGTCGAGGTGCACGGCCACGACCTCATCCGGCACATCGTGGACGGCCGGACGGTGCTCGAGTACAGCAGGCCGCAAATCGGCGGCGGCTCCGTGAACCCGGTCGATCCGGCGGTGAAGGTGGACGGGACGCCGCTGGCCAGCGGGTTCATCGCGATTCAGGCCGAGACAGCACCGATCGACTTCCGGAAGATCGAACTGCTCGACCTCGAGGGCTGCACCGACCCGGCGGCCACCAACTACAAGGCGTATGCGATCAAGTCGAACCCGGCAGCCTGCCGGCGCTGAGGCCGACGGCGCCCGGCGCCCGGCCGCCGGCCCGAGGCCGGTGCGATGATTGCCTCAGCCCTGCTGGGCGTCGGGTACGGCTTTGCCGCAGCGATCCAGCCGGGGCAGTTCCAGGCGTACCTGGTCTCGCAGGCGCTCGCCCACGGCTGGCGGCGGACGATGCCGGCGGCGTGCGCGCCGCTGTTCAGCGACCTGCCCATCGTGGCCCTCGTGCTGCTCGTGCTCACGCAGGTGCCGCCGCTGGCGGTGTCGATCCTGCAGACGGCCGGCGGCGTGCTGCTGCTGTACCTCGCCGCCGGCGCCGCGCGGACCTGGCACTACGGCAGCGGCGCGCCGGGGACGCCGGCGGCAGCGCCGCGCGAGACCCTGGTCAGGGCCGCGCTGGTCAACCTGCTGAACCCGAACCCGTACCTGGCCTGGTCGCTCGTGCTGGGTCCGCTGGTGCTGCGCATCTGGCACGTCGATCGCGGGGGCGCGGTGGCCTTCGTCGCGGCCTTCTATGCGGCAATCGTCGTGACGACGGCCCTCACTGTCGTGTTGTTCTCGAGCGCCCGGCGGCTGGGACCGCGCATCGTCCGGGGCCTCGTCGGGGTGTCCGCCCTCGCCCTGGCGCTCTTCGGTCTGTATCAGCTGAAATCGGGCCTGGCGGCCCTGGCGGGAGGTTTCTGATGCGTGGTGGGCGTCTGCGGGTGTGGCTGGCGGCCGGGGCGGCGCTGGGATGCATAGCGGCGGCCGGCCCGTCGGCGGACGGGGCCGGGCAGGGGGCCGTGGCGCCGGTGCTGCCGCCGCTGGCCGGGCGGGCTCCTGCCGCGACCGGCGCGCGCCTGGAGGCGTTGGCGACGCGGTTCGATGAGCGGGCCGCGTTCGATCTGGTCACCTTCATGGACCAGTACTGGCGCAACGCCGGCAACGCCGGGTTCAACGCGACCGTCGACCGCATCCGCGCGCGTCTCGAGGACGGGGGCTTCCGCACGCGCAGTGGCGGTCCTGCCGGTGCCCCCACCGTTCACGTGGAGGAATACGGGTCGGCGCCCGGCTGGGACCACACCGTCGGCACCCTGACGCTGCTCGGCGAGGCGGGCGAGGCCGACGAGGTCCTGCTGTCCCGCGAACGGCACCGCGTGGCGCTGTGCATCAATTCGTTCTCGACGCCGCCTGGCGGGACCGTCGCCCGGATCATAGATGTCGGAGACGCGTCGACGGAGGCCGGCGTCGCGGCGTTCGACGTCCGCGGCGCCGTCGTCCTCGGGAACGCCGGCGCCGGACGCCTGTGGCAGCTCGCGGTGGTCCGCCAGGGGGCCATCGGGGTCGTCTCGACCGCGCTCGAGGACTACATCCGGCCCGGGCCGTCCGAGGCAGACGCGCGCACGCCCCGCGAGGACTGGGACGTGCTGCAGTGGAGCGGCATCCCGTACGACGAGACGCGGAAGAGCTTCGGGTTCAAGGCCACGCCGCGGGCGGCGGCCCGCCTGCGGGCGCGGCTGGCGCGGGGCGAGGCCCGCGTGCGCGTGGAGGTGGCGTCGACGTTCGCGCATCAGCCCGTGCGCACGCTCGTGGCGGAAATCCCGGGCCGCACGAGGCCGGACGAACGTATCGTGCTCGTCGCCCACATCCAGGAACCCGGTGCCAACGACAATGCCAGCGGGTGCGCCACGCTCCTCGAACTGGCGCGCGCGCTCGTGGCCGGTATCCGCGACGGCAGCCTGCCCGCGCCCGAGCGCACGCTGACGTTGCTGTGGGTGGACGAGATCCGCGGCAGCCGCCAGTGGCTGACCGACCACGCGGCCGAGGGCCGGCAGGTGCGCTACATGCTCTCGCTGGACATGACCGGCGAGGACACCGCGAAGACCGGCGGCACGTTCCTGATCGAGAAGGCCCCCGATCCGTCTGCGGTGTGGCCGCGTCCGTCCGACCCCCACACGGAGTGGGGCGGTGGGCCCTCGGTGAAGGCCGAGACGTTGAAGGGGACCCTGCTGAACGACCTGTTCCTGGCGATCTGCCAACGGCGGGCCGCCACGACGGGCTGGGTGGTTCGCACTAATCCGTACGAAGGCGGCAGCGATCACGCCGTGTTCCTCGCCGCTGGCGTGCCGTCGGCGCTGGCGTGGCACTTTCCCGATCGCTTCTATCACAGCAGCCTCGACCGACCCGTCATGACCGATCCGGCCGTGATGCAGCACGTGGGCGTGAGCGTCGGCGCCACCGCGCTCATCCTGGCCGGCGCCTCCGCGGGAGAGGCCGGCGAGGTGGTCGATTTGCTGGAAGCCGCGGCCGACGCCCGGCTCGACCTGGAGACGATCCAGGGACGGACGTTGGTCGCCGCCGCAGCCGACAAGGCCGCCGCCGCCGGCGTGGAGACGCTCGTGCGCGACGCGTGGGTGCGCTGGTACCATGAGGCCCTGGACGAAGCGAGCCGGCTGCCGGTCGGCGAGGCGCCCGGGCTGCGGGCGCGCATCGAGGCCGCGCAGGCCCGCATCGGCGATCGGCCGGGTGGGACCGGCACGGAGCTGAGGTGATCCGGACATGACTCAACCATCGTCGCCGTCGGCCCCGGAGGCGCTCCAGGAGGCCCTGCGCGAACGCGAGCGGTACCTGCATGCGATTCTGCAGACGACCGCCGACGGATTCTGGGTGCTCGACCGGCAGGGGCAGTTGATCGAGGTCAACGACACGTACTGCCTCATGTCCGGCTACGGCCGCGAGGAGATCATCGGGCGGCACATTACGGTGCTCGACGTCATCGAGACCCCGTCCGACACGGCCGCTCGCGTGTCGCGTATCATCCGGAACGGGTTCGAGATCTTCGAGACGCGTCACCGCCGCAAGGACGGCACCGAGTTTCCCATCGAGGTGTCGTCCACCTACATGCCGGACCACGGCGGGCAGTTCGTCTGCTTCGGCCGCGATCTGACCGAGCGCAAGCGGACCGAAGAGCGCGTGGCGTTGATGGCGCAGATGCTGGACGAGGCGCCGGCGGCCATCACGATCCACGACGCGTCCGGCCGGTTCCTGTACGCGAACCGGGCCACCTTTGCCCTCCACGGGTACGACGATGGCGACGAGTTCCTGGCGGTCAGCCTCCACCAGATGGACGCGCCGGAGAGCGCCGCCCTGATTGCCGAGCGGATGCGGCGCATCCACAGCGAGGGCCACGCCCGGTTCGAAGTGATGCACTTCCGCAGGGACGGGACGACGTTTCCCCTGGACGTGCTGGCGAAGGCCATCGACTGGCACGGGCAACCCGCCGTCCTGAGCATCGCCGTGGATCTCTCCGGCCGGAAAGCGGCCGAAGAGGCCCTGCGGCAGAAGAGCGAGGAACTCGAGCGGTACTTCACGTCGAGCCTGGACCTGCTGTGTATCGCCAGCACGGACGGCCGGTTCCTGCGTCTGAACCCCGAGTGGGAGCGGATCCTGGGGTACAGCATTCCCGAGCTGGAGGGGAGCCGGTTCCTCGATCTCGTGCACCCCGAGGACCTCCCGCGGACGCTCGCCGCGCTGGACCGCCTGGCGGGCGAGGAACAGATTCTCAACTTCGAGAACCGGTACCGCTGCAAGGACGGAAGCTACCGGTGGATCGAGTGGCGGTCGTTGCCGCAGGGCGGCGTGATCTACGCGGCTGCGCGGGACATCACGGACCGCGTGCTGGCCGAGCAGGAGCGCGAGCGGCTGCACGAACGGCTGAGCCAGGCGGAGAAGATGGAGTCGATCGGGCGGCTCGCCGGCGGCGTGGCCCACGACTTCAACAACATGCTGGGCGCGATCCTGGGCCACACGGAGCTGGCCCTCGACGGCCTCACGCCGGGCGACCCGCTCTACGCCGATCTGCTGGAGATTCGCGCGGCGGCCGAACGGTCGGCCGATCTGACCCGGCAGCTGCTGGCCTTCGCCCGCCGCCAGACCGTTGCGCCCCGGGTGCTGGACCTGAATACGACGGTGACCGGCCTGCTCAACATGCTGCGGCGGCTCATCGGCGAGGGCATCGATCTCGTTTTCGTGCCCGGTGACGACGTCGGGGCCGTCCGCATCGACCCGTCACAGGTGGACCAGATCCTCGTGAACCTGTGCGTCAACGCCCGCGATGCCATCCGCGACACGGGGCGCATCACGATCGCCACCGGCGCACGCATGGCCGACGAGGCGTTCTGCGCCGCCCACCCGGGCGCGTCGCCAGGCGCCTACGTGACGCTGACGGTGCGGGACACCGGCTGCGGCATGGATGCCGACACGCGGGCGCACCTCTTCGAGCCGTTCTTTACGACGAAACCGGCAGGCCTCGGCACGGGGCTGGGGCTGGCCACGGTGTACGGCATCGTCCAGCAGAACCTCGGGTTCATCACCGTGGACAGCGACGTCGGCCGCGGATCCGCCTTCACCATCCATCTCCCGCCGCACGTGGGGAAGGCGTCGGCAGCGTCGGCGGCCGACGCCGCGCCGGCCGAACCGGGGCACGAGACGATCCTGCTGGTGGAAGACGAACCGGCCATCCTGCAGATGACCGCCACGATGCTGAGGCGGCAGGGGTACCGCGTGCTGCCGGCGGGCACGCCCGGCGAAGCGATGCGGATCGCGCGGGAGCACGACAGCGAGATCCACCTGCTCGTGACCGACGTGATCATGCCCGAGATGAACGGCCGGGACCTGGCCGCGGGCCTGCTGCCGCTCTACCCGAACCTGAAGCGGCTGTTCATGTCGGGCTACACGGCGGACGTCATTGCCCACCACGGGGTGCTGGAGCCCGGCATCCACTTCATCCAGAAACCCTTCTCGGTGCGGGACCTCGCGGCCCGCGTGCGGGCGGCGCTGGACCACCGCTAGCGGGCTCAGGCCTCCGGGTCTTCGAGGTAGGTGTAGCCCTGGAGGCCCTCTTCGTAGAACTTGAGCAGCCGCCCCGATTCCTCGAAGGTGACGCGGCCCTCCCGCACGGCGGCCTCCACATCGTCGCGCAGGCGCGCGACGAGGGCATCGGCGTTGTAGTCGACGTACTGCAGCACCTCGCGCACGGTGTCGCCCTTGATCACCGCGTCCAGCACGACGTCGCCGTTCTCGCCCAGCGACACGTGCACCGCGTGGGTGTCGCCGAACAGGTTGTGCATGTCGCCCAGGATTTCCTGGTAGGCGCCGACGAGGAAGACCGCGAGGTAGTACGGGTTGCCGTCGGGCACGTGCAGCGGCAGCGTGCGCTTGACGTCGCGGCGGTCGATGAACTGGTCGATCTTGCCGTCCGAGTCGCAGGTGATGTCGCCGAGGACCGCGTGGTTCGTCGGCGGCTCGTTCAGGCGGTGGATCGGCATGACCGGGAACAGCTGCTTGATGGCCCAGCTGTCAGGCATGGACTGGAACAGCGAGAAGTTGCAGAAATACGTGTCGGCCAGCAGTTCGTCGAGGTTCTGCAGGTCCTCAGGGATTTCGTCGAGCTGGCGGATGAGGCGCTGCAGCCGCGCGCAGATGGCCCAGTACAGCGTCTCGGCCTGGCACCGCTGCTCGAGGGGCAGGTACCCGCCGCTGAACAGGTTGAGGGCCATGTCGAGGGCCTGCTGGGCGTCGTGGTAGCTCTCCTGCGCGTTGCGCGCCGAGACGTTCTGGTAGGTCTCGCGCAGGTCGATCAGCGGCTGCTCGAGTTCGTCGTTCGGGGACACGGCCGGGATGTCCTGCTCGCGGAACCCCGACACGCCGAGGATGTTGAACACCAGCGCGCTGTGGTAGGCCGCGATGGCCCGGCCGCTCTCGGACACGATCGTGGGGTGCGCCACTCCGGCGTCGTCGCACACGGTCTGGACGTGATAGACGACGTCGGCTGCGTACTCCTCGAGGGTGTAGTTCACGCTCGACTCGAAGTTCGTCTGCGACCCGTCGTAATCGACGCCCAGGCCGCCGCCGATGTCGAGGTACTCCAGGCCCGCGCCAGCCTTGACCAGTTCCGAGTACACGCGGGCGGCTTCGTTGAGCGCGTTCTTGACGATGCGGATGTTGGGGATCTGGCTGCCGAGATGGAAGTGCAAGAGCTTGAAGCAGTCCTGCATGCCGCGCGCCCGCAGCTCCTCGAGGCCCTTGAGGATTTCCACCACCGTCAGACCGAACTTCGACCGGTACCCGCCCGAGTGTTGCCAGCGGCCGCTGCCGCGCGAGGCCAGCTTCACGCGCATGCCGATCATCGGCCGCACGCCGACCTTCTGCGAATACTCGAGGATCAGGCCCAGTTCGGTGTACTTCTCGACCACCGGGATGATCCGGCGGCCCACCTTCTGGGCGAGCATCGCCATCTCGATGAACTCGGCGTCCTTGAACCCGTTGCAGATGATCGGCGTCTCGTTGGACGCCATCGCGGCCACGGCCAGCAGCTCCGGCTTGGAGCCCGCCTCGAGACCGAAGCCGAACGGCCGGCCGTAGGTGACGACCTCCTCGACGACCTTGCGCTGCTGGTTGACCTTGATCGGATAGACGCACACGTACCGGCCCTGGTAGCCGTGCTGCGTGATCGCCGCCTGGAACGCGTCGTGGAGATCCTTGAGCCGGTGGCGCAGGATGTCGCTGAAGCGCACCAGGATCGGCACGTCGATGCCGCGCAAAACCATCTGATCCGTGAGCGCCTTGAGGTCGATCGACCGCTGCGGGTCCTTGGTCGGATGGACGCGAACCTGGCCGTTCTCGCCGATGGTGAAGTAGCCCTGGCCCCACCGGCCGATCTCGTACAACTCCGTCGCGTCGGCGATGGTCCAGGGGTCTCCGACTCGCCACGTCCCCGTCAGGCGGCTCGCTGGTATGTTCACGAATTCATCATACAGAGTTCGTGCGGCCCTGCAATGGCGAATTCGGCCGATCCGCCGCCGGCGTCACCGGATCGTGACGCGGCGGCTGCGCGCGTTGTTCGTCTCGGACGCTTCGGCGACCGCGCCCGCCGCGTCGGCCGCTCCGCCGAGGTGCCAGACGCCCGGCGTCAGCCCCGCCGGCACGGTCACGACGAGACGGCAGGCGAACACTTGCTGCGGCGCCAGCGCGCCGACCTGGCAGGTGCCTGCCGGTGCGTCGGGCGGCCCGACCACCGCGTCAGCCGACCAGTAGAGCGCGAGATCGCTCGGACCGGCGCCGCTGATCCCGCGGTTCACCACGGTGGCCGTCACCGCGACGGTGGCGTTTCGCGTCATCCGCGGCGGCGCGACCAGCGCCTTCACCTGCAGGTCGGGCAGCGTGGAGACGCCCTTGAAGGACACGCCTGTGCGGGAGGCCCGGCGCAGCACCACCGTCCTGGTGCCCGGGGTGAACACCCAGGTGGCCAGCGAGGGGGTGACGGTGTACGTGCCTGCATCGAGATCGTCGAAGCGGAACGCGCCCGCGTCGTCGGTGGTCGTCGTGGCGGAACCGGCGCCGCCCAGGGTGAGCAGCACACCCGTGATGGGCACGTTGCCCGCGGCGCGCACCACCCCCGAGAGGCTGAGGTCGCCCGGCGGCGGCGGCGGGTTGGTGGTGATCCGGAGCGTGTGGCTCCAGGTATGGTCGGCCGCGCTGACCATCCAGGCGTAGAGCGCCTTGCTGTGGCCGTTGCCCGGCCAGGGGTCCAGGTAGTCGACGTAGGTGCCGGCCTGGTCGTAGCCGCGGCCCACCAGGAAGTGGCCGCCGCCGCCCGTCCAGCCGAACCGGATGATGAACGGGCGGCCGTGATCGATCTCGTCGACGACCGCGTCCCGCGTGAGCGCCGTGTCGAGCACGGTGCTCTGCACGCCGTCGTGCTGGAGAATGCCCCGCAGGCTGCCGTTCGGGTTCTCGCCGCGGGCGCTCCCGCCGAACATGTAGTTCCAGTAGTTGCAGTCGTGCGCCCAGTCGAAGTCGCTGCTGCCGCAGCAATCAGACCGGCTGAAGGCCCAGTTCGCGATCGCGCACTGCGTGGGCGCCTGCCCGTAGTAGTTGAGCGTCGCCTGGCTCGTGCCGGCCCAGCACCACTGTGAGTGCTGCTGGAAGATCTCGGGCACGTCCAGCAGCACGTCGGCGCGCGCCGTCACGAGCAACCCGAGCACGAATGCCGCCGCCACGGCCGCGCGGCGCGGGCGCTTCACCTGCGGGAAGTGCGACGTGAATCGACGTGTCATCGCGGCCTCCCGCTGCCGAGCCCAGCGGCGACCAGAGGCCTCAGGGCGGCGGCCATGTCACGGGTGTCGCGCAGGTCCTGGGGATCGAAGGCCGGCGTCAGGCCCAGGGCGGCGCGTGACGACGCCAGCGGCACCACGCCTTGCAGCCGGCCATCCTGACGCACCTCCACGGCGTCCGATGCCGCCTGGTACACACGGATCAACCGGCAGCGGTATCCCCGCGCCGCAGGCCACCGTTCGACCAGGTCGTGCAACTGGGCGGCCAGCCCGCTGGCGCCGATCGCGACCCCGCGCCACCGCCCGTCGAGCGGTGCGACCGTCATCACTGCCCTCGCACGCCCGTGCGACATCACAACCAGCTGCCATTGCGGCGTGGCGACCGCCAGGTCCGTGAGCCCCACCGACGCCTCGGCGGCGATCAGCCGCCGCGGATCCACCGTGTGGACCTGGAAGGCCACGCCCAGCTCCGCGGCGTCGGCCGCGTCACGCGAGGGGAACCCGAATTGGGGAAGGTGGGTCTCCTGGATCGGGCGCAGGAACTCGGGCAGCGCCCGGGCCCCTGCGCGAACGATGGCCGCGCCGGGCGCGTCCTGGGCCTGGGCCGGGAGCGCCGGAACGGCGAGCATCAGCCCGACGGCCACCACGTGCCGGAGAGATCGCATCATGGTGCTCCTCCCGGTATCACTTGACGCCGATGGTCAGCTGCGCGCCTTCGGCGATCGTGAACGGACGCCACTGGCCACCGAGCTGGATCTTGTACGCGCCCGGCGGCAGCACGAGGGTGGAGCCCAGCGCGGATACCACCCCTGCCCGTCGGTCGTCCTGCGTGAGGATGGGCACATCGTTGACGCTGAGGCCGGTCACCGTCACGCGGCCCGGGTTCACCCGTACCGTCTGGCCCGCCTCGACCTTGAACGGCCCCCAGGCGAGCCCGCCGAACGAGATCTCGTAGGTACCCGGCATCACCGTGCCGGTCTCGTCGAAGTTCGAGACCTTCGCATGGACGATCCCCGTCTCGGCGTCGCGGATGTCGTGGCCCTTGAAGCCCGCGCCTGCCACGTGTACCACCCCGGGCTCGAGCGTCGTCGTCCGGCCCGCCTTCACTTCGACGCTCTTCCACCACGACTCGCCGAACTTCACCTGGTACAGGCCCGACGGCATCTTCACCGTCGCGTTCAGGGCGCCGATGGTCGCCACCTCCTTGCCGGTGGCGGCATCGACCACCTGGTGGCCGTGCAGTTCAGCGCCCTTGATGGCGAGGAAGCCCGGACCCTGCGTCTCCACCGTCATCGCCGTGGCCGTCTTCACGGCCGCCTGGGTGATGACGGCGGCCAGCCGATCGGCGTCGGGCGCGTCGAAGTATGTGCCGCCGGTGGCCTTGGCGACGCACTCGAGCTGCGTGCGTGCGGCCTTGTCCACATCGAAGCCGATCGTGTGGATGACCAGGCCGGCGCCCGCGGCCTGCATCGCCCGCGCCGTGGCGCACGGATCGCCGTCGCACGTCTCCTTGCCGTCACTGACCAGGACGATGAAGCGCGGCGTCTTGTCCGGCGGCGGGAAGTCCTTCGCGGCCGTTTCGAGGACGCGGGTGATGGGGGTGTAGCCCTGGGCCTTCAAGGCGGCCGCCTGCGCCACCACCTCGGCCCTCACGGCGACGGCGTCCCCGAAGGGGATGAGGAGCGCGGTGTCGGCGCAGTCGTGCTTCTCGCGCGGGGACTGGTGGCCGTAGGCCCGGAAGGCGAGCGTCGTGCCGGCGGGGATGGCGGCGACGAACGCCTGCACGGCGGCGCGGGCGGCGTCGATCTTGGGGCGCCCGTCCGGCAGCTTTGCGTTCATGCTGCCCGAGGCGTCGAGGACCAGTTCGATGGTGCGCGCCGCCTGGGCCTGCGCCGAGATCCGATGGGCGAGGGGGACCGTCACCACGGTCAGGGCCGCGCAGACGACGGCCAGCCACACGCGGCGGGCCGGTACCATCCAGAACATGGTAGCCTCCTGAAGGGGAGCGCCAGACGCGGGGGCGGCGGCATGGTAACACGCGCCGCCGGTCACACGGAGGAATCGGCAATGCGCGTGGAAACTGCACATGCCCTGGGGCGCGCGGCCGCCCGCCAGCGGCTCGATCGGATCGTGGACGACCTCACCACCCGCGCCTGGCCGGGCGTCGAAGTCAGTGACGTCACGCATCGCTGGTCCGGAGACCGCCTGGAATTCGGCTTCGCGGCCGCCAAGGGGTTCTTCAGCGTGAGCCTGCGCGGGCATCTCGACGTCTACGACACCCGAGCCGTGCTCGACGTGGAGATCCCGCCCATGGTGACGACGTTCCTGGGAGAAGACCGGATCAGGACCGGGCTCCAGACGGAGCTGGAACGGGTGTTGGGGGAGGGGGGGAGGACGCAGTAGAAGATAGAAGACAGAAGACAGAAGACAGAAGACAGAAGGCAGAAGAGGACCGTGCTCGCGGCGTCGG
>CAYNDV010000011.1:0-33314 GCA_964396055.1 uncultured Vicinamibacterales bacterium | reverse complement strand
AGAAGACAGAAGACAGAAGACAGAAGGCAGAAGAGGACCGTGCTCGCGGCGTCGGGGCCGCAAGCGGGAAGGGACGAGTGACAATGTTCGATCGAGTCTTGCGGTTGGTGCCACTGGTGCTGCTGGCGTGGGTCGTCGCGGTCGTCCCGTTGGTCGCGCAGCCCGCGAACATGGTGAAGCTGTACCTGGTGCTGCTCGTGCCCGGGCCGAATGCCACGATGCCCGAGGCCGAGGCCGCGGCGCTCATGCCCCGCCATCTGGGCCACCTCGAAGGCCTCGTGAAGTCGGGCAAGGCGGTCATTGTGGGCCCCACGGCGGGCCAGGGCCGCGTGGCCGGCATCATGGCCCTGCGGGCCGCGTCGCCTGACGAGGCCCGCCAGTGGGCCGAGGCCGATCCGGCCGTGAAGGCGGGCCGGTTCGTTATCGAGATGCACGCCTGGTGGGTGCAGGACGGCCTCATGCAGCCCGCCTTCGACCCCGCGAACCTCGAGCAGGTGTACTTCGGGTTCCTGGTGAAGGGCCCCGCCTGGACGCCGACCAGCACGCCGCAGACCCAGGAGTTGCAGAAGCAGCACCTCGCGTACATGGACGGACAGTGGAAGGCCGGCAAGCTGCCCATTGCCGGGCCCTGCGAGAACGCCGGCGACATCCGCGGCATCGTCGTGTACCGGACGGCGACCATCGACGAGGCCCGGCAGCGCGCCGAGGCCGACCCGATGGTGCAGGCCGGGCGGCTCGCCGTCGAGCTGCACGCGTGGTACGTGACGAAGGGGGCCTTGAAGTAGTGTCCACCGCGGTCCTGTTCGACCTCGACGACACCCTGTTCGATCACCAGGCCTGCACCCGGGCCGGCCTCGCGCGCCTGCGTGAGGCCCATCCCAGCCTGCAGGCCTGGCCGGTCGAGGATCTGGCGCACCGGCATGCCGACCTGCTGGAACGCCTGCATCTCGAGGTGCTGGCGGGGCGGAAGACCGTCGACACCGCACGCATCGAGCGCTTCGCCACGTTGTTCGCCGAGGCCGGCGAGACGCTGACGCCGGCGCGCGCCGAAGGGGTGGCGGTGGAATACCGCGACGCGTACCTTGCGTCGTGGCAGCTCGTGCCAGGCGCGATCGACCTGCTGGCCCGGCTGCGCGGGCACGCGCGCCTGGGTGTCGTGACCAACAACGTGGTGAGCGAACAGACGCGGAAGGCGAACGCCCTCGGCCTCGCCCCCTACCTCGATGCGCTGGTGATCTCGGAGGCGGTAGGCGTGAACAAGCCGGATCCGCGCATCTTCAGGTATGCGCTCGACCAACTGGGAGTCGCCGCGTCCGACACGGTGATGGTGGGGGATTCGTGGGCGACCGACATCGTCGGTGCCCGGCACGCGGGCCTGCGCGCGGTGTGGTTCAACCGCCATCGTGTCCCGCTGCCCGACGGACCCTCAGTCCCGCAGATCTTCTCCCTCGAGCCCGCCGCCGACGTGGCCCGCACCATCCTCTCCGCCCTCCAGCCTCCAGCCTCTAGCCTCTAGCCTCTAGCCTCTAGCCTCTGTATAGAATGCCCCATGCGCATCTACCTGGGCTGCACGGTTCGCGGCGATCGCGGCACGCTCGACGTGGTCCGCTACCTGGCCAGGCGCCTGACCGAAGCCGGCCACGAGATCCTCACGATGCACCTGCTGCAGGACGACGTGGAGGGGGCCGAACGGGCGCGGACCGATCAGGAGATCTACGCGCGCGACCTCGCGTGGGTGGAGAGCTGCGACATCCTCGTGGCCGAGGCATCGGGGTCGAGCTACGGCGTGGGGTACGAGGTGGGTTACCTGCTGGGGCGGTCGCCGCAGTCGGGCCAGCGGGCGTACGTCTTCTACCGGCGCGCTCGCCACGAGGCCATCTCGCGCCTCATCAGCGGGCTTCACCACCCGTACGCCCGCGTCTTCCCTTACGACACGATCGACGATGTTGACGCGGCGCTGCGGGAGATCCTGGCCAGCCGGCCGGATGGCCGTTAGGCCGTTGGGCCGTTGGGCCGAACAGCCGAACAGCCGAACGGCCGAATGGCCTTGCCGTCCGAATGGCCGAATGGCCGAACGGCCAAACGGCCCGATGATCAGCGGAAGGCGAACGGCGCGCCGGTGCGCGTCTCGAACTGCTGCGTGATGGCGGTGTTGAAGATGTCCGCCATGACGGTGAAGCCCTGGATGGTTGGATGCAGCCCGTCCTGGCCGATGTTCTGCTTGAGGTTCGGCACCATCGGCGAGTAGAGATCCACCAGCACCACATTCTCGCTGCGGGCGACGTCGGCGATGCGCTGGTTCAACTCGGGCACGAAGTCGGCGCCCGCGCCGCGGTCGTACGGGATCGTCCCGTGGTACTGCGGCGGGAAGTTGGCCAGCAGGATCCGGATGGTCGGCATCCGGGTGCGCGCCGAGCGAATCATGTCGCGCAGCTTGCCCGCGATGTACTGCGTGGTGGCGCTGTTCGGCTTGCCGAGCAGATCGTTGGCGCCGTCGAGCAGCAGCAGCGCCTCCGGGGTGTGCTGCGCCAGCACGCCCGGCAGGCGGTTCAGCCCGTCGTTGATGGCTTCGCCGGGCCACCCCTCGTTCACCATCGTCACGGACTGGTCGACGTAACGGGCCGTCAACAGGTTCAGCAACTGCGACGGGTACGACGTCGGCGGCGGCGGCTCCGGAAATGCCATGTACCCGAGCAGGCCGCGGCTCGTGAACACGGGCGCGGCCGGCACGTCGCGGCCCCAGGTGATGCTGTCGCCGTAGGCGAGGAAGCGCGTGACGGTGAGCTGCGGCGGCCGCGTGATCGTGACCGCGAACGAACACGTGGCGCGCTGGCCGGCCGCATCCGTGGCCGTGCACGTCACGCTGGTGATGCCCGGCGTGAACGCCGACCCCGACGCGGGCGTGCAGGCCGTCTGCACGGGCGCCGTGCCGCCGGTCGTCGTCGGCGCGGCCCAGGCGATGGTGACCGGCTGGTTCTGCAGGGATGTGCCCGACTGCGCCGCTGGGCAAGTGACGGCCAGCGACGGGGGTGGCGGCGGGGTCGGCGGTGTCGGGCTGGTGGGAGAATCGCCGCAGGCGGCCGCGAACAACGCCACGGCCATCACCGGCCCGAACCCGCGAAACATCCGCCGCATCATCACGTCGATTCTATTGGTTCCAGGTTCCAGGTTCCAAGTTCGAGGTTCGCGGCGACGAAGGGTCATCAGGCCGTTCGGCCGCTCGGCTGTTCGGCCTAACGGCCTAACGGCCCAACAGCCTAACGGCCTAGTAAATGAGTTCCCCCGCCAGAAAGGCGCGCGTTTTCGGATCAGAAGGCGCCGCAAAGAACTGCTCCGTGGGCCCCGATTCGACCGGGCGTCCGTCCAGCAGCAGCATCGTGCGGTGCGCCAGGCGGCGGGCTTCGTGGGTGTTGTGGGTGACCAGCACGATGGTGGCGCCGCGGCGCTGTTCGTCGCGCACCAGGCTCTCGACGATCGCCACGTTGCCGGGGTCGAGGTTGGCGGCCGGTTCGTCGAGCAGGAGCACGTCCGGCGCCAGGGCGATGGCTCGCGCCAGGGCCACGCGTTGCATCTCGCCGCCCGACAACGTGCGCGCGGGCCGCCTGGCCATCGCTTCCAGCGAGACGCGCTCGAGCAACCGATCCACCACCGCCGCGTCCGCGAGGCCTCGCAGGTGCAGCCCGAACATCACGTTCTCCCGCACGGTGCGATCCAGCATCGCGGGCCGCTGGAAGACGGTCGTGATCGTGCGCAGCCGCGCCAGCGGCGGCGGCCCCGCCATGGGCTCGCCGCGGAAGAGGATCCGGCCCTCGCTGGGCGTCTCGAGGAACTGCAGCAGCCGCAGCAACGTGCTCTTGCCGGTGCCGCTGGGCCCGATGATGCCCAGCGTTTCGCCGGCGTCGATGTCGAGCGCCGGGATGTCAAGAATCGTGCGCGCGCCGTAGCGGTGCCTCAGCCCGTCGAGGCGGTACACCGGGCTTGCGGCGCGGGCGCTCATCGCTGGCGTCCCTGGAACTGGAGCAGCAGCGCGTTGGCCGCCAGCGTCAGCAGGATCAGGACCGTGCCCAGCCCCATGGCCATCCCGAAGTCCCCCTGCCGCGTGAACAGCACGATGGCCGTTGTCAGGACGCGTGTCTGGCCGTCGATGTTGCCGCCCACCAGCATCACCGCGCCCACCTCGGAGATGATGCCGCCGAAGGCGGCGACGATGGCCGCCGTGACCCCGATCCGAGCCTCGCGCAACACGGTCCACGCCAGCTGCCGGCGCGTGGCCCCCAGCGCGCGGACCTGCAGCCGCAGATCGCGATCCACGCCTTCGACAGCGCTCATCGTCAGGCCGGCCACCAGCGGGAACGCGATGATCGTCTGCGCCGCGATCATCGCACGCGGCGTGAACAGCCACTCGAGGCCTCCGAGCGGGCCGGAGCGCGAGAGCGCCATGTACACGAACAGGCCCACGACGACGGGCGGCAGGCCCATGCCCGTGTAGAGCAGCAGGCCCACCAGCCGGCGGCCCGTGAATCGCGTGAGCCCGAGCAGGGCGCCCAGCGGGACGCCGACGGCCGTGGCGATGACCAGGGCCAGGCCCGTCACCTGGAAGGTCAGCGCGACGATGTCGAGAAAGGCCGGATCGGTGAGCGCTCCCATGCCGTCAGGCATCGTACCTTGGCGGGTCGCCGCGATCCAGCAGGGCCTCGACGCGGCGGATCTCCACCTCGGTCCGGTGCTGCAACGCCAGCCCGTAGAACGCGATGCGGTCGACGACGAGGCCCGCGCCCGCGATGGCGGCCGAGAGCGGCGTCGGCCAGACGAAGAGGCTGATGCAGGGCAGCGCGTTCACCAGCAGGAAACGCGCCGCCAGCAGTTCGTGGCGGCGGTCGAACGCGGGCGGCAGCGCCGAGGCGTGGTCGATGGCCACCTGCGCCACGCGCCGCCAGCGCTGCGAGTAGACGAAGGCGTCGATGCCGATGGCCGCGAGCGTGATCGTCGCCGGGCCGTTGGCGCCCGCGGTGCTGTCGATCAGGATCGCGCCAAAGGCCAGTCCCGCCGTCAGCGGCGTGGCCGCCGCGAAGCCCGTCCACGTCAGCTGTCCACCCACGTGGTAGACGAGGCCCACCGACAGCAGGAAGGCTGCCGCCAGGAGGCCGGTGGCGGCGCTGAGCGCACCGCCGGCCCACGCGCCGGCCAGGCCGACGGCGGTGACGAACCCTGCGGCGACGGTCAGGACACCGAGGGCCCCTTCGTGGCTGATGGGGCTGCGCCCCAGGCCCCGCGCGGCGAAGTGCGCGCGATCGCGCCGGCCCAGATGCCAGGAGGACGTGGCCAGACCGGCCGCCAGCAGGGCCACGCCGGCCCACGGGACCGCCGGCCACACCGCACCGGCGCGCACCGCCCACGCCCAGGCCGCGAGGGTCCCGGCGCCCGCCATCGCCAGGCTCGTGAAGACCACCAGCGGGCCGTGGCCGTCGTCGTGGCTCATCGCGTCAGGGCCTCCTCGAGCCGCCGGTGGAGTTCGGTCCGCCGCCGGCCGGCCGGCAGACCGAAGGTCAGGTTGGGCCCACAGCCTGCGGGATCCACGAACCCGGGCACGATCCGGACGCCGGCCTCAGGCACGCCTGGCGCCGCGTACTGCAGGGCGCCGGTGGGGCAGGCCACGACGCACGCGGGCTCGAGACCGCGATCGAGCCGGTGCGCGCAGAGGTGGCACTTCGACACGACGCCACGCGCGGTGTCGTACTGCGGCGTGCCGAACGGGCACGTCATCTCGCAGTACCGGCAGCCGATGCACCGGTCCTCGTGGTGGAGGACCACGCCGTCTGGCCGCTTCTCGTACGCGTCGGCCGGGCAGCCCTTCA
Organism: uncultured Vicinamibacterales bacterium; assembly: GCA_964396055.1. Classification (GTDB taxonomy): domain Bacteria; phylum Acidobacteriota; class Vicinamibacteria; order Vicinamibacterales; family JAKQTR01; genus CAYJPV01. The sequence goes on along the minus strand of CAYNDV010000011.1, from coordinate 27,459 downwards.
GGCAGGCTGGATCGTCGCAGTGGTGGCACGCCACCGAGAGGAAGTAGGTGGGCCCGCCCGGGCGCCGCGCCAGGTTCAGGGGCAGCACGCGGCGCCAGGCCGCGGTGTCGGCGCGGCCGTTCTCGATGCGGCAGGCCAGGACGCAGGCGCCGCAGCCGACGCACCGGTGCAGGTCGAGGACGAAGCCCGCGCCGGTCATGCGCGCGCCACCTCCACCAGGCACTCGTAGAACGTCGCGCCGTGGTTCATGTCCGTGAGGCCTTCGTCGGTGAGGACGTTCACGTCCGGGTCGCCCGGGTGGCACCGGCCCTCGATCACGTGCACGACGCCCGGGCGGATGCCCGGGGTCACGCGCGCGACCAGCGCCGTCTCGCCGCGGTCGTTCCACACGCGCACGCGGGCGCCGTCGCGGATGCCCCGCGCCGCCGCATCGGCAGGGTGGATGTCGAGCGTGTGGGGCCGTTCCACCTCCCGCACCCAGTCCAGGTTGCCGAACTGCGAGTGGATCCGATCGCGCGTCTTGCACGACAGCAGCTGCAGCGGATAGCGCGCGCGCCGCGGCGCGGCATGCCCCTCATCGAGGTCACGATACCCGGGCACCGGGTCGACGCTCCAGAGCCGGGCCGCCTCGTCCGAGGCAAACTCGATCCGGCCCGACGGCGTCTCGAACCGCCCGTCCGCAAACGCGACGTCGCCACCGGTGGAGAGGTCGAGCGGTTCGTGCGGCAGCCGATCGATCGCGTCTGCCTGCCCCGGCGGCAGCAGGTCCCGCAAAAACGCCCGCCGGTCCTCGGGGAACCACGATGTGTCGTACCCGAACGCGTCGCAGAGGTGCCGCCAGATCTCCGTCTCCGGCCGCACGTCCCCCGGCGCCTCGAACACCCGCGCCCGCCACTGGAGGTACGGGTGCCAGTACGCCGTCACGAGGTCCTCCTCCTCGAAAAGCGTCTTGGCGGGCAGCACGTAGTGGGCCAGCGCCGCCGTGTCCGTCAGGAACTGGTCCACCACCACGACGAGGTCGAGGGCACCCAGGGCGCGCCGCAGCCGGTGGACCGCCGGGTTCTGGCTGGCGGGATTGCCGCGTTCGATCCATGCCGCTCGGATCGGCGGGGCGTCGAGTTGCTCGAGGTGCCGGGCCACCTGGGACACCGGGATGCCGCGCATGCGGTCGGGTTCAGGCGGCAGGGGCAACGGCCGCAGGCAGTGGCTGGCGAGATTGGCGTACTGCCACCCGCCGCCCTTCACGCCGATGTTGCCCGTGATCGCGGGCAATAGCGCCACCGCCCTCATGGTCTGGCCCGCGCGGTGGTGGCGCTGCAGGCCGAAGCCCGCGGCGAGCAGCGCGGGCTTCGTGCGCGCGTAGCCGCGGGCCAGGTCGACGATGGCGGCCGCGTCGAGGCCCGTGATCGCCGCCACCCGCTCGACGGGATAGTCCGCCAGCCGCGCCACGAAGGCGTCGAAACCATGCGCGTGCCGGGCGAGGAACTCCGCGTCGTGGTCGCCGGCTTCGATGATCAGGCGCGCCAGGCCGAGCGCCAGAGCGGCGTCGGTCCCCGGACGCGGCTGGAGGTGAATGTCGGCCGCGTCGGTCGTATCGGTGCTGCGCGGATCGATGACCGCCACGGTTGCGCCGGCGGCCTGGGCGTCGAGCACGAGGCGCCAGAAGTGGACGTTCGTTTCGGCCGGGTTGTGGCCCCAGAGCAGGATGAACCGGCTGTCGGCCGTGAACCGGGGATGCGAGTGAAGGTTGGCTCCGTAGGTCAGGCGTGTGGCTTCGAGCCCCGCCGGCCAGCACAGATCACCGTACGTCGTGGTGCATCCGCCGAACTGGCGCCAGAACGCCATCGACAGCCCGCCCAGGGCACCGTGAGAGCCGGAACCCTCATAGTAGAGGACGGATTCCGGTCCATGGATACGTCTGGTGTCGGCTAGCCGGTCTCTGATGTCCGGAATAGCGACATCCCAGGCCACTTCCTCCCAACCACCGTCGGGCTTCCGACGAAGCGGGTGGAGGAGGCGGTCCTTCCAGGTCTGCCGGCGCGCGTAGCTCTGCCCCTTCAGGCAGACGTGCCCGCCGGTCGCCGGATTGAGTGGATCTCCCTCGATCGAGACGATGGTCTGGTGCTCGTCGAGGGTGACGAGCATCCCGCACGTGCAGTAGCAGTTGCGCGGGCACACCGTGCGGATGGTCCGCAACCCGGCCATGGGCCGAGAGTGTAGCAGGTCAGGGCCCAGCGGCTACGAAATTCTCCTGCTGAGCAGGGGCCGGGGTTCCATGCCCGCCGTGCGGCACCAGGCCTCGAACCACACGTCGCCGGCCAGGAACTGTTCGGCGTCGCGGCGCAGTTCGGCAGGCGCGGTCGGGTCGAGGGCGTCGCTCATCGCCTGTTTGATGACCGCGCAGGCGAGCTCGCGCGCGGCCAGGCTGGGGACGTGGGCATCGTGAGCAGCGTGGGTGGCCATGTCGTTCTCCTGATTCGCAGCCGGTGTCGGTGATCCGGACTCTGGAACTCCCCGATCGGGCCGCTGACCGGGTCAAAAGCAAAGCGCATGCCGGTGCCGCGCCGTGCAGCGCCGCGCACCTCCTGGCACCTGTGAGAAGAATCGGCACGGCGGCCGTCAGCTTGATGTCGAAGGATTCCCGGGGGTGTCAACAGATTGGCGCGCCGTTACACCGATGTGAACATTGTTGCGCACGCCGGCGCAGGTCTCAGCGACTGCCACAGCCGACGAGTGCGGGCGTGGCGTTTTCTGCAGAGGCGCGTCCGGCTGAAGCCGGACGCCACGAAAGCCGAGGCGCGTCCGGCTGAAGCCGGACGCCACGAAAGCCGGACGCCACGAAAGCCAAACGGCCGAACAGCCTGCTTCACCCCCTGATGAAGAGCTGCTTGTCCCTCGGGCTGATGTACACGTCGGCATCGCGGGCCAGGTCCAGCGCGGCGAATCGCTCGGGCGACATCTCCACGAACACCGGATCGCCCCATTCCGCCAGCAACTCGACCTTGACGATCGGCCCGGCCTTGTTGACGTGCACCACGCGCGCGCGGAAGGCCTCGGGGCCCGACGGCTCGGCGTCCACCTGGAGCAGGTGCGGACGGATGTAGAGCCGGGCGACGTCGCCCGGGGTCGACGCCTGGTCCGAGAGGTCGATCGCCACGCCGCCGAGATACGCCTTGTCACCCAGGACCCGGCCGAGGAACAGGTTCACGTCGCCCAGGAACTGGTAGACGAACAGGCTGGCGGGCTTGTGGTACACCTCTTCCGGCGTGCCCACCTGCTCGACGCGCCCCTGATTCATGATGACCACGCGGTCCGAGAGTTCGAGGGCCTCCTCCTGGTCGTGCGTGACGAACAGGCTGGTCACGTGCAGCTCGTCGTGGAGGCGTCGCAGCCAGCGCCGCAGTTCTTTGCGCACCTTGGCGTCGAGGGCGCCGAACGGCTCGTCGAGCAGCAGCAGGCGCGGCTCGACGGCCAGGGCGCGGGCCAGCGCGACCCGCTGGCGCTGGCCGCCGGAGAGCTGCGAGGGATAGCGGTCGCCGAGCACGTCGAGCTGCACGAGTTCCAGCAGGGCGTGGGCCCGGCGGCGGATCTCCTCGTCGGCCGGCCTCGTCGTCTTGGGCCGCACGCGCAGGCCGAAGGCGACGTTCTCGAAGACGGTCATGTGGCGGAACAGGGCGTAGTGCTGGAAGACGAACCCGATCTGGCGCTGGCGCACGCTCTGGGCCGTGGCGTCGACGCCGTCGATCGTGATGCGGCCCGCATCCGGCGCTTCGAGCCCGGCGATCAGGCGCAGCAGCGTCGTCTTGCCCGAGCCCGACGGCCCCAGCAGGCCGACCAGTTCGCCGGTGTCGACGCGCAGCGTGACCTCCTCGACGGCGGCGAACGTGCCGAAGTGTTTCGTGAGGTGCGTGACTTCAATCGCCATAAACGGTCACCTGGTCGTCCGCCGCGGCCGCGGCGGTCGTGCGCGTCTTCCATTCGACGACCGACTTGGCCGCCAGCGTGACCAGCGCGAAGAGCGTCAGGAGCGAGGCCACCGCGAACGACGCGGTGAAGTTGTACTCGTTGTAGAGGATCTCCACGTGCAGCGGCAGCGTGTTGGTCTGGCCCCGGATGTGGCCCGACACCACCGAGACCGCGCCGAACTCGCCGATGGCGCGCGCGTTGAGCAGGATCACCCCGTAGAGCAGGCCCCACTTGATGTTGGGCAGGGTCACCAGCCAGAACGTCTGCCAGCCCGATGCCCCCAGGGCCACCGCGGCTTCTTCCACCTCGGTGCCCTGTTCCTCCATCAGCGGAATCAGCTCGCGGGCGACGAACGGGAACGTGACGAACAGCGTGGCCAGGACGATGCCCGGCACCGCGAAGATGATCTTGACGCCGTGCTCGGCCAGCGCCGGACCGAACGGGCCGCGTGCGCCGAACAGCAGGACGAACACCAGGCCCGAGATGACCGGCGAGACGGCGAAGGGCAGGTCGATCAGCGTCAGCAGCACGTTGCGGCCGGGGAACCGGAACTTCGCCAGCGCCCACGCGGCGGCCACGCCGAACACGGTGTTGAGCGGCACCACGATGACTACCACGAGCAGCGTGAGGTACAGGGCGCTGCGGGCCATGGGCTCGGTCACCGAGTCCCAGTACATCCGCCAGCCCTGGTCGAGGGCCTGCACCACCACCGCCGCCAGCGGGACCAGCAGGAACGCCGCCAGAAAGAGCAGGGCCACCGCGATGAGCGCCACCCGGACGGGCCAGCCGCTGTGGAAGGCGCGGCGCGGCGGGGCTTTCAGGATCGGGCTCATCCCAGCCTCCGGCGCGCCAGCCACTGCATCGTGTTGATGCCGAGCAGCAGCACGAACGAGGCGACGAGCATGACGCTGGCGAGGGCCGTCGCGCCCGCGTAATCGTACTGCTCGAGCCGTGCCATGATCAGCAGCGTGGTGACCTCGGTCTTCATGGGCAGGTTGCCCGAAATGAAGACCACCGAGCCGTATTCGCCCAGGGCCCGGGCGAACGCCAGGGCGATGCCCGTGAGCAGCGCCGGGAACACCGTGGGGAACGTGACCCGCAGGAACGTCTGGGCGCGCGTCGCGCCGAGGCAGTGCGCGGCTTCCTCGACCTCGGGCTCCAGGTCCTCGAGCACCGGCTGCACCGTCCGCACCACGAACGGCAGGCCGATGAAGGTGAGCGCCACCGCGATGCCGACCGGGGTGTAGGCCACGTTGACCCCCATCGGCTCCAGGTAGCGGCCGATCCACCCGTTGGCGGAGTAGACCGTCGTCAGGGAGATGCCGGCGACGGCCGTGGGCAACGCGAAGGGCAGATCGACGATCGCGTCGACGGCCCGCCGGCCCGGGAACGGGTAGCGGACGATCACCCACGCCACCAGCAGGCCGAAGAAGCCGTTGATCAGGGCGGCCACTGCCGCCGTGCCGATGGTCAGCTGATAGCTGGCGAGGGCGCGCGGCGAGGTGACCGCCGCCCAGAACTGCTCGCCCGTCAGCTCAGCGCTCCTGAGAAACACGCCGGCCAGCGGGATCAGGACCAGCAGGCTCAGGTAGAGCAGCGTGTACCCGATCGTGAGGCCGAACCCCGGCAGCGGGGATCGGTGGCGGACGCGCGTGCGGGACGGAAACACGAGTGACATGGATCGGTCGAACTCACCTCACAGCCGTTCGCGGCCGAACGGCCTGACGGCCTACCGCCCCGAGAAGATCTGATCGAACACGCCGCCCTCGTCGAAGTGCTTCTTCTGGGCCGCGGCCCAGCCCCCGAATACGCCATCGGTGATCGGCAGCAGCGTCACCGCCGGGAACCGTCCGCCCAGGCGCGTCATCACGTCGGGCGCGCTGGGACGGTAGAAGTGTTTCACCGCCAGTTCCTGCCCCTGGGGCGTGTAGAGGAACTCCAGGTACGCCGTGGCGACGGCCCGCGTCTTGCGCCGATCGACGATGGCATCGATGACGGCCACCGGCGGCTCGGCCAGGACGCTGATGGCCGGCGTGACGATGTCGAACTGCCCGCGGCCGAGTTTCTCCACGGCAAGAAACGCCTCGTTCTCCCACGACAGCAGCACGTCGCCGATGCCGCGCTGGGCGAAGGTCGTCGTCGAGCCGCGCGCGCCCGAGTCCAGCACGGGCACGTTGGCAAAGAGCTTCTTCATGAAGTCGCGGGCCCCGGCCTCGGAGCCCGTCTTCTTGAGGGCGTGGGCCCACGCGGCCAGATAGCCCCAGCGGGCGGCGCCGGACGTCTTGGGATTCGGCGTGATCACGCTGACGCCGGGCCGGACAAGGTCGTCCCAGCCCTTGATGCCCTTGGGATTGCCCTTGCGGACCAGGAACACGATCGTCGAGGTGTACGGCGAGCTGTTGTGCGGCAGGCGCGACTGCCAGGTGGCCGGCAGCAGTTTCGCGCCCCGGCTGATGGCATCGATGTCGTACGCCAGCGCCAGCGTCACCACGTCGGCCTCGAGGCCGTCGATGACCGCCCGGGCCTGCTTGCCCGAGCCCCCGTGGGACTGGTTGATCGTCACCGTCTGGCCGGTCTTCGCCTGCCAGGCCTTCGCGAAGGCGGCGTTGACTTCCTGGTAGAACTCCCGTGTGGGGTCGTACGAGACGTTGAGCAGCGTGACCTGGGCGGCGGCCTGCGTCGCGCTCAGCAGCGCGGCCGCGATGACGAACACTCGGGTGAGGCGAAACATACGGGCAGTCCTTCCTCGAACGGGGCGCGATCAGAACCGGAGTTGCAGCCGGCTGAACAGGGCGTGTTCCACGGGGCGGTCGTTGCCGGAGCCGGGGCCGCCGGCCAGACCCCCGCCCGTGAAGTCGGTCTGATCGTAGTCGACCATGACCTTGATGTGACGGTTCACGTACCAGTTGACGCCGACGCCGAACGACCGGGCTTCGCGGGCCGACACCGCCGGGTCCGCGAAGACCGGGAACGCGGCGTCGCCGATGGTCTGCGCGCCGATCCGGGCCACGGCTTCGAAGGCGCCCCACTGGCCGTCGGCCCGTTTCGCGGGCTTCGCAGGCGAGACCGCACCCAGCGTGGCCCGCTCGCCCGTCAGCATGACGCCGCCGGTGACCGTCCAGGCCTGGATGCGCACCGACCCGCTGGTCGTGTCGCGCAGGACGTCGTAATCGGCCGTCATGTGCTCGGCCAGGATCGAGACGGGACCGGTGGTCCAGCTGAACTGGGGCATGAGACGCTCGACCGTGCCCTCGGCGACGACCCCGGTGCGGAAGCGGAAGTACGGCAGCTGGCCGGGCGTCCGGTACGTGGCCAGGCCCGTGGACAGGGCCGTGCCGTGGCGCGTGCCGTGCGACCACGCCAGCCCCGCCATCAGCCCCTGGAGGCTGCGGGTCTTCGTCGTGAAGAACGGCCGGACCTGCAGGCGCGCCGCCAGGTCCTTGCCGTCGTTGTCGTCGATGTCGGCGTAGGACGCGTCGACGACCCCGTTGTGGATGCCGACGGCATAGGTGAGCACCCCCCGTGCCGTTTCGCCGAACAAGGCGACCCCGTAGTCGCGGTTCGGCGTGAGGTTCGAGGCGAGGCTGCGCTCCATGAACTTGAGATCGGGAGCCGACTGCAGGCGCTCCACGCCGAGAAACGGCTTGAACTTGCCCAGGCGCAGCGAGGCCGTCTTCGCGAACTTGACGTCGATGTACGCGTCCATCAACTGCGTCTTCCCGTCGCCGAAATCCGGCGCGACGCGGAACTCGACCATCTTGAACAGAACGCCGTTGAACTGCAGCCGGACACGCCGGAGCAGGAACGAATCGACGGCCAGCAGGGCTTCGTCGCCGTTGAATCGGCGCGAATCGAACTGCATGTAGCCGCCAATCCCCAGCTTGAAGGCGCCATCGGCGGATGCCACGGCGAAGCCCTCGGGGCCCGCGGTGACCACCGGCGGCTTCGGCGCAGGCTTTGCGGGATCGGCGGCGGGCGGCGGCGTGGCCGGGGCCTGGCCGGCCCGGGCCGGGGGCGCCGGCAGGGCGGTCAGCACGAGGGCCAGCAACACGACAGGACGCAGGACGGACATGGCTCTACTCCCGGGGGCGGGCGGGGCGGAACGAGGATGGCCGCGGGCGCCTCGCCGCGGCGGACGGGCGGTGCGGGCCGGGGGACAAGGGGCGCAGGCCGGCGGCCGCGCGATCGACGCGCCGCGCGACGGAGGCGACCGACGTGTGGTCGAGGATGTGCGCCGTGGCGTCGCGGACTTCCTTCATGACCATGCGGACGCCGCACAGGGCCTCGTCGCCGCACTCGGCGCACGGCACGTAGGCGGTCTGGCTGACGCAGCCGATGGGCGCGAGGGGCCCTTCGAGCGTGCGGACGATCTCGCCGAAGGTGATGGCGTCGGCGGGCCGGCCGAGCATGTAGCCGCCGCCGCGGCCCTTGCGGCTCTGCAGCAGGCCGCGGCGCTTGAGTTCGAGCAGGATCTGGTCGAGAAACGCCTTGGGGATGCCGCTCTGCGCGGCGAGATCGGCGACGAGCATGGGCCGGCCCGCGGGCTCGGCCGCGAGGCGCAGGACCGCCTGCAGGCCGTATTTGCACTTGCGCGACAACATACGGCCGTCAGTTTAGTTAGTCAGTCAGGTAAAGTCAATTAGTCAGAACACCCGCTCCAGCTTCTCGTACTCGATGTGCAGCTTCTCGACGGACTCCGCGATGCGCGTGCGGTCGCCGCCGATGGCCGCCACCAGGGCGTCGAGCGCCGCCGACAGCCGCGCCCGCTGCGCCGTGAACGCCTCCTGCTTCGCCTTCAGGCGATCCGGCAGCACGGCGGCGTTCAGCGCGGCGATCTTCGTCCGCATCGCCGTCACCGACTCGACGGCGCCCTTCATGTCCAGGGGATTCAGCTGGTAGTGGTAGAGCACGTAGAGCGAGGCGTGGAAGTCGTCCATTTCCTTGAGAATCGGCCGGACGACCTTGACGAGCGCCTCGTAGTCCCGGTGCAGCGCCTCGGCGGCCTTCAGCAGCGCCGCGTCCTCCTTCGTGTCGATGGCCACCTGGTACGCCGTCGCCGACCGGTTGAGGGCGGCGACGCCGTCGCGCCAGGCCGACGACTTGTCGCGCAGGATGCCCGGCAACTCGGCCTGAGTCACCGCCTTCACGTGTTTCTCGATCGCGGGCCACATCGTGGCCATGGCGGCCGTGTCCTTCGCGGGCCAGGCCTCGTGCCACAGGGGCATGATCACCTCGTGCATGGCCGTGAGCGCCGGCACCTCGGTCTTGAGATCGGCTTCTTTCGGGGCCTGCTGCGCGAGGGCGGCTGGCGCGCACACGGCGAGAGCGGCGACAACGGCGAGGGCAACGAGACGGTGCATGATCGCTTCCTCCTGGCGGGATGGCGCGTGCGGGGGGCCGACCCCGGGATCCTAACATGCCCGCTTGAGCCGCACCGACCCTTGCGGTAGGGTATCTCTACCTCTGTCTACTGTCTTCCGTCTTCTGTCTTCTGTCTTCTCTCTCTGAAGGAGCACTCCCGTGTCCCTGACGCGCGCCTGTTCCCGTGTCCTGCTGGGTGTCGCCACCGTCGGGTTGGCGTGGGCCGCGATGCCCACGGCCCAGACGCCTGCCGTCGAGCCGGCCACGATCGTGCTGCGCAACGGCACGATTCTGACGGTCGAGAGCGCCCAGCCCGAGGCGCAGGCCCTGGCCATCCGCGGGGACCGCATCGTGGCCGTTGGCGCGGAGGCGGCCGTGGCGCCGTTTGTCGGCCCGCAGACCCGGGTGATCGACCTCAAGGGCGCCACGGCCATCCCCGGCATCATCGAGAGCCACGGGCACTTCATGGGCTCCGGTGAAGCGAAGCTGGGACTCGACCTGATGAACGTGGCCAGCTGGGACGAGGTCATCACGCTGGTCTCGCAGGCCGTCGCCCGGGCGAAGCCGGGCGAGTGGATCACCGGCCGCGGCTGGCACCAGGAGAAATGGACCCGCGCGCCCGTGCCGGCGGTGGAGGGGTTCCCCACGCACGAGGCCCTGAGCCGGGTCTCACCCGACAATCCCGTCCTGCTGACGCATGCCAGCGGTCACGCGTCGTTCGCCAACGCCAACGCCATGGCCCTGGCCGGCGTCACCCGCGACACGGCGAATCCCCCCGGGGGCGAGATCCTGAAGGACGCCGCCGGCAACCCGATCGGCATCTTCCGCGAGACCGCGTCGGGCCTGGTCGGCCGGGCCTACAGCCGCGCGCGGGCGGCGATGACGGCCGAACAGCGGGAGGCCGAGGCGCGGAAGATCCTCGCCCTGGCCGTCGAGGAGTCGTTGTCGAACGGCATTACGTCGTTCCACGACGCGGGCGTCTCGTTCGAGACCGCGGACTTCTACAAACGCGAAGCCGACGCCGGCCGCCTGGGCATGCGGCTCTACGTCATGATTCGCGAGGGGAACGCGCGGCTGGCCGAGAACCTGGCGAAGTACCGCACCATCGGCTACGCGAACCATCTCGTCACCATCCGGACCATCAAGGTCTCGATCGACGGCGCCCTGGGCCCGCGCGGCGCCTGGCTGCTGGCGCCCTACGCGGACCTGCCGTCCAGCACGGGCCTGAACACCGCGCCGGTGCCCGGCGTGCACGAGACGGCGCGCCTCGCGATGCTCCACGGCTACCAGCTGGCGGTGCACGCCATCGGCGACCGCGCCAACCGCGAGACCCTGGACATCTTCGAGGCCGCGTTCAAGGCGTTTCCGGACCGCACGGATGTGCGCTGGCGCGTGGAGCACGCCCAGCACCTGAGCCTGGCCGACATTCCGCGCTTCGGCCAGCTCAAGGTCCTGCCGGCGATGCAGGGGGTGCACTGCACCTCCGACGCGCCCTACGTGCTGGCGCGGCTCGGTCCCCAGCGGGCCGAAGAGGGGGCGTACGTCTGGCAGAAGCTGATGTCGGCCGGCGCCACCATCTCCAACGGCACCGACGTGCCCGTCGAGGACATCGATCCGATGGCGAGCTTCCACGCCACCGTCACGCGGCGGCTCAAGGATGGCTCGGTGTTCTTCGGCGACCAGAAGATGACCCGCCTGCAGGCCCTGAAGTCGTACACCATCAACGGCGCCTACGCCGCCTTCGAAGAGGACCTGAAGGGGTCGCTGAAGGTCGGGAAACTCGGCGACGTCACCGTGCTGTCGAACAACCTGCTCACCGTGCCCGACGACCAGATCCGCGCCACGCGGGTGCTCTACACCATCGTCGGGGGGCAGGTGCGGTACGAAGGGAAGTGAGGGAGGAGAAGACAGAAGACAGAAGACAGAAGACAGAAGCAGGAAAGCACACAATACACGGGGCCTGCGGCGTGACGATGTGGAGCGTGGTCGCTTCGCTCTTCCGTCTTCCGTCTTCCGTCTTCCGTCTTCTGTCTTCTGTCTTCTGTCTTCTGTCTAAAGATTCCCCCCCAGCCACCGCTCCGCGTCCTCCAGTGTCCAGCCCTTGCGGGCGGCGTACGACTCCAGTTGATCGCGGCCGATGCGGCCCACGCTGAAGTACGTGGCGTGCGGGCTCGCGAAGTAGAGCCCGCTGACGCTGGCCGCCGGCGTCATCGCACACGATTCGGTGAGGCCCAGGCCGGCGGCTTCGGCGTCCAGCAGGGCGAACAGGCGGCGCTTCTCGCTGTGATCCGGGCAGGCGGGGTAGCCGAAGGCGGGCCGGATGCCCCGGTACTTCTCTTCGGCCAGATCCGCGGCCGTCAGCGTGCCAGGCGCTTCGTAGCCCCACGCGGCGCGGACGCGCGCGTGAAGGTACTCGGCGCAGGCTTCCGCCAGGCGGTCGGCGAGGGCCTTGGCCATGATCGACTCGTAGTCGTCGTGCGCCCGGGCGTGGGCCGCCACGATGTCGTCGAGGCCGAGTCCCGCCGTCACGGCGAAGGCGCCGACGTAGTCGGGGACGCCGGCGTCCCGCGGGGCAACGAAGTCGGCCAGCGACAGCGTTGGCCGCCCCTCTTCGATGAACTCCTGCTGGCGCAGCATCGGGAAACGCGCCGCTTCCCGCGTGCGCGCCGCGTCCTCGAACAGCACCACGTCCTCGCCGTCGGCGTTGGCCGGCCAGAAGCCGTACGCGCCGTCGATGCGCAGCCGCGCGCCGGCCGCGATCTCCGCCAGGCGGCGTTGCCCGTGCGCGTACAGATCGCGCGCCGCCGGCCCGTACTCGGCATGTTCGAGAATCGCCGGGAACCGGCCCTTCAGCCCCCACGCCGAGAAGAAGAACGTCCAGTCGATGAACGGCACGAGGTCGCCCACCGTCACGTCGTCGAGGCGGCGGCGGCCCAGGAAGGCCGGGACCGGCGGCGCCTCACGGGTCCAGTCGATCCGCAGCCGTTCGCGGCGGGCCTCCTCGAAGGCCCGCAGCGGCCGGGCCGCGCGGCTGCTGTGGCGGGCGCGCAGGGCGGCCTGCGCCTCGCGGTTCCCGCGGGCGAAGGACTCGCGCTGCACGGGGCTCAACAGGCTCCCGACGACGTCCACCACCCGGGAGGCATCCGGGACGTAGACGGACTCGGCGCCGTATTCCGGCGCGATCTTCACCGCCGTGTGCTGCCGGCTGGTGGTGGCCCCGCCGATGAGCAGCGGCACCGTGCAGCCGGCCCGCTGCATCTCGCGGGCCACGTGCACCATTTCGTCCAGTGACGGCGTGATCAGGCCGCTCAGGCCGACGATGTCGGCGCCCTCCTCGCGGGCCGCGCGCAGGATCCGGTCGGCCGGCACCATGACGCCGAGATCGACCACCCGGTAGTTGTTGCACCCCAGCACCACGCCCACGATGTTCTTGCCGATGTCGTGCACGTCGCCCTTCACGGTGGCCAGCAGGATCGTGCCGCGGGCCTGCGCCGCCGTGCCCGCCAGGCGCTTCTCCTCCTCCATGAACGGCTCGAGGTACGCCACGGCGCGTTTCATCGCCCTGGCGCTCTTGACCACCTGCGGCAGGAACATCTTGCCGGCGCCGAAGAGTTCGCCGACGGCCTTCATGCCGTCCATCAGCGGGCCCTCGATGACGTCCAGCGGGCGGCCGTACTGCCGGCGCGCCTCTTCGGCATCCTGCTCGATGAAGTCCACGACCCCGTGCACGAGCGCGAACGCCAGCCGCGACTCGACCGGGCCTTCGCGCCACGTCAGGTCCTGTTCCCGCCGCGTCGCTCCGCCCTTCACGGTCTCCGCGAACCGGACCAGCCGCTCGGTGGCGTCGGGGCGCCGGTTGAAGACGAGGTCTTCGACGTGCTGCAGCAGATCCGCCGGGATGTCCTCGTACACCGCCAGCTGGCCCGCGTTGACGATGCCCATGTCGAGGCCCGCGCGGATGGCGTGGTAGAGGAACACGGCGTGGATCGCCTCGCGCACCCGGTCGTTGCCCCGGAACGCGAACGACAGGTTCGAGATGCCGCCGCTCACCTTGGCGCCCGGGCAGGTGGCCTTCAGGATGCGCGTGGCCTCGATGAAGTTCACGGCGTAGTCGTTGTGCTCCTCGAGGCCCGTGCCGATGGCGAGCACGTTGGGGTCGAGCACGAGGTCCAGCGGGTCGAATCCCACCTCGCGCGTCAGCAGCCCGTAGGCCCGCTGCAGGATCTGCACCTTGCGCTCCACCGTGTCGGCCTGGCCCCGCTCGTCGAACGCCATCACCACCACGCCCGCGCCGTACCGACGGAGCAGGCGGGCCTTGTGGAGGAAGTCGGCTTCGCCCTCCTTGAGGCTGATGGAGTTCACGATCGGCTTGCCCTGAATCGCCTGCAGCCCCGCTTCGATCACGGACCACTTGGAGCTGTCGATCATCACCGGGATACGCGCGATCTCGGGCTCGGTGGCGATGAGGTGCAGGAACGTCGTCATGCACCGCTCCGAATCGAGCAGGCCCTCGTCCATGTTCACGTCGAGCACGTTGGCGCCGCCGCGCACCTGGTCGAGGGCCACCTCGGCGGCTTCCCCGAACCGCTCCTCCTTGATGAGCCGTCGGAACCGCGCCGAGCCCGACACGTTGGTCCGCTCACCGACCATGATGAAGTTGCTCTCGGGCCGGATCGTGAGCACCTCGAGGCCCGCGTACCGGGTGAACCGGCTGCCAGGCTCGGGCGGGGTGCCCGGGTCCGCCCGGCGGTCCGCCCGCTCCGCGCCCGCCGCCGCGCGACGCGCGGCCCGCGTCGTCCGGCCGGCCACGGCCTGCGCGATGGCGCGGATGTGGTCGGGCGTCGTGCCGCAGCAGCCGCCCACGATGTCCACGAGGCCGTCGTCCACGAAGCCGGCCACGAGCCGCGCCGTCACGTCGGGTGTCTCGTCGTAGCCGCCGAACGCGTTGGGCAGCCCTGCGTTCGGATAGCAGCTCACGTGGCACGTGGCGATGGCGGCCAGGTCCACGAGGTGGGGCCGCATCTCGGCGGCCCCGAGGGCGCAGTTCAGGCCGACGCTGAACGGGCGCGCGTGCGCCACCGACACCCAGAAGGCCTCCACCGTCTGTCCCGACAGCGTGCGGCCGCTGCGATCGGTGATCGTCACCGAGATCAGCAGCGGCACCCGCGCGCCCCGGGCCTCGAGAGCCTCGTCAATGGCCACGAGGGCGGCCCGGGCGTTGAGCGTGTCGAAGATCGTCTCGAGCAGCAGCACGTCGACGCCGCCGTCGAGCAGGCCCCGCACCTGCTCCGCGTACCCCAGCCGGATCTGGTCGAACGTGACGGCCCGCCGGGACGGGTCGTTCACGTCCGGCGAAATCGACAACGTCTTGTTGGTGGGTCCGATCGAGCCCGCCACGAACCGCGGCCGGTCCGGCGTGCGCGCCGTCCACGAGTCGGCCGCGCGGCGCGCCACCTGCGCCGCCGCGACATTCATCTCGTAGACGAGCCCCTCGAGGCCGTAGTCGGCCTGGGCCACGGGCGTCGCCGTGAACGAGTCGGTCTCCACCATGTCGGCGCCGGCCTCGAAGTACGCCTCGTGGATGCCCTGGACGATGTCCGGGCGCGTGAGGACGAGGACGTCCGCATTGCCCTTGAGGTCGTGCGGGTGATCCGCGAAGCGCGTGCCGCGGTAGTCCGCCTCGGCCAGTCCGTGCCGCTGCAGCATGGTGCCCATGCCGCCGTCGAGGACGAGCGGGCGGCGCAGCAGGATCTCGTGCAGGAGGGGCGTGATGTCGGGACGTGTGGGCATGGGCGGACCTCAGGCGGACTGGCGGACGCGGGCCGGCGCGGCGGGCTTGCGGCCGCTGGCGATGATGACGGTGAACGGGCCGCCGGCGCGGCGCGCGCCGACCCGGGTGCGGATGTCGCGCAGGCCGGCGGTCTCGAGCAGGCGCGTCAGCTGGTCGTCGCGGAACCCGAGCCACTGGTCGCCGAGGCGATCCTTGACCCAGGCCTGGTCGTGAGGCCGGAGATCCAGCACCAGCACCCGCCCGCCGGGCCGCACCACGCGCGTGGCCTCGGCGACGGCGCGGGCGGGATCTGCCGCGTGGTGCAGGGCCTGGGAGAGCAGGGCCAGGTCCACCGAGGCATCCTCCAGCGGCACCCGTTCGATGTCGCCGCGTTTCCACGTGACATTGGCAATGCGGCGTTTCCGGGCCAGGGCGCGGGCCTTGGCCAGCACCGCCGCCGACCGGTCCACGGCCGTGACCCGGCGCGCCCAGGCGGCCGCCTCGAGCGTCAGGTACCCTTCGCCGCAGCCCAGGTCGGCCACGTCGAGGGGCGGCAGCAGGTGGCCGAGGGCCCGGGCCCACGCGGCCCAGCTGCGGCCGGGCACGAGCTGGCCGGATTCGCTGCCGTGCGTGTCGAAGTTCTCCTGGCGCAGGCGCAGCACTTCCTGCAGGCGGGCGTCGTCGGCGCGGGCGGCGGCCGACGCGGCGGACGCGGCGAACTGGGCCTGCAGGACCGACCAGAGGCGGGCCTGGGGGCCGTCGCGCAAGGCGTCGCTGACGCGGTAGAAAGTGAAGCCGCCGGCCGGCTCCTCGGCGATCAACCCGGCGTCCTTGAGCAGGCCCAGGTGCCGGGAGACGCCGGACTGGGCCAGGCCGAGGACGGCGGTGAGCTCGGTGACGTTGAGCCGCTCGGCGGCGAGGACGCGCAGGAGTCGCAGGCGGACATCCTCGCCCAGGAGCCGGTAGAGGCTGGCGGTCTGTTCCATATCTACAAATCTATATTGATAGATACTGGCGACGCAAGCCCGGCACGTCCGGCGCGGCGGCGGGCCTTCGGGTAGAATCGCGGCGATGATCCGCATCCTCGTCACCGGCGGCACCTTCGACAAGCAGTACGACGAAATCCATGGACGCCTGGCGTTCACCGACAGCCAGTTGCCCGAGATGCTGCGCCTGGGCCGCTGCAAGGTGGACGTGACCGTCCGGACCGTGATGCTCGTGGACTCCCTCGACATGACCGACGCCGACCGCGGCCTCATCGCCCAGAACTGCGCCCAGGCCCCCGAGTCGCGCATCGTCGTCACCCACGGCACCGACACGATGGTCGAGACCGCCGCCGCGATCGCCCGCGCCGTCACCGGCAAGACGGTGGTGCTGACCGGCGCCATGGTCCCGTACGCCTTCGGCAGCTCCGACGGGCTGTTCAACCTCGGCAGCGCCATTTCGTTCGCCCAGGTGCTGCCGCCTGGCGTCTATATCGCGATGAACGGCCGGTACTTCGCCCACGACAAGGTCCGGAAGAACCGGAAGACGGGGGTGTTCGAGGAGACGGCATAGGGACGTGGGACGTGGGGCGTGGGGCGTGAGTGTGAGAAGCAAGAAGCAAGAAGGGACACGATACACGGAGCACGGAACGAAGGGCGGGGACGGCTCACCGAGCGGCCCCTCGAACCAAGCCGATCGACGTCAGTTCGAGAAACGGGAGCGCAGGGGCCGAAATCCGCGCTGGGTTGCGGGACCCAGCGCTTCCGCCGACAGCACCCCGGAGCCCCGTTTCTCCGGCTTGTCGTGAGCGGGGACGCGAGCGTGAGCCGTCCCCGGCCCCCGGAGCAGGCACCAGTGGATGTGGGCGGTCTGAAGGAGCATTTCATGCGTAACCGTCGAGCGGTGTGGGGATGGGTGGGCGTCGGGTTCGCCTTGTGTGCCGTGGCCATCGTCGGGGCGCAGTCCGGCGGCGTGGTGCCGCCGGCCTTCAGCGCCGAGGCCCTGGTGCAGCACGTGAAGGTGCTCGCGTCGGACGAGTTCGAGGGACGCGCGCCGGGTACGCGCGGCGAGGACCGGACCGTCGCGTACATCGCCGAGCAGTTCGCGAAGGCGGGCCTGCAGCCCGGCAATCCGGACGGCACCTTCTTCCAGCGCGTGCCCATGGTGGGCATCACGGCCGATCCCGCCTCGACGTTCGTGTTCGCGAAGGGCGCGGAGAGCCGGGCCCTGCGCTTCAAGGACGACATCGTGGCCTGGACGAAACGGGTTCGCACCGACGTGGCGATCGCCGGGTCGGACGTGGTGTTCGTGGGCTACGGCATCGAGGCGCCCGAGTTCCAGTGGGACGACTACAAGGGCGTGGACGTGGCGGGCAAGACGGTGGTGATGCTCGTCAACGACCCGCCGCTGCCCGACCCGGCCGATCCGAAGCAGCTCGATCCGGCCGTGTTCGGCGGCCGCGCGATGACGTACTACGGGCGCTGGACCTACAAGTACGAGATCGGGGCCGCGAAGAAGGCCGCGGCGGTCCTGATCGTGCACGAGACCGGCCCGGCGGCGTACCCGTTCTCGGTCGTGCAGAGCAAGGTGACCGAGCAGGTGGACATGGCGGCGGCCGACGACAATATGGGCCGCGTGGCCGTCGAAGGCTGGATCACACTCGATCAGGCGAAGGCGCTCTTTGCCCTGGGCGGCCACGATTTCGACGCGCTCAAGGCGCGGGCCGCCACGCGGGCCTTCGCGCCGGTGCCCCTGGGGCTCACCGCGTCGATGCAGCTGCGCAACCAGGTGCGGCGGTTCGACTCGCGCAACGTGATCGGCCGGCTCGAGGGCGCCGATCCGGCCCTGAAGGACGAGTGCGTCATCTACACCTCGCACTGGGATCACTACGGCATCGGGCCCGCCATCAACGGCGACACGATCTACAACGGCGCCCTCGACAACGCCACGGGCATCGGCGGGATGATCGAACTGGCCCGCGCCTTCAGCGCCGCGCCCCGGCCGAAGCGGTCGATCCTGTTCCTGGCCGTCACCGCCGAGGAGCAGGGGCTCGTGGGATCCGACTACTACGCGCGGTTCCCGTTGTACCCGCTGGCGAAGACGCTGGCGGTCATCAACATGGATGCCCTGAACATCTACGGGCGCACGCGGGACCTGACGGTGGTGGGGCTGGGCAACTCCCAGCTGGACGACTACGCCCGCGAGGCTGCCGCCGCCCAGGGCCGGGTGCTCAAGCCCGATCCGAACCCGGAGACCGGCGGGTACTTCCGGTCCGATCATTTCCCGTTCGCGAAACAGGGCGTGCCGGCGATCAATGCGGGAGGCGGCGCCGACTTCGTCGATCGGCCGTCTGACGAGGTGCGCACGCTGCGCGAGGCCTACACCGCGCAGCACTACCACAAGCCGAGCGACGAGTACCGGCCCGACTGGGACCTGCGCGGCGCCGTGCAGGACCTGCAGATCTACTACGTGATGGCCCGCCGCATCGCCGATGCCGCCACGTACCCGCAGTGGAACGCCTCGAGCCCCTTCAAGGCGAAGCGCGAGGCCATGCTGGGAGGGAAGTAGCCATGTTCCGACGCACGGTCCTGGCGGTGGCGGCACTCATCTCGGTGGCGGCCGTGGCCGACGCCCGTCCCATCCTGTTCGGCCGCTTTCCCCACGTGTCCCAGGGGAAGCTGGTCTTCGTCTACCACAGCGACATCTGGCTGGCCGGCGCCGACGGCGCGCGCCCGGTCCGGCTGACGGCCAACCCGGCCCGTCACAGCCACCCGCGCCTGTCGCCCGACGGCCGCTGGATCGCCTTCACCAGCAACCGCATGGGCAACGACGACGTGTGGGTGATGCCGGCGGCGGGCGGCGAACCGCGGCGGCTCACCTACTTCTCGGGCAGCGACACGGTGGTCGGCTGGACGCCCGACGGCCGGCGCGTCCTGTTCGCCACCGGGCGCGGCGCCGGCGCGTGGGGCAGTCCCCTCTACACGGTCCCGCTCGACGGGGGCGTGCCCGAACCGCTGCCGATGGACCGGGCGGGCGACGGCATGATCCGCCAGGACGGCTCCGCCGTTGCGTTCACGCGTGGCGCCTTCCGGTTCACCCGCAAGGGCTACCGCGGCAACAACAGCGAGGACGTCTGGGTGCAGGATCTCTCCACGAAGGCGATCCGCCTCCTCACCGACACGGATCGGCGCGCCGTCAAGGGGCACGTGCACGACGTGAACCCGATGTGGGGCGCCGACGGCCAGATCTACTTCGTCTCGGAGCGCGACGGCATCTTCAACATCTGGCGGATGGCGCCGGCTGGCGGCGCGGCCACCCAGGTGACGACGTTCAAGACGGACGGCGTGCAGTTCGCGTCCATGAGCCCCGATGGCCGGACGATCGCGTTCGAGCACGAGTTCGGCGTCTGGACCCTCGACGTCCCGGGCGGCACGCCCCGGCGGCTGACGATCGACGTCGACCACGATCCGCGCCTGAACCCCGTCGAACTGCTGACGTCGAAGAACAAGGCCGACGCGTTCGATCCGTCGCCCGACGGCGACCGGGTGGCGGTGGAGTACCACGGCGAGGTGTTCGTCGTGCCCGCGGATCCC
Organism: uncultured Vicinamibacterales bacterium; assembly: GCA_964396055.1. Lineage (GTDB taxonomy): Bacteria > Acidobacteriota > Vicinamibacteria > Vicinamibacterales > JAKQTR01 > CAYJPV01. The sequence goes on along the minus strand of CAYNDV010000011.1, from coordinate 7,785 downwards.
GAGTTCGGCGAGAAGCAGCAGGTGACCGCGTCGCCCTGGCGCGACCAGCGGCCGCTGTTCTCGCCCGACGGCCGTTTCGTGCTGCACCTGTCGGACGAGTCGCGCGAGCAGGAAGTATGGGTCTTCGATCGGCAGGACGGCTCGCGGCGGAAGCTGACGACCTTGGCGTCCTTCAAGGATGGCATGGTGTGGGCGCCCGATTCGAAGTCCGTCGCGGTGGCGGCCGCCAACCGGCTGTTCACGATGGACGCGGCGGCTGGCACGGCGCCGGCGGAGGTGGGCCACAACCCGGCGGGCGGCTACCAGCTCCTCCAGTTCTCGCCCGACGGCCGGTTCCTGGTCTACTCGCGCCGCGACGACCAGATGGACGCGGAGATCTACGCGTTCGAGCTGGCGACGAAGCGCGAGACGAACCTCACGGACAGCCCGTTCAGTGAGGCGCGCGGCGCGCTGACGCCTGACGGACGGCGCCTGGTCTTCGTGTCGGACCGGCACAACGGCGTGGCGCAGCTGTTCGTCGTGCCGCTCGAACGGCTGACCGAGGATCCGAACGACCCGCTCGTGAAGGAGCGGCTGAAGAAGGCGGCGGCGGAGAAGAAGGACGCGAAGGACGCGCCGCCGCCCGCCTTCAGCGTGAACGGCGACGGCATCCGCCGCCGGGCCGTCCAGATCACGCAGGGGGCCGAGCCGGTGGGCGCGTTCTTCCTCTCGGCCGACGGCAAGCTGGTGTACTTCACCGGCAGCGACGACAGGGGCCGGGGGCTCTTCTCGGTCGGGATCGACGGCAAGGACCGGAAGCGGGTGAGCGACGGCCCGTTTGCGGGCCTGATCCCGACGAAGGACCGCCGGAAGATCTTCTACGCCCAGGATGGCGAGGTCTGGCAGATGGAACTCGCCGGCGAGAAGAAGAAGTCGCGCGTGGACTTCACGCTCAACGTGCGCCTCGATCGCCGCGCCGAGTGGGCCCAGATGCTCGACGAGTGCTGGCGCGTGATGAAGTACCGGTTCTACGACGAGCGTATGCACGGCGTGGACTGGCCCGCCATCAAGGCGCAGTACGAGGCCCTGCTGCCGTACGTGGGCGACAACCAGGATCTGTACGACATCGCCAACGAGATGCTCGGCGAACTCAACGCCTCGCACATGGGCGTCAACGGGCCCCCGAGCCGCGAGGTGCCGCCCCAGGGCGTCACCCAGTTCCCCGGTCTCGAGCTCGAGGCCGCCGGCGGCGTGTATCGCATCAGCCGCATCTACCGCGACGGGCCCGCGGACAAGGAGTGGCTGGGGCTGAAGACGGGCGACCTGGTGCTGGCCATCGACGGCCGCCCGCTCAAGGCCGGCGACAACTACTGGGCCCATCTGGCGTCACCGCTCAACGAGTACGTCACGCTGAAGGTGGGGCCGACGCCCGACGGCACCGGCGCCCGCGACGTGCGCATCCGCACGGTCGCCTCGCTCGGCGACATCAAATACGAGGAGTGGGTCCGGAAGAACCGCGAGATGGTCGACGCGGCCACCGGCGGCCGCATCGCCTACGTGCACATCCGTTCGATGAACCAGCCATCCCTCGCGCGTTTCCAGAACGAGATCAACGAGTTCTGGGACCGCAAGGGCATCATCGTCGACATCCGGTACAACGGCGGCGGCAACATCGATCAGGAACTGCTCGACATCCTGGAGCGCCGCCCGTACGAGTACTGGAACAACCGCTGGGGGAGCCGCACCTGGGGCCGCCGCCCGCGGCAGGCGATTGCCGGGCCGAAGGTGATGCTCATCAACTGGCGGTCGGCGTCCGACAGCGAGGTGACGCCCCTCGGGTTCCGCCAGCTCGGCCTCGGCCGCATCGTCGGCAACACGACGGCGGCCGCCGTCATCGCGACCGGCAGCTATGGCTTGATCAACGGCGGCACCATCCGTACGCCGGGATCGCTGGTCGTCACCTACGACCCGACCAGGCCGAACAACTACGGCATCAACCTCGAGAACTACGGCGTCGACCCCGACGTGTGGGCCGAGAATACGCCAGAAGACGAACTGAAAGGCGTCGACCGCGAACTGCAGGCGGCGATCGACGAGGTGCTCAGGATGCTCAAGGCCGGCCTCTAGCCTCTAGCCTCTAGCCTCTAGCCTCTAGAAGAGCCGCAGCCAGGGCCGGCCGTTGGCCAGCATCGGCCACGGCGTGGAGAGGATGGTCAGCACGAGGGCCAGGCCGAAGAAGATGAGCGCCGATCGGTGCGTGGCCGAGGGCCGCTTCGCGCGGGCCAGGCCCACGTGGGCCAGGGCCAGCGCCGCGATCATCGGCAGCGGGTGCTCGATCACCCAGTAGCGCAGATCTGCGGACTTCATTGCCTCGCCCATGTTGGCCAGGCCCGAGGCGACAAACGGGCTCAGGACGCCCCACAGGAGCAGCCCGACCACGAACTGCACGTCGAACGTGATGGTGAACACCCGGCCGGGCGTGGCGTCGGAGGCGCGCCAGGCCCGGCCCGCCGCGACGCCGGCCGCCGCTCGCGCCACGGCCCAGACACCCGCCGCGAGCACGACCCAGCGCAGGACGGAGTGGGCAATCAGGACAGCTTCGTACATGATCCCAGCGTAACCCATTTCAGCGGCAGGCGGCCCATGCGGCAGGGCGGCCTTCGGCGTCCACGTCGATGGCCGTCTCCGACCGCAGGGCCTGCCGCAGGCAGTCCGCTTCCGCCGCGGTCAGCCGGTGCGTCAGGGCCCCCTGGCCGGCCAGCCGGTCGTGGACCCAGGCGAAGCGATCCGAGAGGGCCGCCTCACTGAACGTCAGATCGCGATTAAACCAGTACAGCACCGACGCCACGCCGCAGCTCGCGCCGGCGGCGATCCGTTCGCCTTCCAGCGTGAGGGTCCTGACGAAGGGGTGTTCGCCCAGGGCGGCGCACACATCGGAGCGGGGCATGACCAGGTAGGCGCGCTCGAGACCGCCGGTGAAGGCGGCCAGGCCGCCGTCGCGGGGCGGCTGACGCGAGAACGGCACGTTGAGGGCCACGATCGCCGCGTGGCCGAATCCGCCGCGGGGGTTGACCACGCCGCCGAGCAGAATCTCGGGCTCCCGGTCCTTGTCGAGGTCCACGACGAGTGCGGACGTGATCAGCCCGGGGTGCCAGTACTGGTCGGTCACGGCGCCGGTGCCGGCGTCCAGCAGCACGGCCTGCGTCGCCGGGTGCACGTGATGTCCGGATACCGCCAGGACCCAGGTGCGTCCCCGGGCGCTCACGGCGCGCAGGATGACGGGCGTCAGCCGGCCGCTGACGAGAGTCCCGTGCAGCGTCCGCTCCCGATCGAGGGGACGGTCCCACAGCAGGTGCCCTCGGTGGGAGAAGGCCACCACGTGGCCGATGTCGCCGCCGGCAGGCGTGGCGACGACGCGCACGACCACGTCGGTGCGCCCGTCGCCCGTGAGATCTGTCAGCAGTGACCGGTCGCCTTCGATCGTCCCGCTCGGGAGGTGGTTCTCGCCGGATCCGGGCAGCGGAGCCTGCCACAACGCCGTGCCCGCCGCGTCAAACGCGTGGACGACGCGGTCGGTGACCTCGATGCGGAAGACCTCCGGGCGCGGCCGCCACCACCAGGCGGTCACGGCGGCCACGACGATCGACGCCACCATCGCGCCCACCACCGCGTACAGGCGTACCCGCCGGGCGACGGGCCAGGCGTGGTCGTTGCCGGCCTCTGCCGGCGCCGACCCGGGCTGGGGCTGGTGCTGTCTGGCCAGCCAGTGGTCGAGGTCGTCGACGTACGCGGCCGGGTGACCCCGGCCGCCGATGGCCCGGCGTACGATCGGCACGTCGGTGCTGTGCTGCCAGCGCTGGGCTGTTCGCACGTCTACTCGGAGGTGGGCGGCAATCTCCTTCCACGTCCGGAGCAGGCGGCGTTCGGCGGGTGGGTCGGCGGACATGTGGGGGATAGGCCGGCGGCGGGCGCACGTCGCGCCCGCCGCAGCGGCTCGCGCCGATCAGCCTACCATACCGAGCTCCTTGCTCCGTGCCCCTTCTTGCTCCTTGCTTCTTGCTTCTGACAGCGCACTACTTGCCCGCCGGCAGGATCAGCTCGAGATCGATCGTGATGCTGACCTCGTCGCCCACCACGACGCCGCCGCCGTCGAGCGCGCGGCTCCACGTGACGCCGAAGTCCTGGCGGTTGATCTTCGTGGTGGCCGTCGTGCCCGTGCGCGATCCGCCGCGCTGATCCTTGATGGCCGGCCGCAGGGCCTCGCAGTCCAGCGTCACTTCCTTCGTGACGCCCCGCATCGTCAGGTCGCCGGTCACCTTGAAGCTGCCGTCGGCGCCGGGCGTGACCTTCTTCGACTTGAACGTGATCGTCGGGTGGGTGGCGACATCGAAGAAATCGGGGCTCTTGAGGTGCGCGTCGCGCTTCTCGTCGCGGGTGCTGATGCCCGTCACGTCCACGGTGGCGTCCACCGAGGCCGCCGCGAGGTTCTTGCCGTCGTAGGTGACGGTGCCGGTGACCTTGCCCATGTCGCCGCGGACGATCGAGACCATCATGTGGCGGACGGCGAAGTGGGCAGCGGAGTGGCTGGCATCGATGGTCCAGGACTGAGCCTGGGCGGCGGCGGACGAGATCAGCAGGACGAGCAGGGCCAGGGCGAAGACACGACGGGTCATGCGGAGCCTCCTTGGGGCAGACGGGCCGATTTGCGTGTTATGACGCATATCTTATTGTGACGCGTCCCGGGCTGTAAAGGATCCCGACGCGGCGACGGCCAACGCCGTGGTACCCTCGTCGGCATGGACCTGGCGGCCCTGGGGTGGGACGAGGCGTGGGCGGCGCACTTCGCGCCGCATGCGGACAAGGGCCTGCTGGCGGCCCGCATCACGCTGGAGCACCAGCACATCTATCGGGTCCAGACCGCTGACGCCGACCAGCTGGCACACGTTTCGGGCGGAGTGCGCCACCGGGCCGCGGGGCGTCACGAGTTTCCCGCGGTGGGCGACTGGGTGGCGGTCACGCCGGCATCGCACGGCCACCGGGCGGTGATTCAGGCCGTGCTGCCGCGCCGCAGCAAGTTCTCGCGCAAGGTGGCCGGCGACACGACGGTCGAGCAGGTGGTGGCGGCCAACATCGACACTGTGTTCATCGTCATGGGGCTGGACGGCGACTTCAGCGTGCGCCGTGTCGAGCGGTACCTGATCACCGCCTGGGACGGCGGGGCCGCGCCCGTGGTGGTGCTGAACAAGACCGATGTCTGCCCGGATGTTCCGTCGGCGGTCGACGAGGTGCGGGGCGTGGCGGCCGGCGTGCCGGTGTACGCCATCAGCACCCGGCACGACCCGGACCTGACCGTGCTCGACGCCTGCCTGCAGCCCGGCCGGACCGTGGCGCTGCTGGGGTCGTCAGGCGTAGGCAAGTCGACCATCGTCAACCGGCTGGTGGGACAGGACCTGCAGCGGACGCGCGAGGTGCGCGAGGACGACCAGCGCGGCCGGCATACGACCACGCACCGGCAGTTGATCGCGCTGCCGGGAGGCGCCCTCCTCATCGACACGCCCGGCATGCGTGAGCTCCAGCTCTGGGACGGCACGAGCGGCGTGGCCGCGGTGTTCGAGGACGTCGAAGCCCTCGCGCCCGGGTGCCGGTTCGGCAACTGCCTGCACGACACCGAACCGGGCTGCGCGGTGAAACGCGCGGTGGAGGACGGCGCGCTCGACGCCGCACGCCTCGAGAGTTACCGTGCGCTGCAGCGCGAGCGCCGCCACCAGGCGTCGCGCGTGGACGAGAAGGCTGCCCAGGACCGCAAGCGCCGCGAGCGCACCATCGGCAAGCTGCAGCGGGCTTTCAAGCCCAGGGGCTAGGAGGTTCACGGTTCACGGTTTGCGGTTCACGGTTCGCGGTTTTAGTCCCAGGTTCCAAGTTCCAAGTTCAAAGTTCCAGGTTCGGTCCGCAGGGACCGTCAACCTGGAACCTGGAACCTCGAACCTGGAACCTGGAACGGCCTTACGGCCGAATGGCCTAACGGCCTCCTGCCTCCCTCGCCGCCCCGTAGATCGCGTTGAACAGCATCGGGAACGTGGCCTGCGTCTGCGCGCGGTGCTGCGGCCGGAGGCCGAACAGCACGATGCGTCCCGGGTTCAGGTCAACCGTCACCACTGCCGCCCGGCCCGCCATGTGCTCCTCGCCCTTGAGCCAGCCCGACGCCACGATGTCCGAGTTCGGGTACCGCGCCACGACCGAGACCTTCTGCGACGCGAAGCCGTCGGTGAACGAGAAGAACGGGCTGTTCACGTAGAACCCCTTCGTCTCGGCGGGCATGCCGGCGCCAATCGGCGAGGCGCGATCCACCTCCACGCGAACGATGGTGCCTGGCGCGAAATGCTGGTCGCGCGACAGGTCGCGCTTGAGGTTGCGCACCGGCAGTGAGAACTTGTCGATGGCGAAATCGCACGCGGCGCCCAGGGTGACGAGCGTCCCGCCGGCGGCCACGAACGCGCGCAGGGCCTTCGTGCCCTCGTCGCCCAGGCCGCCGCGGTACTCGGGACGAATCGACGCGGCGTCGTTCCCGCGCAGGAGGCTGGCCGCCGCCTGGTCGGCCAGCAGGATGACGTCGAACTTCGTCCGCAGGTCCGCGGCCTGCATGTCGGCGTTGTGCAGCGTGGTGTAAGCGAAGCCGTGCTGCTCGAGCACCCAGCGCGTCCAGCCTTCATCCATGCTGGCGGTCCACGGCTGGTACAGGCCCAGGCGCGGCGTCCCGATCGGCACGCCACCCGGGGCCGGCCTGTTGCCGGCCGCCCGGAACGCCACGCCCGTGGCGGCCGCCACCGCCTCCACCTTCGCTCTGGCGATGCCGCTGGTCTCCACCGTCACGTTCGTCCCGGCGCTCACCCGTGACAGGCTGGCGCCCTCCTTCAGCAGCGCGTTGATGGCGCGCGCGGCCTGGGGCCCGCGATAGTCGAAGGCGAAACGCGGGCCCGCGCCCGCGACCGAGCCCGCCGGCAGCGGCGGGGCCGTGAGCGGCGTCAGCGCGGCCGACGCGTCGACGGCGGTCTTGACGAAGGCCACGTCGGCGCCCATGAGCATGCCGAGCGACCACGCGGTGACGTCGTACGGCGGCTCGGGCGGTGCCGTCGGTGATCGCCGCACCTCGGGATAGGTCTGCCGCTCCAGCAGGTCCTTCGCGTAGCGGGCGTACACCTGGTCCATCGGGACGACGAAGGTCCCCGCCGGGTACTCGATCCCGTCGGCCTTAAAGGGGGCGCCCGCCCGCGACACGCGCACGCCGCCGATCTGCAGTCGCTCGACGAGGCGGGCGGCGGCCGCCGGGTCGTGATTCGTGTCGGGCCGGATCAGGATCGCGGCCGGGTTCCCCTTCCGGCCCTCGTCCACCGTGACGCGGTTCACCTCGAAGATCTGCTTCAGCAGGGTCTCCCGCTGATCCGCCAGCGACTCCAGCAGGGCCATCGTGACGATGAGCTCGTAGTCGACGATGTCGCGCAGCGTCCAGCGGCCGCCGAGCCAGGGGCGCGGGTACTCCGTGCGGGGGGTGACATCGCGCGGTGGCGGCAACGGCTCGTTCGGGTTCTCCATCTGCCGGCGCATCTGCGCCTGGAAGTCGTCGGCGGCCGGCGCGGGGGCCGCCGACCGCCCGGGCTCGGCGCGCCGCTGCTCGGTGGGGGTGGCGATGCGCACCGAGGCCACCTCCGTCAGCATCCCGACCTGGTTGTGCCACCAGCCGCTCCACGCCATCGCCCCCTGCCAGAAGTTCGTGTAGGTGGAGTTGTAGATGATGCCGTCCTTGCCGGC
>CAYNDV010000010.1:17272-61690 GCA_964396055.1 uncultured Vicinamibacterales bacterium | reverse complement strand
GGCGTCATCCGCGACCAGGTTGTTGTAGATGTAGTTCCACGAGTCGTGCGCGCCGTAGTAGTTGGTCCCGTCGAAGACAGGGCCCTCCGGATACAGCTTCAGCCTGGCCGCGACACCTGCCGCCTGCAGGTTCTGCAGGGAGGCCGGGAGGTTGGTGGCGGCGCGATCCGAGGCGTTGCCCACCAGATACACGGGAAAGCCCTTGCCCGCGATGACCTGCGCCCGTGCCGCGTCGATGTTGCCGCCGGAACAGAGGATCGCCGCGGCGAACGCAATCTGGTTCGCGGTGGTCGACGTGATCAGCGGGGTGGTCATGCCCGTCCCCATCGACAGGCCTCCCACGTAGATCCGCGACGGGTCGACGTGGTGCTTCGCCACCACCTCCGCGATCAGCGCTTCCATGTCGGCCAGTCGGTCAGGCCGCCATCCGGCCGTGGTCGACTGCGGCGCCAGCACGTAACTGCCGCCAAGCGCCGTCTGGAAGGGCTCGTCCGCAAACGACAGCGCCCGGTTGCCGACCAGATTGCCGCCGGGGTTGGCGCCGTGGTGCCGTTCGCCGGTGCCGTGGAACCACACCAGGATCGGCCGCTTGTTCTTCGCGCTGGCGTTCGGCGGCGCATAGAGGGCGTACGTGCCGCCACCAGGCGCATCCGCGATCGTGAACAGGCGGAAGATCGGATCGTGCAGCGTCTCGCCCTGGACGTAGGTCGCCCCCTCGATGCCGGGGATCGCCTTCTCCTGCGTCAGCACGAGTTCCACCTTCGCGAAGGCAATGAAGGACGCTCCCGGGCCGGAGGACGCCGTGTACCACGCCGCCCGGGTGGCCGGCACGTCGAACCGCTCCGCACTGCTCGCACCGCTGGCCACCGTTCTGGTGGCCCACTCGATGTCGATCTTCACGTACTGACCGGCATCAACCCTCTTCCCCTTCTCGTCAGCCACATACGCGTCCAGGATGTTCCATCGGGCCCAGCCCTCACCGAGCGCGTAGCTCTCCTTCTGCGGATCCCAGGCGAAGTTCCCGAACGTGCCCTGCACCTTGCCATCGTGCTCGGTCACCCTGGCTCTGGCGCTGAAAGTGTCCTTCTTCACATCGCCCGCGCGCAGCTTCACCGGCATCTGGATCAAGGCGCCAGAGAAGTAGTAGCCAGGGTTGCTGGCCGTTCTCACGGCGCTGTACTGAATCACGCGGTTGCCCTGCGGACCGGACTCGGCTGTCCCCGGCACGGCACACACAGACAACACGACGAAGACGATGGCACAGGACAGGAATGTCTTCACGGTGGTTCCTTCGCAGAAGAGCCCGGTCTCGGGAACGTGTGTGGATGGCCGGCGCTGGGGCGGGCGCCAGCGTCGGCACGACGACGGCGGCGATTATAACAGGGGCTCGGCCAGGTCACCGCCGGCACACGGTCGTCAGGCTCGTGCCACTCACAGCGGCCTCCCCTGCGCCTCTCCCCGATTCACTTTCACTCGCCAAGCAACCCCTCGCCGAAGGGAGAACGTCCCCCGAGCGAGGTGACAAACCCGTAGCCGGCCATCGCGCCGATCACGGCCAGCGTGGCGATGGTGGGTCCCGCGGAAGGTGGCCGGCCGAACCACAGCGTAGGCACCCGCCAGACCTCAGCGCAGGTTGCAGACGACCGAGAAGTTCTTCGCCGCCACCGACGACAGACCGAACTTGCCGGGGCCGAGCACTTTCGAGTGCTGCCCCGCGAGCGAGCCAGAACTGAACGTGACGATGGCGCTCGCCGCGTCAAGGCTGAAGCGGCCCGACTTGCCGGCGCGGTCGACGTACGTGCCGCCGGCCTTGATGACGATCGGGAAACTCCCGGCAGCCCCGGCGGAGCACGAGTACGAGCCGGGCTTGAGGGCGGCGGGCGTACGGCTGGCGGTGGTCGGCGAGGGCGGTGCCGGCGCCCGGTCGGCTGAGCGGCTGGCACCAGGCGTCGGTGAGGCCCCGGGCGTGCCGGACGCCGACGCCACGGGCTTCCGCGCGCCCGCCGGCTGGGGGGCCTGACAGCGGCTGGTCGAGCCGGCGGCGTAGAGCTTCCAGGACTTCGGATCGTACCAGTCGCCGTTCGGGGCGTTCCAGGTGTACACGACCCGGTACCAGCCGACATGAGGCGGAACCGAGCCGACCTCGGCGATCGTGCCCTTGCCGCCGCCCAACTCGGCCTGCACTTCCTGACCGACGCCGCAGGTCACCGTCTGTGCCTGCACGACTCCGGCACCGGCAACGCAGACGAGGGTGACGGCCGCAACGGCCAGAGGCGTGACGAGACGCAGACCGGGCACGAACGGGATCGTTGGGGGCATGGGGGTCTCCTGGTTCGAGTCTGATCGACCGCACCCCGGGTGTCAATGCCACACGCCCGGCAAGTGCAGTTCATGGCGGGCCGGTTGAGCTGCACAGGCGTGAATCGCCCCGCGCGCCCCCAGCCCGCCGGACTCCCCCGTGCCTGCTGCCGAATGGGGTATCGTAGAGCGCAGGGGCCACTCCGGGCTGTGGTGCGCCCGGCAACGGACCCGAGGAGACTGTCATGCTGATCAGCAAGGACCTGAACGCCGCCTTCAACGAGGAGATCGGCCTCGAGCTCTTCGCGTCGAACCAGTACCTCAACATCGCGTCGTACTTCGACGGCCTCGGGCTGAGGAAACTCGCCGGGATGTTCCTCAAGCAGGCGGACGAGGAACGCCAGCACGCCCTCAAGTTCGTCCACTACCTCGACGAGGTCGGCGGCGCGGTGGAGATTCCGGCCGTGCCGGCGCCCAAGGCCGCCTTCGCCTCCGTGGAAGAAGCGGTGGCCCTGGCGCTGCACTGGGAGCTCGAAGTGACGGCCCGCATCAACACGATGATGACGCTGGCGGTCGATCAGAAGGACTACGCGGCGCAGGATTTCCTGCGCTGGTTCGTGACCGAGCAGGTCGAAGAGGTGTCGACCATGGAGAACCTGCTGAAGGTGGTGCGGGTCTCCGGCGAACGCAGCCTGCTGATGGTCGAGGCCTACCTCGTGCACAACGACTAGCGGACGACCAGCGGGGCACACGCGTCGGCCCCGCGTCGGCGCGCGTGGCGGGGCGCCAGGCCGCGCGCGCGGCCTCAGCGCTCCGCCCGCTCGATGCGAATCGGCCGGTGCCGCCCGGCCAGGCGGCGGGGGCCCTCGTCCACGACGACTCTGGCGAAGTACTCGCCCGGCGGCAGGAGGGCGATGTTGAGGACGGCCTCGGCAATCAGGCTGTTGCCCGGTTCCTTCCGGTTGAGCACAGCGCCCTCGCTCAGCAGCGCCGGGCCATCGGGCCGGTCCGAGATGCTGAAGGTCACCGCCGGAACCGGCGCGTCCTTCCGGCGCGGGTAGATCTCGATGTAGGTCGCCATCGCGCGGCTGCGCACGCGCCCGTCGGTGACCGGGGCCAGATCCTCTTCCGGCGTCGCCATCGGATCGAGCAGCAGCAGGTCGCCGAGCTTCACCTCGTTGCCGGGCGCCAGCGCAGCCGAAAACCAGTGCTCCACGCTGCCCACGCGGCCCGACTCGTCGATGAACGCCAGTCTGAGGAGATAGTCGCCCGGCCTGACGCCCACGGCCGTCACGAAGGAGGCGGCGCCGTCGAGGCTCCCCCGCGCCAGGCGCAGGCGCTGTTTCTCCGTGGCCGTCCCGATGGACCGGCCCGACGGGTCGGTCAACGAGTACGCCACCTGGACATCGAGGGGCACCGTGAGCCCCCGGCCCACGTAAGCCGTCATCAGCACCCGGACCTCGCCGTTCTCACCCTGCCCCAGCACGTGGGTCGAGACGCCGACCGGCAGATCCCGGGCGAGCCGCTGCGCCTGCAACGCCGCGGCAAGCCGGACCTCGGGGCTCTCGGGCTCGGCCGGCGTGGGCACCATGACGAACTCACGGCGACTGCGCACCTGGGCCCCCGGCGCGTCCACCGTCACGCGGATGGCGTGAGGCCTGCCGTTGCGATCGCCCTCCATCGGCTCCAGCGCCAGCACGTAGGACGCGGCCGTCTCCTTGACCACCCGGTTGAACGCGCCATCGGCGCCCGCGACGATCGTGAACAGGGACCCGCCGCTGGCCCCGGCCATCGTCTCGAGACCGCCCCGGAGCATGCTCAGATCCCGGACCAGCGTGGAGCTGGTGAACCGCTCCGACGCCGAGAACGCTTCGAGGAACGCACTGTCGGTGTGCAGCACGAAGATGTTCGCGTTGACGGCCGCCGCCTGACGGCCGATGGCCGCGATCTCGGCGTGCAGATTCAGCTTGCCCGCCCGGTCCGAGGTCGGCAGGCCGGCACTGAGCAGGACGATCGTCTTTCGCTCCGGTATCCGCGCCATCGCGGCGATGGCGCCCTGCAGCCCGCTCACGCTCTGCGCGGCCTGCCGCTGGGCCAGCATCGCGATGTCGCGGGCCTCGTATCTGAGCGCGTCGGTGCAGACCTGCAGTTCCGGACCGGTCAATCCGCGGCACTCGCGGGCCGCCACGATCGCGAGCGAGGTCTCATCCAGTTCGTCGATGTCGATGCTCTCGGCCAGGCTCAGCCGCCTGACCGATGTGGTCGACCGCAGCGCCTCACCCAGACCGACAATCCTGTCGAGGGCCTGCCGCACGGCGGTGCGATCGGTCGACGGCGCCAGGGAGGGGCCGGGCGTCGGGAACACGATGAGCCCGACACGGTCCTGCGGCTGGAGGCGGTCGAGGAAACGGTTGGCGGCGTCCGTGACGGCGCGGCCGGCCATGGGCCTGAAACTGCCCTGATCGACGGCGAGGAACACGAGGCGCCCCGGTGCGGCCGCCGCCACCAGCGAGTCGTTCGAGCTGAAGGTCGCCTTCTGTCCGAGCGGCGTGGCCGGAGTCTCCTCCCCGGCGGTGCCCGGGGCGTACTCCACCATGTCGGCCGACACGACCCGGCGCGGCCGGCCGTCGACCATGACACGGAACTGGTCCGGACGCAGTGTCCGGATCGGGTTCCCTGACGAGTCGACCACCGTGACGTCGACCGTGATCAGCTCCACGCCGGATCGGAAGACCGGCGACGGCGCGGCCTGCTGAGGCGCGGCGCGGAGCGCCGCCGGGTCCGGCGCGAGCGCACCGACCAGCACGAGGACCAGCGCAACTGGCCAGGGGCGTCTGCAGTTCATGGGGTGTGGCTCCCGATCTCGATCATCGCAGACTCGGCGCGCCGAGGGAAGGGGGTGGCCTCAGACCGTGGACGGGTCGATGCCCCAGGACCGGAGGATGGCGGCTTCGTCGGCTGCGCTCACGGCCTTCCGGTACCGTGCGCCGGCGCGCCCGCTGACGCGGGCTTCGCAGGCGGCCCAGGACGAGTGGCGCATGGGTCGGCCGTCCACCAGACTGACGTAGGAGTAGGCCGGGCCTTTCGACGTGCCCACGCGCGCCCCCGCTCCGGCCGCCTTCGGCCGCGCTCCGGCGTCCGGAACCTCGAGGATCGCCGGGATCGAGTAGGCCGTCAGCGGCCCGTCGTAGAGTTCCACCGCCCGCTCGGTCGCGAACGCGTCGGCAATCGTGTCGACCCGTTCGTTGCCGGGAATGCCAGCGTGGCCGCGCACGTGATGCCAGACGATGGCCCGCGGGCCGCGGGCCGAGGCCAGGAAGTCCAGATCCTCCCAGAGATCGCGGTTGAGCACGTCACCGCCGGTCGCGGTCTTCCATCCGCGACGTTTCCAGTTGTGGATCCACTCACGGATGCCCTGGATCACGTACGTCGAGTCGGTGTGGATCTCGATGCGGCCGGCTTCGTGCTCGAGCCGCGCGAGCGCTTCGATGGCGCCCGTGAGTTCCATCTTGTTGTTGGTGGTCAACGCCGACCCGCCGCCCAGCTCCGTGACGCGCCCGTCCGGGCGGACAATCACCACGCCCCAGCCGCCGGGGCCGGGATTGCCCTTGGACGCGCCATCGGTGAAGACGATGATCGGCTGATCGCTCATGCGTGTGCCAGTGTGCCTCGATTCGCCCCGCGGGCGCCAGCCGACGGCCCCCGGGCGACGAGCGCCCCGGCCACACGCGCGGTGACGGACTGGGCCGCGATCACGGGACGGCCCGATGCGCGGGCAAGTTCACGGCGCGCGTCCTCGCCGTGGCCCATGCAATCGAGCACGATCAGCTCGATGGCCGAGTCCGCCAGTTCCCGCCCCGCGCGCGCGAGGTCGGCGGCATCCCCCGGGGCAGCCCAGGTGACGGTGGCCACGAACCCGTCCGCTGTCCACTTGGCGCGCGCCACGTCCACCTGCCCCGCCACGGGTGTCACCACGCCGATCCGCCGCGTCTGCATCACCGCGGCCGCACACGCGGGTACCAGGCGGCCCGGGCGCAGCACCGGCACCGGGCACGCGAGATCCGGGAAATCACCGGCGCACCAGATGACCACCAGCTGCGAGCCGGCGGCGGCCAGTTCAGCGGCACACGCGGTGACACGCGGCACGAGCGTCTGGAGCGGGACCTGGGCGGTGGTGTCGTCGGCCAGTCGGACCAGCAGCGGATACGACCCGCCCCGATCCTCGAGCCGCTGGATCTCCTCACGCGTCAGGCCATCGAGGGCGCCGGCCACGCGGACGACCGTGTCGCCGGTGTGGGGACGGCACACGCGCTCGATATCGGGGCGCGGCGTCTGGCCGATGGTGACGACGCCCAGCATCCTCACGTCCCCGCGACGGGACCGTAGACCCGTTCGCCTGCGGCTCTGCACACCGCGTCCATGCGCTGCGGGAAGGTCTTTTCCGGCGCCGCGGCCTTCGGGTGCCGCGCCAGGCCCTCCATCACGCCGAGCAGCGCGTCGATGTCCGCTTCGGTGTTCCCGATGCCCAGACTCACGCGGACGACGCCGGGCAGTTCGAACCGCCGGAACACCGTGAGGATCAGGCGCTGCACCTGTTCCGCCCACGGCGGGACCTCGGCGAGGCGCTTGACCGTCAGGTGCGCGCAGTGACAGCCCGAGCGCACGCCGATGCCGCCGCGCGCGGCCAGCCGCCTGGCGACCGTGTGCGCCAGGTGTCCCTTCAGGTTGAAGGGGATCACGCCGCCCTTGCCGGCGAACGAGGGCGACGCCGGGTCCGTGACACCCAGGACCCTGACGCCCGGCACCCGGGCGAGGCCGGTCAGCGCCCGTGCCGTCAGCGCCTGCTCGTGCGCCTGAATCACGTCCATGCCAATGCGGCGCAGCAGCACGAGGGCCTTGCCGAGCGCCGCGATGCCGCCGATGTTCTCCTCGCCGGCCGATCGGATCGCGCCCGCGTCGTCCGGACCGAACGCGAGCAGCCCCTTGCGTGCCACGAGGACGCCGGTCCCGAACGGGGCGTACACCTTGTGCGCCGAGAAGGCGAAATAGTCGATGCCTGCTCGCGCCAGATCGACCTGGCGGTGGGCCACGAGCTGGGCCCCGTCCACCAGCAGGCGAGCACCGTATTGATGGGCGATTCGCGCAATCGCCTCGAGGTCGTTGAAGACGCCAAGGACGTTCGACGCGCCGCTCACCGCGACAAGACCGATACGCGCCGAGCCGTGCCTCCCGTCCTGGTTGTGCGCTCGCAGCCACGCCTCCAGCCGGCCGAGGTCCAGGAAGCCCTCGGCGTTCATCGGCACGCGCAACAGCCGTGCGCGGGCCACCGCGCGCCACGGCAGCTCATTGGAGTTGTGTTCGAGCAGGGTGTTGACGACCACCGGCTGGGTGCCCGGCCCTCCCGAGCGGCCCTCGCTGTCCGCCACGAGGTTGATGGCATCCGTGGTGTTGGCCGTGAAGATCACGTCGTAGTCCGACGGCGGCGCGCCAACGGCGTCGGCCACGATCGTGCAGACCAGCTGCACGATCTCTCGCCGACCCTCCGCGGGCAGCCGCCACGCCTGCCGGACGGCCTCCCAGACGGGTTCGAACGTCGGCGTGCTGGCGGCGTTGTCCAGGTTCACGAACGGCCTGTCGCCCTCCACCGTGGGCACCTGCACGCCGCGGCCGATGAGCGTCTGCCGCAGCTCGTGCAGCAGCGCCCCGCCGCTGTACGCCTCGAGGCTGTCCCGGAACAGGATGTCGCGCGCGGTCCGTGTGCCGTCGGCGCATCCCTCGAACGCGGACGCCCCCAGCTGCCGCCGCAGCAGCAGCGCCGTCGCGAACGCGATCACGTTGACGATCGCGGGCGTGCCCGCTTCGAACCGGTCCGGGGCCTTCGCCCACATGACCCAGTCCGGGCCCACCAGTCTCGCGGTGCCTCCTCCGGTCAGGACCGGCGGCCCGTCCGGCAGGACCCGCCTGTCGACCACCAGGGCCCTGACGCCGAGCGGGATGCCGACGTCGCGGCTGGACAGGATACGGCAGCTCCCGGGCTCGAACCGCGCCGCCAAGGCGTCTGCCGACCTCGGCGAACCGAAGATGACGGAGTACCGGCCGGCGCTCAGCCCTAGCTCGTCGAGGACGATGCTGCGGGCCCGCTCGAAGAGATGGGTGGAGACCTGCGAGTGGTGCCCGCTGCCCCGGTGCACGTTGGCGTAGGTCTCGAGCGCGGCGAACACGGCCCGCTCCAGCCTGTCGAACGCCGCCGCCCCATCGCTGCCTGGTTCGGCTTTCATGGCCGCCCTGTCCTCTCCCGTGCGGCTGTGCCCCGCCCGCGCGAGGCCGGCTGCGGCGATTCACGCCGTCAGTCGGTCCACGGTGCCCGCAGGCCCAGGCGCGCCAGTTTCTCCTCCAGCTCGCGGCCCTCGAGGTTGGCGGTCACCCGCCCGTCCTCGCTCCGGCTCAGGAAGCCGCCTTCTTCGGCGATCGCGACCGCGCGCGCGCGGTCGCCTGTCGCCATCGCGGCCAGCAGCGCACTCTCGATGCGCGACAGCCGGGTCCCGCCACGCCGGTAGTCGAGGAACGCTTCCCACGTGAGCGGCACCCACGCCGCGACGATGCGCTCGCCGATGACGGTGGCGTAGGCGCGGATCTCCTCCTGCGCGTGCGCGTCCATGCGCAGTTCCAGGAAGTGCAGCAGGTTCTGGAGGTCGATCTTCCAGTAGGCCTCGGTGTAGGTGGAGAGCGGCAGGTCCTTGCGCGCCTGTTCGCGCGCCACACCGGCGCCCAGCCGTGCCTCGTACACGCCGCGGGCCGTCTGCAGGAGGCGGCCTTCCTCCTCCGACAGCTGCCGGCCCTGTTCGACGGGCAGCAGGCCGCTGCTGCCCTGGCGATTCCCGGTCGACTGCAGGCGCCAGGCGTCGGGCGCGGTCTTCTGGGCGGCGTCGATGGCTTCCGAATACCGCGTGGAGTACTCGTTCACGCTGGCCGTGCGGTGGCGAATCCACTGGCGCCACACGTCCATCGGCACGCGCACGTGCAGTTTCAGCTCGCACATCTCGAACGGGGTCGTGTGGGCGTGCCGCATCAGGTAGCGGATGAGGCCCCGATCCTCGTGCCGGCGCTTGGTGCCCCTGCCGTACGACGTCCGGGCCGCCTGCACCACCGCCGAGTCGTCCCCCATGTAGTCGACGACGCGCACGAACCCGTCGTCGAGGACGCGGATCGGGTCGCCCAGGATGGCGTCCAGACCGGGAACCGTGGGGCGCGCAACCTTCTCGGCCCGCGTGGTGTCGTCAGCCATCGCTTCGGTCGCTCCTTGTCGCCGGGCCGGCGCGCGTCCGCAAGTGCCCGCCGCTGCCGCCCGCCAGCCTGCATCCAGGAGCCATCATAACGCACCCTCAGTGCCGCCTGCGGCGAGCCGCCGCGATCGCCGCAGGCCCCGCCACACGCGGCCAGCCCACGCCATATCGCCGGCCCCCGCTACGCCGCGGGCGGCGGCCCGACGAGCGTCAGGCCATGGCGCGTGTAGAGTGTCGCCACGTCGGCCGCGGCGCGAGACGGCTGCTCGGCGAGCGCGACGAAGAAGTCTTCGATCCGGCCGGACGGCGTGAAATACGACAGCATCGTGCCCTGGTCCGTGACTTGCGCACAGGCGTGCGGCACCGCGCGCGGCAGGAAGACCATGTCGCCCGCAGCCAGCGTGAAGGTCTCGCCTCCGCACCGGACGCGGTACCCGCCGCTGACGACGTAGGCGACCTCGTCCTGTCCGGCGTGCACGTGCAGCGGCTGAGCGGACTTCTGACGGCCCGTGACCTCGAAGATCGCCAACGCACTGCCGGTGTCGCGGCCAGACACCTTGACGTGGTGCGCGCTCCCGTCGGCTGACCGCGCGGCCTCGGCGAACCGCCCCCGGCCCGCGCGCACGAGGAAGCCGTGGGTCAGCGTCTCCGAGAGCACGTGCGGGTCGGTTGCGTTCAGTCCCGGCCCCAGGGTCGTGATGCCCGACTCGGCCCTCACCTTCGCCAGCGCTGCAGGGTCGGGGCTTTCGCCCAGTTGCGTGATCTTGAGGAAGTACTCCTCCATCTGGCCGGCCGGCTGCAGGAAATAGAACAACTGGCCGCGGTCCGACACCTGCACCCAGCAATGCTTGATGCCCCTCGGCAGGAAGATCACGTCGCCGGCCGCGAGACGCTGCTTCTCCTCGCCCGCCAGGAACACGTACTCGCCGCTGACGACATAGAAGGCCTCGTCCTGGCCGGGATGCACGTGCAGCGACGGCCCCCGCCTGTCGAGGCCGACGAAGTCGAACGCCGACACGACCCCGCCGGTGTCCTTCGACGACAGCTTGAGGTCGTTGGGGCTGACGCCCCGGAATGGCGTGGGCACGCCGAACCGGCTGGCACCGGCCTTGACGACGAACGCGTGGGCGGTCGGCGCGCTCGCCACGATCGTGTCTGCGAATGCCAGGGCCGGCAACGCCGTGAGGGTGGTCCGAACGAACTCGCGCCTGCGCATGCGACAACCTGCCGTTTCGGGCCGGACCGGGCCGGCCTGTGAGTCATAGTGGATGGGTGATCCCGTCTCCGAGTATCACCCGCTTCCCGCCGCCGCCGCAACCCATGCGCGCGTGGATGCGAGTGCCGGACCTCACGACCGTTGTTCGGGCCCTGCCAGCCGGGCCCAGCGCAGCTTCGCGGCCCCCGCCCGCAGGTTCGCGCGCCGCTCGTCGGCCCCGGGGCGGATGGGATCATCCGACACCGCGGCGTACCGGCCGTCGCGCAGACCCGACTGGAACGCCTTCTTCACACGGCGATCCTCACCGGAGTGGAACGTGATGATCGCCGCGCGGCCGCCCGGCGCGAGGCACGCTGGCAGGTGGCGCAGGAGGGTGTCGAGCGCCGTGAACTCCTCGTTGACGGCAATCCGCAGCGCCTGGAAGACGCGCCGAACGGACAACTCCCGTTCGTCGGGCCCGACACCGGGCAGCGTGGCCCGGACCAGATCCGCCAGCTCGGTCGTTTGATCGAGATCCTGTCCAGCGAGCGCGTCGCCCAGTTCGGCAGCGTGGGGCTCGTCGGCATGGTCCTCGAACAGGGCCGCCAGTTCCGCCGGCCGGAGCCTGCGCAGCCACGCCGACGCCGGCTGCCCGCGGGCGGGGTTCATGCGCATGTCGAGCGGCCCGGGCGTCTTGAACGAGAATCCGCGGCCGGGCGTGTCGAGCTGCATGGACGAGACGCCGAGATCCGCCAGCAGGCAGTCTGCGCCGTCCAGGCCCGCGGCGGCCAGCGCCGCCGGCAGGCCCGCGAAGTTCGACCGTCGGATGATGGCGACGTCGGGTCCGAAGCCGGCGGCCCGCAGCCGCGCCTCCGTCTTCGGCAGTTCCAGCGGATCGACGTCGAGGCCGAGCAGCCGCCCGCCCGGCTGAATCCGTTCGAGGAGTGCGCGCGCGTGGCCTCCGTATCCCAGCGTGCAGTCGACGACGACCGCCCCGGGGCCCGGCGCCAGCGCCTCGAGGACCTCCGCCACCATGATCGGCACGTGCGATCCCGCCGGCGTCTTCCCGGACGCCCGCACCCTGCGCACCGTCTCGGGGTACCGATCCGGCTGCCGTTCCTTGTACTTGTCCTCGAATCGGCGCGGATGGGTGCCGGCGTACCGCGGACGGCGACGGCGGGGCTCAGGGGCGTCGTCGGTCACAGCTCGTTGTACTTCGCGTTCGAGCCGCGGGCCTTGTCCACCGGGTAACGCGCCTCGTTGCGGGCAAGCTTGGCGCGCATGGCGGCCGCGAGGTCGATACCGGAGTTGTCGGCCAGCTCGAAGAGCAGGAGGGCCACATCGGCGATCTCGTCCTCGATGGCGGCCCGCCGCTCCACCAGGCGCCGCTCCGATTGCTCGGCGTTCTGCCACACGAAATGCTGCAGCAACTCGCCGGCCTCGGCCGTGATGGCCACGGCGAGTTCCTTCGGGTTGTGGAACTGCCGCCAGTCGCGCGCGTCACGGAAGGCGCGGATCTCGGCTGTCAGGTCGTCGATGGTCGGGCGCATACCTCTATCCTACGTCGCCGGCGCCGAGGTGAGCCGGCCCGTGCGGCGGCGCCCTCAGCTGACGCCGGGCTCCAGCACCTCCAGGGTGCCCGCGCCGGCGTCGAGACGCGCGCCGACCCCGTATGGCAGCGTCACTTGATTGGACACGTGGCCGACGGCGAGGCCCGACATCACCGGAATTCGAAGCGGCAGCAGGTGATCGGCAAACACCTCGCGCAACGTCAGGCTGCGCCGGCCCGGCGAGTTCCGCACCTTCGCGTCGGTGAACGCGCCCAGCGCGACGCCGGCCGCATCCGCGAGCTTCCCGGCCGCGATCAGCTGCACCAGCAGCCGGTCCACCCGGTAGGGCTCCTCGCCCACGTCCTCGACAAACACAATCCGGCCGCGTGTCTCGACCTCGTAGGCCGTGCCCAGGCTCGCCGCCACCAGGCTCAGCGTCCCGCCCGTGAGGGGCCCCTCGACCACGCCGGGCCGCAGCGCAGCCGGCCGGGTCCGGGGAGACCCCGGCAGGCGGTCCAGGGGGTCGCCGGACATCAGCGTGCGGCAGAGACCCCGGGCAGAAAACGCACTCCACAGGCCCGTGCACGGCATGGGTCCCCAGAACGACACGACCCCTGCCTTCTGCAACGCCAGGTGCAGCACCGTGATGTCCGAGAAGCCGACCAGGGCCTTGGGATGCCGCCGGGCGAGATCGGGGTCGAAGCCCTCGAGCACTCGCGACACGCCGTACCCGCCGCGCGCGCAGATGACGGCTTTGACGCGCGGGTCGCGGAACGCCGCCTCGAGATCGCGCAGCCGCTCGCGGTCGGTCCCCGCCAGGTAGCCGCGCTCGGCCATCACGTGCGGGCCCAGCGTGACCCGGAGCCCGAGGGCCTCCAGGTGCCGCACCCCCTGCCGCAGCAGCCGTCGGCTCCGCGGAGGCGACGCGGGCGCCACCAGCGCCACGGTATCACCGGCGACGAGGCGTGGCGGACGGATCAGGCGTGTGCGCATGGTGGTGCTCAGAACAGGATCCGGCAGATCACGTAGGCTGCGACAATGCCGGAGAAGTCGGTGATCAGACTGGCGGCCAGCGTGTAGCGGGTCTTGCGCACGGCAATGGCCCCGAAGTAGACCGCCATGATGTAGAAGGTGGTCTCGGTGCTGCCCTGAATCACGCTGACCAGCCGGCCGATGAACGAATCCGGCCCATAGACCTTGAAGATCTCGGAGCTCATGCCGAAGGCGGCCGATCCCGAGAGCGATCGCATGAGCGACGAGGGCAGCGCCTCGGCCGGGAAGCCGGTCCAGCCCACCACGGGCGTAAGGACCCACACGAGCCAGTCCATGGCGCCGCTGGCGCGGAACATCCCGATGGCCACGAGCACCGCCACGAGGTACGGCATGATGCGCACGCCGATCTGAAAGCCCTCCTTGGCGCCCTCGATGAAGCTCTCGTACACCCGGATGCGGCGGGCGGCAAAGGCATAGAGCGGCACGCCGAGGATCAGCAGCGGCACGATCCAGTTGGAGGCCGCGTTCACCAGGTCTTTCATGACCGGCCTCCTTCCGCGGCGGCGGTGGGCTGCCGCCTGCGGCCCTGCCAGCGGGCGAACAGGCGCGAGGTCACGATCGCCACGGCCATCGAGGCGGCCGTGGCAACGATCGTGGCGGCGATGATCTCGGAGGGGTTCTGCGACCCCGCGGCGGCCCGCAGGCTGATGACCATCACCGGGATGAGCTGCAGGGAGCTCGAGTGCAGCGTGACGAACATGCACATGGCATCGGTGGCGGTGTCCTTGTCGGGGTTCAGCGTCTGCAGGTCCTCCATGGCCTTGATGCCGAACGGCGTGGCGGCGTCACCGAGGCCCAGCATGTTCGCGCCGAAGTTCATCGCCATGGCGCCCAGGGCGGGATGGTCCCTGGGCACGTCGGGGAACAGGACGCGGAACACCGGCCGCAGGACCCGGGCGAACACCTGCACGAGGCCCGCGTCCTCGGCCACGCGCATCAGGCCGAGGAAGAGCGTCATGCCCCCCACCAGTCCGATGGCCAGTTCGATGGCGGTGCCGGCTGAACTGAACGTGGCGTTCGACACCGCCGCCATGTTGCCCTTGAAGGCCGCCGTCACGACGGCCGCGCCGATGAGCAGCAACCACACGATGTTCATAGCGGCTGATCCCCTGCGGCCCGGACGGCCGCCGCGTCCTCGTCTCCTGTGATCTGTCTGTCGAGAAGATGCGCCCGACGGGCCGTCATCGTAGCATGAGCCGCGGATGGCCCGGCCGGCCTCCGCCCCCGGTGGGACGGTCGCGGATACAATATGGGCATGCCTGTCCCGTTGACGAGCCGCGAACGCAGCCAATTGAAGGCCCGCGCCCACGCACTGGAACCCGTTGTGCTGGTCGGGCACCACGGCGTGACGGACGCGGTCGTGGCCGAAATCGACCGCGCGCTGACCGCCCACGAGTTGATCAAAGTGCGGGTGGACGTCGCCGATCGACTGGCGCGCACGGAGGTGTGCGCGGACATCTGCGCGCGCGCCGGCGCGGCCGAAGTCCTCCGGGTCGGCAAGGTCCTCGGTCTCTGGCGGCCGCGGCCGGACCAGCCCGGGGGTCCCGCCGGGAGTTAGACACGGCCAGGCCAGCGGCGTCAGGGGCGTCTCTCAGTCGATGAACCGCAGCAGCGCCTCCACCGGCTGGCGGTCGTGTTCCGCCGCCGGCTGGACGGCGGGCCGGCCCAGGGCGACCATCGAAGCCAGCTGTTCGGGCGACTGCACCCCCAGCAGGCGCTCGAGGGCCTCCCGGGCAACGAGCGGTCCGCTGACCCAGCACGACCCGTACCCAAGGTCGGTCGCGGCCAGCAGCAGGTGCTCGACGGCGGCCCCGACCGACTGGATGTCGGGATACCCGCGCAGCGCATTGACGTCCGGCCGCTCGGCCGCCGTCCCGGGCAGGGCACGGTCGATGACGCTGGTGTAAGGCCGGCGTGTCACGGCGATCACCAGCGGAGCGTCCGCGAAGAACGTCGAGAACCACTCGACGCGCTGCGCCGCATGGCGCGCGTCGTCCGACTCAGCGGTGGAGAGCAGTTCGCGAACGCGCGCGTGCACGGCATCAGCCATGTCACGCAGCAGCGTGGCGCGGCTGATGGCGATGAAGCGCCAGGGCTGCTGGTTGTTCGGACTGGGCGCGAGGCTGGCCAGCCGGATCATCTCACGGACATCCGCGGCGGGCACGGGATCCTTCCTGAACTGGCGCACGCTCACGCGCGCGGCAATCGCGTCACGCAACTCCATGATCGGCTCCTCCACACACGGGGCACGGCACCCGGCGACAGGTGAGGATAGCGCATCTCGAGGGCGCGCAGGACCGGATCAGCCGGGAGGGGTCCGGCGGGGCCCGTTCGGCGTCATACTGCCTGTATGCCCCCACATCCCCCGGTTTCGACCCTCGGCCAGCTCAAGGCGGCCGTGGCCCGCGGCGAGGTCCTCCGGCGTCCCGTCAGAGAGGAAGTCCGAGACAACCTCGTGCAGCGCCTCCGGCGACGGGACGCGCTCTTTCCCGGCATCATCGGCTATGACGACACCGTCGTGCCGCAACTGGTCAACGCGATCCTGGCCCGCCACCACTTCATCCTGCTGGGCCTGCGGGGCCAGGCCAAGACGCGGATCCTGCGGGCGCTGACCACGCTGCTCGACGAGTGGCAGCCGGTCGTTGCCGGCGCCGAGATCCACGACGATCCCTTTGCGCCACTCTCAGCCGAGGCGCGGACCCGGGTGGAGGCCGAGGGCGACCTCACGCCGATCGCGTGGCGGCATCGCGAGGACCGCTACGTGGAGAAGCTGGCGACGCCCGACGTGACCATCGCCGACATGATCGGCGACATCGATCCGATCAGGGCCGCCCGGGGCGGGCTCCAGCTCGGGAGCGCGCTCGCCATGCACTTCGGCCTGCTGCCACGGGCGAATCGCGGCATCTTCGCCATCAACGAACTGCCGGACCTCGCCGGGAAGATCCAGGTGGGGCTCTTCAACATCCTTGAAGAGGGCGACGTCCAGATCAAGGGTTACCCCGTCCGCCTGCCGCTCGACGTCATGATGGTCTTCACCGCAAACCCCGAGGACTACACGGCGCGCGGCAAGATCATCACGCCGCTGAAGGACCGGATCGGCGCCGAAATCCGCACCCACTACGTGACCAGCCGGGCCGACGCCATGGCGATTACGGCGCAGGAAGCCTGGACCGATCGCGGCGGCGCCATCGAGGTGCCGCGCTTCGTGCGCGAGGTGGTCGAGGAAGTCGCGTTCCAGGCCCGGAGCGAGCGCCGGATCGACAAGCGGTCGGGGGTCAGCCAGCGCCTGCCCATCAGCGTGCTCGAAACCGTCGTCTCCAACGCCGAGCGCCGATCGCTCGCCGCCGGCGAGTCGCCGGTGGTGGCCCGCGTCACCGACGTGTATGCCGCGCTGCCGTCGATGACCGGCAAGTTCGAACTGGAGTACGAAGGCGAGATCAAGGGCGCGGACCACGTCGCCCGCGAGATCATCCGGGCGGCGGTCTCGAACGTGTTCGAGGGCTGCTTCCCGAACGGCGACCTCAAGGCGGTGTCGCGCTGGTTCGATCAGGGCGGGGCGCTCAGCCTGTCGGATACGACGCCCGCCGACGCCATGGTGGCGCAGGCCGGCCAGGTCCCGGACCTGCTCGACGTCATCGACCGGGCGGGCATCCTGCCGGGCGCATCGGCGCCGCTGGTGGCGGCGGGCATCGACTTCATCCTCGAGGGCCTCTACGCGCAGAAGCGTATCAGCCGGACCGACGAGCGGGGCTACCACGCCGCCGAACCGGTCCGCCGCCCGCAGCCGGAGGTGACCCGCGCCGCCTACCTCAGCCCGGGTGACGATGAGGAGGAGCCGGACCGCGGCGGCGGCCGGAAGAAGCGGAAACAGTACAACTGACGGCGGCCGCCGGCGGCGGCGAGGGCGTGATGCGCTATCGGTACACCAGGTACGCGCCGAACCTGTTCGACGATCTGGACGTCGACGAGCTGACGGCGAAGCTCTCGGACCTGCTGCTGGCCAGCGGGTTCGGCGACGGCATGGGCGGCCCGTTCGACGGGATCGATCGCACGCTGCAGGCCCTGCACGACGCCATCCTCGAGGCGCTCTTCAACGGCGGAGTGCTGCCGCCAGACCTCTTCGAGCGGCTGTTCGGCAAGGCGGCCGACGGCCAGGACCCGTCGCCGCCGGCGCAGGTGGAGACACTGGAGGCGTTGATCCAGCAGATCATCGACCGCATGAAAGAGTCGGGCTACATCACCACGGCGCCCGACCTCGACCAGGCACGGGCCGAGCGGGCGCGGGCAGGCGGCCCCGGCGAAGGCGAGCCGGGGCATGTCACCTTCGAGGTGACCGACAAGGCCCTCGACTTCCTCGGGTACCGGGCGCTGCACGACCTGCTCGGCTCCGTGGGCCACAGCAGCGCCGGCCGGCACGATGCGCGCGATCTGGCCACCGGCATCGAGGCCAGCGGCGCGCCGAAGGCGTATGAGTTCGGCGACACGCTGAACCTGGACGCGACGGCGACGATCCTCAAGACCGTGCAGCGCACCGGCGGCGCCGGCGACGTGGACTATCCGGACCTGATGGTGGCGCAGGGCGAGTACCAGAGTTCGTGCGCGACAGTGCTGATGCTGGATTGCAGCCACAGCATGATCCTCTACGGCGAGGACCGGTTCACGCCCGCCAAGCGCGTGGCGATGGCGCTCTCGCACCTCATCCGCACGCAGTTCCCGGGCGACACGCTGCACGCCGTGCTGTTCCACGACAGCGCCGAAGAGGTGCCGCTGCGCGACCTGGGCCGGGTGCGGGTGGGCCCCTACTACACGAATACGCGCGAAGGCCTGCGGGTGGCGCGGCGCATCCTCGAGCGCCAGCGGAAGGACATGCGGCAGATCGTCATGATCACCGACGGCAAGCCCTCCGCCCTCACGCAGCCGGACGGGCGGATCTACAAGAACCCCGCCGGCCTCGATCCGCTCGTGATCCGCGCGACGCTCGCCGAGGTCTCCTCGTGCGCGAAGGCCGGCATCCTCATCAACACCTTCATGCTGGCCCGCGACTACGACCTGGTCGCCTTCGTGCGCCGGGTCACGGCCATGTGCCGGGGCAAGGCGTACTTCACCACGCCGTACACGCTGGGCGACTACGTCCTCATGGACTACATGGCCAGGAAGACCCGGATGGTGCACTGACGCGCGGGGCCGCTTCGTGCGGCCCGTCCTGCCGCGGTGTCGATGGTCCGCGCCGCCGACTCCACCTGGTTCATAATCGACTCTTCGGACCGGACTGGAGGCCAGGTCCGCGATCCCGACGTCCGGAGGTCAGCGCCACGTGAAAGTCGCCATCGTGCTCAACGCGCGCGCGGGAGCCGCGCGGCGCCGGATGACGCCGGCGCAGGTCGACGTCTTCGCGCGGGACACGCTGGCCCGCCTCGGTGCCATTCCCCTGATCCGGCTGACCGAGGGTCCCGGGCATGCCCGCGACCTGGCGCGGCAGGCGGTGGACGACGGCGCGGAGATCGTGTGCGCGTGGGGAGGCGACGGCACGGTCAACGACGTGGCCTCGGGCCTCGTCTACGGCCGGGGCGTGATGGCGGTCGTCCCTGCAGGCTCCGGCAACGGGTTCGCGCGCGACCTCGGTGTTCCGCTCGACCCGGCCGGTGCCCTCGCCGTGGCCGTGACGGGCGCCACCCGCGTGGTGGACGTCGGCGAAGCCAACGAGCGTCTGTTCGTGAACACCGCGGGCCTTGGACTGGATGCCTCGGTGGCGCACGCGTTCGCGGTCAGGCCCCGCGGGAGCCGCGGACTGGGCGCCTACGTCGTGGCCGGGCTGCGGCACCTGGCGGGCTTCGAGGGTCGCCGCTGCACGGTGTGCCTCGACGGTGCGCCGGTTGGCGCGGCGCGGCTGAAGATGGTCACGGTCGCCAACACCCGTCAGTGGGGAGGCGGGGCCCTGGTGGCGCCCGACGCGAAGCCCGACGACGGCATGCTCGATCTCGTCGCAGTGGAGGATCGCTCGACCTGGGGACTGGCCATCCATGCCTGGAGACTCTGGACCGGTTCGGTGGGACGGGTACGCGGCGTGTCGATGAGGCCCTTTTGCGAGGCGGTCGTCGAGTCCGACGGCGAGTGGCCGCTGCACATCGATGGCGAACCGGCCGGCCGCACGAACCGGCTCGTGGTATGCGTGAAGCCGAGGGCCCTGGCGGTCCGCGTCCCCGCCCGGTGACGGCCGGGCGCTCACGCCGCTGCTGCCGCCGGGGCGCTAGAGGCCCGGGTACCAGCGCCTGGCGTTCTCGTAGTAGATCTTGCGCAGCACGCTGGCGGGCAGGGCCACGCCGCGCGCCCGGAAGCCCGCACGAATCCGCTCGAGCGGCAGTTCCTGGTCCGTGGCGAACCAGGCCGCATCGGACTCGTACCTCGCGGCCATCCCGGCCAGCCGCGCCTCGACGTCGTCACCCGCCGCGTCCGACCCGCGCCCGAAGTCGAGGTCGGTGCCGTAGAGCAGCCGATCCTGGTATTTCACGAGGAACCCCCGGACCTTCTCGCGGGGCTGAATCTGCAGGTGCACGATGCGGGCCGCGAGGTCGACCGCGAAGTTGGGGTACTTGTCGAGCCGCTTCGCCAGTTCGTCTACGTCGTACTCCAGGCTCCCGAGGTGACACCCGACGACACGCAGTGTCGGGTGGCGTTCCAGCATCCGGTCTCGCGCCGCAATCTGGGCCTCGTAGTTCGGGACCTCCGGGTGCAGCAGGCCGTGGTACTCGGGATGCGCCGAGAAGTAGCGCCGGTCGCCGTCGACGGTCATCTGGTCCACCGGCAGCCAGCAGTTGCGCGGTTCGCCGAGGTGGGCCACCAGCGTCCGGTTTTGCTTCGCCAGCGCGCTGAACACCGGGTCGAGGCGCGGATCGTCGGCCATGACGTACTTGCCGTCCGGGTCCTTCAGGACCATGCCGACGTCCTTCCAGATCTTGACCGCCACGGCCCCGCCGCCGAATCCGTCGTCGATCGTGGCGTTTGCCAGCGCCGCCCAGTCGGGAGCGCCCCAGTTCGAGACGGTGAACGACGTCGCCCACGCCAGCCGGTCAGGGTAGGCGGCGTGCAGGGCCTGCGCCGAGCCGATCTGCCGGCTCAGCCGCCCCCAGTCCATGCCGCTGACGGCGATGTTGAGCCACCGGAGGTTGTGCTTCTCGAGGAACGCGAGGAAGGCGCGGAGATGGCCAGGCGACATGCCGCCGACGTGCGCGTGCGCGTCGATCTTCGGCATCGCCATGACGTCCCGCACGGTCATCGTGTCGCCCTGGGCGGAGACCGGCGACGTGCCGGCCGGGGGCGAGACGACGGCGGCAGCCACGATGACGAGGAGTACGAGGGCCAGGAGGACGGGGGCGCGGCGCGGCTGCGGCATGGCAATCTCCACGGAGAGGCGGCCCGGGTGGACCGCCCGTGTGCGCTGTAGCATAGCCGAAGACCCGACGCCTCCGGGCGAATCACCGGCACGCGGGCCAGTTGCCGTCGTCGCCGTCTGTCAGCGGCTGCGCCCCGCCTCGACGATCCGGCGCATCTCGGCGCGCAGGCGTTCGACGACGCCGGGTTCGCCGGCGAACCGGTTCGTCGTCTCGGCCGGGTCGGCGACGAGGTCGTAGAGCTGGCCCGCAGGGTCCCCGGGGCCGGGCGTGATGCTCGACGGCTGGGAGAAGCCGCCGGACCCGAGGCCCTCGATGAGCTTCCAGCGGCCCGAGCGGATGGTCATGAGGCCCGTGGCCGAGGATCGCATCACGATCGGGGCCCGCTGGATCGTTCCGTCCTTCAGCGCCGGAAGGAAGCTGAAGCTGTCGGGGCCCGCCTCCGGCGGAAGCGGCGTGCCGGCGACGTCAGCCATGGTGGCCAGCACGTCAGTGAAACTGATCGTCTGATCGGACACGGCCCCGGCGCGGACCACACCCGGCCAGCGGACGATGAACGGCATCCGATGCCCGCCTTCCCAGGCGTCGCCCTTCATCCCGCGGAGGCCGCCGGCGGCGTCATGGCCGAATCGCGCGACGTCGGCCGGGAACCAGACGGGCCCGTTGTCGGAGGCAAACACCAGCAGGGTCCTGTCGAGCATGCGCGCGGATTCCAGGGCCGCGAGCACCCGGCCAATCTCCTGATCGACCATCATGAGGAAGTCGCCGTATTCGCCGGCGCCGCTCCGGCCCCTGAACGCGGGCGACGGCAACCAGGGCGTGTGCGGCGCGGTGTAGGCGAGGTACAGCATCAGCGGCTGGCGGGCACCGCGCCGCTTCTCGATCACCGCGATCGCTTCGTTGGTCAGCCGTGGCAACACCTCGTCCAGCTTCAGATCGGGGGCAATGCCGCCGGCCCGCCAGAAGGCGCCCTGGATCGGCGAGGCGCCCGCATCGATGTGGCCCGTCGGCGGCGTGACGGCGCGATCGCCGCGGATATAGAAGTAGGGCGGGATGTCCGTCGACGCGCGGATCCCGAAGAAGCTGTCGAAGCCGCGATCGACCGGTCCCCCGCGCAGCGGCTTGTCGTAGCCGTCCTCGGCGAATCCGAGGTGCCACTTCCCCACCATGGCGGTGGCGTAGCCCGCGCCGCGCAGCAGTGAGGGGAGCGTCACCTGCGACTCGTCGATCAACGGCCGGGTCGGCCACCGGCCGATGTCCGTGCGGAACGGGTACCGCCCGGTCATCAGCCCGTAGCGCGACGGGTGGCAGAGGGGGCCCGCCGCGTGGGCGTCGGTGAACCGCAGGCCTTCACTGGCGAGGCGGTCGAGCTGCGGGGTAGCGATCTTCGACTGCGGGTTGTAGGCGCGCAGATCGCCGTACCCCATGTCATCGACGAGGATGACGACGATATGCGGGAGATCGGCGGCGCGAACCGGGGCGGCCGGGGCGGCTATGCAGAGCGCGAACAGCAGGGGGCACAGTCGCCGCAGGAGGGGTGCGTGCGTCGCGGAGTCAATCACGACGCCTCCTGGTGGCCCGGAACGTCTCGGGCGGCCTGTCCGCCTTGCGCGTCCCCTTCGGCTGGCGCTCGGCCGCGCACTGATCGCCCGCCCCCGCGGTCTCGGCGGCGCACTGCTCCGCTTCCTCGACAGTCCGCGCCAGACAGCCGCCGACCCGGTCAATGGCCAGCCGCGGCCCGCGCTCCGACGCGATCCAACACGGAGCGGTGATGTCGGCTTTGCCGTCGGTGTACCGGCAACGCCAGGGTTGACGTGCAACGGGCATCGGGCACTCCTCCCGGGCGCCATTATCGCGGGGCGGGGACGAGCCAGCAAGCCCATCGACGCAGATGGCGGGGCCTCCGGTCCTACTTCAGCGTCACGTGCAGGTACACCGAGTTGCGCCCGTACGTCTCGAAGAACGGCTTGAAGGGCACGCCGTCGATCGTAAACCGGAGCGTCGCGCGATCGCCGGTCGCCGACCTCCCCAGGTCGCCGGCGTCGAGCGTGATCGGCCGCCAGTCCGTGCGCGGCGCCGACTCCTCGGCCGCCAGCAGCACCGGCCCGTAGAAGAGACTCGCGACGTTGGGCTGGTCCATCACCGGCGCCAGGTGGAACGCGAACGGGATCCGCAGATCGATGGTGTCGTTGGCCCGCCACGTCCGGCGCAGCGTCACGTAGTTGCCCGGCACGGCATCCACCGCGTGGTCGCGGCCGTTGATCCGGACGAAGAAGCCCCGGGTCGCCCAGCGCGGCACGCGGACCCGGATGTCGAAGGCGCCGGCCCCCTCGATCACGAGCCGCGTCGTGTCGGCGTAGGGGAAATCCGTCCGCTGCGTCACCACCACCTGGCGCTCGGACCAGTCCAGCGTCGAGGGCACGAACAGGTTCACGTACAGCGTCGTGTCGTCGGCGCTCCGGAAGTAAATCGAGTCCTGCAGCTTGGTGTGGCTCTCGAGGGCCGTGCCGTTGCAGCAGGTGAACCCGGTCATGTCGGCGTTGCCGAACCGCTTCTGCGCGCCGGGGTTCAGCGGCACGTGATAGGTGTTGCCCGGGTTGTCCTCGGCCACGGAGGCCAGGATGTGGTTGTAGAGCCCCAGCTCGTAGTGATCCATGTACTTGGCCGTCTGGTCGTACATGAACAGCTGGCGGTCGAGCTTCAGCAGGTTGTACGTGCAGCAGGTTTCGTTCTGCCCGCCGCTGGAGAAGCCGTTCTCCCACAACGAATCGGGCTCGGCCGTGAAGCACTCGGCGTTGTTCGGGTTGCGCGCCCCGGCCACGCCGCCGATGGCGTACATGTAGCCGCCTGTCGCGATGTCCCAGAAGTTGTCGGCAATCCGGTAGTACGGCAGTTCCCCGGTGCTGCGGAACGTCTCGAGCGCCCCGGTGATCTGCGGGATGTGCTGGTTGGCGTGCTTCCCGCGAATCGTGTCGACGTTGGCCGCCAGCCCGTGTTCGTGGCTCGCGTTGCCGAAGAAAAGGGTCGTGTTGTCGAAGAGCTTCGCGCACTCCAGGAACTGCCGGTCGCGCGTCAGCCGGTAGAGCCGCGCCATCACCTCGTTCATCCCGCCGTACTCCCCGGCGATGTAGCGGCTCCACATGCTGGTGCGCGTCTCGGGCGGCACGGCCTTCAGCCGGGCGTAGGCCCACGCGCCCATGCCCCGGGCAATCTCCAGCGCCTTCGGGTTGCCGCCCACCTCGTAGCAGTCGAGCAGGCCGGCCAGGATCTTGTGCAGCGTGTAGTAGGGCGCCCAGATCTGCGTGTCCTGGGTGCCGTAGGTGGCCCCCTTCTCGAGCATGATGAACTGGTCGGGCGGATACGCGCTGATGAACCCCGTCCCCCAGTTCCAGTAGTCGGTGCGGATCGCCCCGGCGCGCAGGTTGGAGTCGTAGCCGGTCCGCCCCGGGCCGGGCGGCACCTGGGTCGGGTCCGCGGTAAACGGAGCGCCCGGCGTCGCGGGCCGGCCCGACTTCTGCGCCAGGTCGTACAGCGTGTCGATCAGGTAGTCCATCTTCTGCAGGAACGCCGCCCGCAGTGCTGCGTCGTACGTAGCGCTGGCATAGGCCTGGGCGATCGCCGACAGGTAGTGGCCGCTCGCGTGCCCCCGCAGCCTCGTCGTCTGGTTGTCCCACCCGCCGAGCGGCGTGGTCCCCGCCGGCTGCGGCTGCCCGAAGGCGTCCCGGAAGTTGTACAGGAAGCTGTCGGGATTGGTCGCCGCCAGCCCCTTCACGAACTTGTCGCGGTTCCTGATGAACGGGGTGTCACGCCCCTGTGTGTCGCGCGTCAGCACCACGCGGCCCAGCGGAAACGGCTCGACCGTCCGCGCGGGCACCGCCCCGCCCGTCCCGGCCGGCTTCACGGTGACCGTGACCCTGGGCTCGAACGTCGTGCCCGGCACCCGTCCGGTCACGGTGTAGGTGCCGGGAGCAGCCACCTGGCGGTTGTCCTTCGGTGCCGGCCAGATCACCCGGACCATGGGGCCCGAGGTCCCATCCCGGTAGATCGCCGGGATCTCCCGTGGCAGCCGCGGGAGATGGCCGACGACGGTGTCGGCCTGGACGTCGGGGACGCGCGTCAGCCTGGCGGCCAGCGGGGATTCGCGGGGGATGGCAGCGGTCGAGATGACGGGTTCGGGCGCGCGGCCACGCGAGCCCTGACGAGCTGCCGCGGCGCCGTGGATGGCTGCCACCTGCGCGCCGGTCAACGCCACGCGGTAGATACGCACGTCGCGCAGCTTTCCCTGCAGGGTTGCGGCACCCTCGTCATGTGATCGGCCGAGGAAGAGACGGTTGGCATCGGCCGCCCCCTGACCGATCACCTGCGCCGCGTGGACGCCAACGTCGCCCGCCTGGCCCGACTGGAGGCCGTCGACATACGTCGTCAGGACGCGGCTGGCGGGATCGAGCACCACCGCCAGGTGGACCCACTGGTTCACCGGCAGCGTCCTGGGCGGCGTCGCGCCGCGGACGGAACCCGCGACCACACCGGCGCTGAATCCGGCAGTGGCGCTGGCCGAGGCATACAGGCGGTTCGACACGTCCTTCCCGAAGTCGAACACGGGCCCCGACGCTCCCGTCGGCAGGTAGAACCAGCACGTGATGCTGAGGGTGTCCTCGCCCGCGAGCGTGCCGGCCGGCAGCCGCACGTGGCTGCCATCCCCGGCCAGTTCCAGCACTCGCCCGAATCGCCCATCGTCCACGAAGACGGCCGTGCTGCCGTGCAGGGTGCCGTGGAAGTGGTTCCGCGAGGCGTCTTCGGCATTCCCGTTGAGGAGATAGCGGGCCACGAGGGCGGTTTCGCCGATCCCGTCGAGGAACTGATCGCCCCCCTGAGCCTTGGGGAGGCCGGTCATGAGGATCAGCAGTCCGACCGCCGCCAGGGCCGTCCCGGTGTTGCCGCGCGCGTGCCGAATCGCAGGTGTCATGGCCCTTCTTCCTGCCAGCGGTTCACGATTCTGCGACGACGCGGGCGTCCGCGTGACCCACCCGCATCACCATCTTGATCGTCCGCGGGTCGTCCCGGTCGACCTGCGCGAAGGCGTCGGTCACGGCGGCGAGGGGGACCTGGTGGGTGATGAGCCGCTCGGGGTGCAGGAGGCCCCGGGCCATCATCCGGATCGCGCGCGGGAACTCGCCCAGCGTGACGCGCGACGCGATGATCTCGGCTTCCTTGATGACCAGCGTCTTGAAGTGGACGGCCGACAACTGCTCGCCGAGCCCGGCCGTGACGATGCGTCCGGCGTTGCGGATCATCCGCGCCGCCTGCGCCAGGGGCGCGTCGCGGCCGGCGATCTCGTGGGCGTGGCCGACGCACTCGATGACGCAGTCCGCGCCGACCCCGTGCGTCAGTTCCAGGACGCGCTCGACGGGGTCGTCCTGCCGCGCGTCGATGGCGTGATCGGCTCCCAGCGCCCGTGCTGTCTCCAGCCGGAACGGCTGGATGTCGGTGACGATGGTCAGGCCGGGTCCCGCACTGTGGCACAGTACGTCGAGCACCGACAGCCCGAGTTTGCCCGCGCCAAGAATCACGATCGTCTCGCCCGGCTGCACGCGGCCTCGGCTGAGCACGTGGTGCCCGAGGCCGTACATCTCGACCATCGGCACGTGCGCCATCGGCACGGAGTCGGGCAGCGGGCAGAGGCGGTCGGCCGGCACGGCGACGAACTGGCCGTACCCGCCGTCGAGGTCGACCCCGAGGAGCTTGAGCGTGCGGCAGGCGTTGAGGCGGCCGCTGAGGCACGCCGGGCAGGCGTGGCACGAGATGATGGGGTCGACGGCCACCCGATCGCCGACCCGGTACCCTCGGACGTCCGCGCCCAGTTCGCGGATCACGCCGCCGAACTCGTGGCCCTGGATCGCCGGAAACCGGACCCGGTCGTGGAACTCGCCCCGGAAGATGTGCAGGTCGGTCCCGCAGATCCCGGCGTAGCCCGTTTCGACCAGGACGTCGCCGGGGCCGATCCGGGGATCGGGCGCCGGGCCCACGCGGATGTCCCGGTCGCCGTAGAGGATGGCTGCGTGCATCGCCGACTCCCTGCCGCCCGGTGTGGTGGCGGCCCGACGTTACGGCTGGCGCCCCCTCCGGGTATCCAGCGCGTGCCCGAACAACTCCACCTTGAAGGCCGCCAGCGACCGGTTGATGTCGAGGATGAACACCGCGAGCGAGCCGACCAGCGCGAGCATGCACGCTGCGAACATCAGGCTGAGCAGCCAGGCGTCATCCAGCTTGAACAGCGCGCTGACGAAGATGAGGATGACCAGACAGGCGGCCAGCAGCAGGCTCACGGACGCCAGCATGATGGCCAGGCGGATCGTCCGGGCCTGGCGCCACAGGATCTCGATCTGCGCCAGGGCCCGCTCCCGGGGCACGCCGTCGGCGGCCTCGGCGATCGCCAGCAGCCGCCGGGCACGGTCGATGACCCGGCCGTACCGGTTCGTCATGCTCAGCAGCAGCAGGCCCACGCCCGAGATGAGGATGACGGGCCCGATGGCCGTCTGGAGGACTGGAAGCAATTCGCGGATGGAGTTCATATCGCGTCCGTCTGTCAGACGGCCAGTATACGCCAGCCCGTCAGGCGGGCCGGCTGCGCGGTATACTCGCCTCAGGAGATCCCACGACCATGACCGAGCACACCAGTCGTCGCCTCGCCGCCGCCGCCGTGATCACCCTGCTTGCCTGGACCCCGGCCGCCGCCCAGACCCAGCCGCAGGTGCAGATGCCCCAGCCCGGGGTGCCCGAGATCATGACCCTCGAGGGCAACTTCGTCCGGGTGGCGTACAACAACGAGGGCTATGCCATCCTCGGCTACAAGGTCGCCAACCTGTCGGTCGGCGACGAGTGGATGCTCCTCGACTTCGGCACGACGGTCCTCCAGGGCACGCAGGACTACAAACTGCTCCGCGATGCCCTGTCGCTCGAAACCCCCGACGGGAAGACGCTGCCGCTGCCCACCATCGAGGAGTACCGGCAGGCCGATACCCGCGCCCTCCAGAACCGCGCGCGCGTCAGCCGCGACTCGGTCAACTACTTCCCGGTACAGGCGAACCGGGCCTGTCGGATCGGCTTCTTCTCCGATGTCGAGGATCGGCTCATCCCCTGGGATCAGGTGGAGCTCAGCTTCACGCGCGCCTGCGTCGGCCGACTCTACTTCAAGGTGCCGGGTGGCATCACCTACGGGCAGCACTGGCTCAACGTGAAGTTCGAGAAGAGCCTGGTCCGGGTGCCCTTCCGGATCCTGACCAAGGAGGAGGAGAAGCTCCTGTCGAAGAACTACAAGAGCATCAAGAAGCAGGTCGACGAGGCCTTCCGGCCGAAGAAGAAGTGAGGTCCCGATGACCACGCTGTCCCGCCGTTCGTTCCTGGCCTCGCTCGGCGCCGGCGTGGCCGCCGCGCCCGCCCTGTTGCGCGCGCAGTCGCGAACCGGGCGCTTCCCCATCGCCTTCTCGACGCTGGGCTGTCCGTCGTGGAGCTGGAAGACGATTCTCGAACAGGCCGACCGCCTTGGGTACGCCGGCATCGAGCTGCGCGGCGTGGCCGGCGAGATGGACCTGCCGAAGGTGCCCGAATTCGCGGGCACGCGCCTGGCCGGCACCAGGCAGGACCTGGCGGCCCTCGGGCTCATCGTCTGCGGGCTCGGCGCCTCCTCCCGCATGCACGAGAAAGACCCGGCCGTGCGCGCGGCCCAGTTCGACGAGGGCCGGCGCTTCATCGACCTGGCGCACGCGATGGGCGTGAAGTACGTTCGCATGTTCGGCGATCGTTTCCCCGAGGGCGAACCCAAGGCCGACGTCATGGCCCGCGTCGTCGAGGGCTTCCGGCTCATGGCGGACCACGCGAAGCCGGCCGGGGTCACCGTGCTGATCGAGTCGCACGGCGACTTCACGAAGTCGGGCGACATCCAGGACATCCTCACGCGCGTCGCCTCGCCGCAGTTCGCCCTGCTGTGGGACGCGCACCACTCGTTCGTCTCGGGTAAGGAGGCGCCGGCCGACACCTTCGCGGCGATCGGACGATGGGCCCGGCACACCCACCTGAAGGACTCGAAGCCGGCGGGCGCCGACCGGCGGTACGTGCTGGTGGGCACCGGCGAGGTGCCGGTGCGCAACCAGGTGAAGATCATGGCGGCGGCCGGGTACCAGGGTCTCTACTGCTTCGAGTGGGAGAAGAAGTGGCACCCGGAGATCGAGGAGCCCGAGGTGGCCTTCCCGCACTACGCGAAGACGATGGCGGAGTACCTCGCGGCGGCCGGCGTGAAACCGGCGTAGGGACGGAATTGGAGGCGCCCAGGAAGTCGGGCGCCTCGGGCGTTACGCCGGGTCGCCGTCCGGCCGGTCGTCGGCGGCCCGGGAGTCGGCCGTCCTGGCGTCGCGCGCCAGCAGCGCCACCAGCGCCGCGTGACGGTACATGTCAGAGAACGTCGGGTAGTTGTAGAGCGTCTCGGCGATGTGGGTGGCGTCGGCACCGGCGTCGAGGAATGCCTGCCCGGTGTGGATCAGCTCGCTGGCCGTGTGACCGATGATGTGCACGCCGAGCAGCTTGAGCGTGTCGCGCTCGAACAGCAGTTTCACCAGGCCACCCGAGGCGCCGACGATCTGGCCCTTCGGGTTCATCTCGTAGTGACCGCGGCCGGCCACGTAGGGAATCCCCTTCTCCTTCAGGACCTCCTCCGTGTCGCCGACGTAGCTGACCTCGGGGATCGAGTAGATGGCGAACGGCAGGCGCGAGGTGCGCAGCTTGGGTCCGGGAATGCCGTAGGCGTTGCGGATGGCCTGCCGGCCCTGCTCCATCGACGTGCTGGCGAGGGCAGGATACCCGATGACGTCGCCCACCGCATAGATGTGGGGGTGCACCGTCTGGAACTTCTCGTTCACGGTCAGCAGGCCACGGGCGTCCGGCATGATGCCGACGCCCTCGAGCCCGAGCCCGCGGGTG
The DNA here is from genome assembly GCA_964396055.1 of uncultured Vicinamibacterales bacterium. GTDB lineage: Bacteria > Acidobacteriota > Vicinamibacteria > Vicinamibacterales > JAKQTR01 > CAYJPV01. The sequence continues at coordinate 31,950 of CAYNDV010000010.1, read as the reverse complement.
TTGCCGTCGCGGCCCACGCAGTACAGGAGCACGTCGGCCTCGAGCACGTTGCCGTTGCGCGTGGTCACCCGCACCATGGGCGGCGCGCCGTCCAGGCGCTCCACACGCGCGTAGTGGTCGTTGGCGACGAAGACGACGCCGAGCCGCGCGAGTTCCCGGCGCAGCAGGCCCGCCACTTCGCGATCGACGAACGGCAGCAGGTCGACGCGCGTGTCCACGAGCGTCACGGCCAGCCCGAGGGCCGCGAAAATCGAGGCGTACTCGACACCGATGACGCCCGCGCCCAGCACGATCATCGAGCGCGGCATGCGCGGCAGGCGTAGCACCGTCGTGCTGTCGAAGACGGTGTCGTTGTCGAAGTGCACGTCCGCAGGCCGGTTGGGTGACGACCCCGTGGCGATGACGATCACCTCCGCCCGCACGCGCAGCCGCACCTGCCCGTCGACGCCGTGCACGGCGATGGTGTGGGCGTCGATGAGGCGCCCCTCGCCCCTGAAGATCTCGATGGCGTAGCGCGCCAGGGATCGGTTGATCAGTTCGAGTTCGCGCTGGACGACCCGCTGCTCCCGGTACATCAGCTCGGGGATCGTGATCGTCTGGGCGATCTCGACCTTGATCCCGTCGAGGTGATTGTGGCGCAGGCCATGGACGAAGGTGGCGCTCTCGCGGAGGGTCTTGCTCGGGATGGTGCCCCAGTTGACCCGCATCCCTCCGACGACGTGCTCGCGCTCGATGAGCGCCACACGCTTGCCGGCACGGGCGGCCTGAATGGCGGCGCGTTCGCCGCCCGGGCCGCCGCCGAGGACGACGACGTCGAAGTTGGTCACGCGTGTGCTCCCGGACGCTCCGCGTGTACTTCTACCAGATTGCGGGGGAGAAGCAAACCCATCCCGGTGGCCGCAGCAATCCCGGGTTGATTTCGCGCGTGATCAGGCGAAATCAATCCGGGATTGTTAAACACTCAGCGCGACGCCACGAACTCCGCCCGCGCCGGCGTGAACACGTCGATGAGGGCGCCCGCCTCGAGGGCCACCACCCCGTGGGGCAGGTCGGGGGCGACAAACCAGCTGTCGCCCGCCGCCAACTCCGTCTCACGGCCTTCCAGGATGAACCGGAACCGCCCCCGTTCCACGAAGGTGACCTGGCGGTGCGGGTGCGAGTGCACGTAGCCCACGGCCCCCGCCGTGAAGGTCACGCGCACCATCATGAGCGCGTCGTCGTAGGCCAGCACCTGCCGGGTCACGCCGGGTTCGGCGGGTTCGGTGGGCGCGTCCTGTCCTCGGATGATCATCGCAGTCCTCGCTCAGAACGTCCAGCGGACGCCCAGCTGCACCTGCCGCATCGCCCGCGCGCTGCGGATCACGCCAAAGGTGGTCGACGTGGCCCCCGACGGCACGCTGGCGCCGGGCTGGCCGTAGTTGACGATATTAAACGCGTTGGTGGCCTCGGCCCGGAACGTCAGCTTGCCCTTCGGCAGGTTGAAGTCGCGCGACACCGCAAGGTCGACCACCCGGAAACCCGGGCCCTCGAGGAAGTTGCGCGGGGTGTTGCCGTTGACCGGCTGGCCCGTGACAGCCTTGTTCTGGACGAAGGCTGCCGTGTTGAACCACATCTGCGGCGTCGGGTTCTCCAGGTAGGGATCGCCGATCTGCTGGGCCCGATCGTTGGTCTGGCCGTCGAGATTCGCGTCGACGTTGCCGTTGGTGACCGTGAACGGGAGGCCGCTGCGGATCTTGACGATGGGCGACAGGCGCCAGCCGTTGAGCACGGCGCCCAGGAAGGCGTTGCCGCCCTTGTAGTAGTCGATCTCCCAGTTCAGGTTGAGGCTGAACACGTGGCGCTGGTCCGTGTCGGCCCGGCCGTACTCGTCCTCCAGCCTGGAGAAGTTCTGCGCGCCGCCCTGGGTGGTGTTGTTCTGCAGCTGCGCGCTCGTCCAGGTCTGGCTGTAGGTGTAGAAGCCGTTGAAGCTGACGTTGTGCCACTGGCGCATGTTGAACGTCAGCTGGAGGCCGTTGTAGTTCGAGTACTGGTCCGACCCCAGCAGCAGCACCTGCCCGAACGACGTATTCGGCCGCCGCGAGAGGACGTTGCCGGTCGTGGCCGTCGGCGTGGCCACCGGGTAGTTCACGTCGCGGCCGATCGGGAGGTTCCGGTTGAAGGTCCCGATGTAGGCCGCGCCCACCCCGAGGCGGCCGAACAGCTCACGCTGGATCCCGATGTTGGTCTGGTAGGCGTGCGACCACTTGAAGTCGAGGTCGACGCCGAACGCGCCGCCGCCGACGGTGTACGAGCCGTTGTAGGGGAACGGCGTGCCGCCGGGGTAGTTGTTGTACGGGTTGCTCAGCGTCGCGCCCCGGGGCGCGCCGGAGGGATCCACGCCCTTGCCCGTGTTCACGAACGTCAGCCGCGTCGCCCACGGCTGGTAGTTCGTCATCGTGTTCCACTCGTTCCCCGAGATGCTGCCGTAGAACATGCCGGCCGCAGCCCGGATGGACGTCTTCCCGTCGCCGAAGGGATCCCAGACGATGCCGACGCGCGGGGACACGTGGTTCCAGGCCGTGGGAATCACGCCGCGCTCGATGCCGGGGTCGCCGTAGAAGAGCAGGCCCACGGGCGCGTCCGGGTGCGCCGTGGACTTCTGGCCCGGCACGTAGGACGTGAAACGGTTCATCGGATCGGTGCCGGGCGTCTGCACGTCCCAGCGCACGCCGAGGTTCAGCGTCAGGTTCGGGGCGATCCGGTAGTCGTCCTGGAGGAACGCGGCGCCGTACCAGCTGTTCCAGAGCGCGCGCACCGGGGCGTCCTGGGTCACGTTGCTCGGCACGCCGATCATGAAGTCGGCCAAGGCGTTGCGGGTGACGCTGTTGTTGAAGGTAAACACGCCGTAGTTGTTGAGCAGGGTGTCCTGGATGGTCTCGTTGTAGGACAGCTCGCCGCCCATCTTGAAGGCGTGGCGGCCCCGGGTCCAGCTGAAGACGTCGCGGATCGAGTAGAAGTCGCCGCCGGCCTGCGGGCCGCCGATGGCGTTGGTCAGCGTGAAGTAGCCGCTCACGGTGATCTGCGGCAGCGCGGGGGCGCCCTGCAGGACGAACGACGACCCGTAGTCCTTCAGCGACTTCTCCGGCAGGTTCAGCCGCCCGCCGAAGTTGCGGTTGAACGAAAACCAGAGCTGGTTGATCTTGCTGGGGCTCACCACCCACGTGTCGCTGATGTTGAGGTTGTGCTGCCGCCAGTTGAAGCTGTAGATCGCCCAGGGCAGGTTCCCGCTGCCGGCGTGCGTGTCGTTCTCGCCGTCGGTGATGAAGTAGCTGCCGGAGAGCCGGTGCGCCTCGTTCAGCTGGTGTTCCATCTTCACCAGGAGCTCGTCGGTGTTGAAGGGGCTCTCGACGTATCCCTGCCAGATGCTGCCCGGCACGTTGGCCTGGGGAATGTGGTCGTTGAGGATCTTCATCGCGACCGGATCGAGGCGCCCGGCGCAGATGACGCCCGTGACGCCGTTGCAGGCGAAGGGCTGGCCCGTGGCCGGATCGGTGGGAATCGTCCGCGACTGGCTGAAGTTGCCCTGCCGCTCCAGGTCGGTCGGCACGATGGCGTTGTTCAGGAAGGTCTGCGTCGTCTGGCGCAGGCCCGAGTAGCTGGTGAAGAAAAACGTCCGGTCGGTCTGGATCGGGCCGCCCAGCGTGCCGCCGAACTGGTTGCGCTCGAGCGGCGGGCGCGCCTGCGTGGAGCCCCACTCCTTGGCGTTCAGATCGCCGTCGCGCGTGTACTCGAAGGCCGAGCCCTTGAACCGGTTCGTGCCCGACTTCGTGATGACGTTGATGATGCCGCTCGAGAAGCGCCCGTACTCGACGTTGTAGCTGTTGGTCTGGACCTTGAACTCCTGGATCGCGTCCGGGTTGGGCAGGATGTTGCCCGTGTTGCGCAGCGCGGTCATGTTGATGCCGCCGTCCAGGTAGTAGTTCACCGAACCCGTGCCGCCGTCCGCGCCGCCGTTGATGAGCGTGCGCTGCTCGGGGAAGCCCAGGGTGAGGTTGCTGGTGCCCGTCGAGGCGGAGGCCACGCCGTTGTTGTTGGACTGCACGCCGGGCGTGATGTCGAGAAGGGTGTAGACGTTTCGGTCGACCAGCGGCAGCGTCTCGATCTGTTTCGCTTCGACGGTCTTGGAGATGTCGGCCGTCGCCGTGTTCACGACAGGCGCCTCGCCGGCCACCGTGATGGTCTCGCTCAGGCCGCCGACCTCGAGCGTGACGTCCACTTTGACGGTGTCGTTGACGTTGAGCCCGATACCGCTGCGGGTGACCGTCTTGAAGCCCGACAGCACGACCTCGACGTTGTACTTGCCGATCGGCAGGAACTCCAGCCGGTAGGCGCCGACATCGTCGGTGGGCACGGTGCGGGTGAAGCCCGTCTCGACGTTCTTCGCGGTGACGGTGACGCCGGGCAGGGCGCCGCCGCTCTCGTCGGTGATGGTGCCGACGATGGTGGCCGACGTGATCTGGGCCATGGCGGCCGGCGCCGCCAGGATCGTCAGCAGGAACGCCAGCAGGCACGCGGCCAGGGTCTTCATCCTCCTCACAACACACCCCCTCGTTCGTTGAACCCGGGCGGACAAGGATACCGGCGCGGCATTTGTCTCGCGTCAAGACAATATCGCCACTCCAGGCGCGTGTCAAGTCCGCACCGGCACTGTAAAAATGCCGCATTCGGGGCGACCAGAGGCCATCAGCCGACACCAGAAAGCCTGATATTGTCCTGTTGGCAAACAAATGACCCTCACAGACATCACATCGTCCCGGTTGGCACACCAGGAGATCAGGTAGGCTGGAGACATGTGTCGCTGCCTCCGCTTCGATGCCCTCGGCCCCGCTGGTCTGGCCGCCGTCCTCGTCGTGGTCACCCTGCCATGGTCCGCCGCCTGCGCCCGGTCCGCCCCCGACGCCGGTGCCGCCCTCCCCGCCGACGCCTGGGTGGCGCCCGACGCCCTCGCCGCGGAGCTGGCGTCGGCGCAGGGCTCCGAGGCGCCCGTCGTGGTATTCACCGGCCCGCCCTTCCTCTACCGCATCGGCCATATCCCGGGCGCCGTGGCCCGCGGCCCGGCATCGACGCCTCAGGGGCTCGCCGACCTCAAGGCCTGGGCCCAACCGCTGCCCCGGACGGCGAATCTCGTCGTCTACTGCGGCTGCTGCCCGCTCGAGGACTGTCCCAACCTCGCGCCCGCCTCCGCCGCGCTGCGCGAGATGGGGTTCACGCGCGTGCGACTGCTGCGCCTGCCATCGAATTTCGGCACGGACTGGGTGCAGCGGGGCTACCCCGTGGCGCGTTGACCGCGAGGGCCCGGCTCGGGCGGACGGTCGGCTAGAACGTGAAGGTGAGGAACGCCCCGGGCAGCTCGGCGTTCGTCGCGGGTTTGGTCATCGTGGGCACGTGCCCGAACGCCTCCACGAACCGCGGGTTCGCCACGTAGATGGCCGCGCGCCACCCCGCAAACCGCGCGAACGCCTGCCCCATCCCCGCGTAGAGGTCGAGCAGTCTCGATTCGCCCGCTCCCCCGCCGATCCGCACGCCGTACGGCGGGTTGCAGCAGATCACGCCGGGCTTCATCGACGCCGCACGCGGCAGCATCGAGGCGACGTCCTCGGGCGTCAGGGACCGCACGTCCTTCCGGCCGATGACGATCGAGTCCTCGTAGCGGGGGCCGCTCAGCCGGGCGGCCCGCAGGTTTCCCACCATCGCCGGGATCAGGCCCTCGTCGACGTCGAGCGCGAGGATCTGCGGCACGGTGCCCGGGAACAGGTCGGGCGCGTCCCCCGGCAGGCCTGCGAACGCCGGAAGGTGCCTGAACGGCAGGTCGGCCGGGCGCCGGATCGCGGCCCCGACCGCCAGGCCCGCCGCCTCGATGGGAATGGTGGCGCCGCCCGCCATGGGATCGACCAGCGGCTCGCTCCGCGCGTCCCAGCGCGACAGCATGATCAACTGCGCCGCCATCGTCTCGCGCAGCGGCGCGGGACCCGAGGCCACCCGCGCACCGCGCCGGTGACGGGCGCCGAGGCCCAGGTCGATGCCCACCACGGTGCGGCGCCGATCGGGAGTGCCGGCCCGCCGCACCGTGAACACCACGTCGGGCGTGTCCGGGTCGACCTCCGCGGTCACACCCCGCGAGGCCAGGGCCTCGACGAGCGCGTTCTTCACGACCCCCCGCAGCTGAAGCGGACCCGCTTCGAAGTCGTGGGCCGACCCGAGGTCCACCGAGAGCCGGAGGCGCCGCTTCCTGGCCGGCAGGCGGTCGTCCGCGAGGAGGGCCGGCAGCAGGTCGTCGTACAACGGCTCCAGGCGTACCGCGCGGCTCGCGCAGAGGTCCCAGGAAATGCGCGACGCCGTGCGGTGGTGGCATGCCGCCACCCAGGCGATGCGCGCGTCGAACGGGTACAGCAGGGTCCCGTCGCCTTCCCGGCGCGGCACGGGCACGCGCACGTCGAAAGGCGACCGCATCACGAGGCGCTTCAACTCCGCCTCCATGACGCGGTTCGCACCGCCGGATCCCGTGAGCCGCAGATCGTCGCACCGCATCCCGCGAGTATAGCCGGACCGGGCCTCCCGGGCCCGGCGCCGCCGTGATATCGTGGCGGCCGGAGGCACCATGCAGCGGAGAACGTTCCTGAAACAGGCATCGATCGCGGCGCTCGCCACGTCCGTGGCCCGCCTGGGGGCGGCGCAGAAGCGGATCGCATTCGGCGGCATCCAGATTGAGTGCAGCACCTACGGCAACATCCTGTCGCGGATGGAGGACTTCACGATCCGCCGCGGGCCGGCCCTGGCGGACTTCCGCCTCTTCACGATGCTGAAGTCCTACCCGCACGTGTTCCAGCCGATCTTCCTGGCCAGCGCCGTGCCCGGCGGCCCCGTGGAGCGGAAGACGTACGACGCGCTGAAGGCCGAGTTCCTCGACGGCCTGCGGCGGCTGATGCCCCTCGACGGCGTCTACCTGCCCATGCACGGCGCCATGTTCGTCGAAGGCATGACCGATGCAGAGGGCGACTGGATTTCGGCCGTGCGGGGCGTGGTCGGGCCCGACTGCCTGATCTCCGCGAGCTACGACCTGCACGGCAACCTGAGCCGGCGCGTGATCGACCAGCTCGACATGCTGTCGGCGTTCCGTACGGCGCCGCACATCGACCGCGAAGACACGCACGCGCGGGCGGCCACGATGCTGGTGCACTGCCTCGATCGCGGTCTCCGCCCCACGCTCGTGTGGGCGCCGATCCCGGTGCTGATGCCCGGCGAGCGCAGCAGCACCGAGTACGAGCCGGCGAAACGCCTGTGGGCGCAGCTGCCGGCCCTGAACCGCCGCGAGGGTGTGCTCGACGTGTCGCTGCTGGTCGGCTACGTCTGGGCCGACGAGGCGCGCGCCACGGCGGCCGCGGTCGTCACCGGCACGCAGGCCGACGCGCTGCACGCCACCGCGAGGGCACTGGCGCAGCAGTATTGGGACGCGCGCGCGGAGTTCGTTTTCGGGGTTCCGACAGGCACCCTGACCGACATCATCACCAGGGCCCGGTCCCTGACGACGAAGCCCGTCGTGATCTCGGACTCGGGCGACAACCCGACGGGCGGCGGCACGGGCGACCGGGCCGACGCGTTGGCCGAACTGCTGCGGCTGAAAGTGCGGGACGCGGTGGTGGCCGGCATCGCCGATCGGCCCGGCACGGAGGCCTGCTACCAGGCCGGCGTGGGCCGGACGATCTCGATCACGGTGGGCGCGACCCTGGACCCGCAGCGCAGCACGCCGCTGCCGATCACGGGAACGGTGCGGTTCCTCGAAGAGGTCACCACGCCGGCGGAGCGCCGCGCCGTGATCGCGGTGGACGGCGTCACGCTGGTGCTCACGGCCCGCCGCCGGCCGTTCCACGAAATCGCCGACTTCACGGCCCTGGGCCTCGATCCGAAGGCGTTCAGGATCGTCGTGGTGAAGGCGGGGTACCTGGTGCCGGCCATCGCCGAGATCGCAAACCCGAACCTGATGGCGCTCACCGACGGCGCCGTGAACCAGGACATCGAGCACCTGTCGAGCCGGCACCGCGTGCCGACGTACCCGTTCGTGCGCGACCTGCGGTTCACGCCCGCCACGATCGTCTCGGCTCGTTCGCCGCGGTAGGGCGCGGGGCGGCGGGGTCGGGGGCGAGGGTCAGCTGACGACCAGCGCGTGACTGGCGAACGCCGGGTCGGCGGTCACGTTCACACCGAGACGCCTGAGCCCGGCCTCGTCGCCGGGCGTCGGCAGGTGCGTGGTGTGGAACTCGCACCCGGCCAACTGCGTGAGGCGCCCCACGGCCGCCTTCGCCGCCGGGCTGGCGGCCGCGCTGATGCCCAGGGCGATGAGGGTCTCATCCAGGTCGAGGCTCACGGCCTTCATCCTCAGCACGTCCTTCTTCATCCCGGCGATCGACGCCATGACATCCGGCGTGAGCAGGTGAATCTCGTCGGGAATACGCGACAGGCGCTTGACGGCGTTCAGGACCACCGCCGACGCCGCGTGCATCAGCGTCGAGTTGCGTCCCGTGACGATGTCACCGTCCGGCAGGGCGATGGCCGCGCCGCACGACACGCCGTCGTGGCTGTGCCCGCCGGCTTCGGCCCGGGCCGCCGCCGCGCGCGCCGGCCCCACCACGGGCCGATCCTCGGCCGACAGGCCGAGTTCGGTCATCAGCAGCGCCGCCCGCTCGGCGTCCTCCCGCTCCACGAGCCCCACCGCATACTCGCACGCGTACCGGAAGTGCCGCCGGATCACCTCCTGCCCCGCCGCGGCGCGCACGACGGCATCGTCGGTGATGGCGAAACCGACGCGGTTCACGCCCATGTCGGTCGGCGAGCGGTACGACACCGACCGGCCCGCGATCTTCTCCATGATCCGGGAGACCAGCGGGAACGCCTCGATGTCGCGGTTGTAGTTGATCGCCTGCTGCCCGTACGCGGCAAGGTGGAACGGATCGATCTGGTTGACGTCCTTCAGTTCGACGGTGGCAGCCTCATAGGCCACGTTGACCGGGTGCTTGAGCGGCAGGTTCCAGATAGGGAACGTCTCGAACTTGGCGTAGCCGGCGTGCCGGCCCAGGCGGTGCTCGTGGTACAGCTGCGACAGGCACGTGGCCAGCTTGCCGCTGCCGGGCCCGGGGCCGGCCACGACGACGATGGGCCGCTCGGTTTCCACGAATTCGTTGGCGCCGTACCCATCGTCGCTGACGATCTGATCCACGTGGGTCGGGTACCCCCGCGTCGCCGCATGCGTGTACACCCTGAGGCCCCGGCGCTCGAGCCGGGCCTTGAACACCCGCGCCGAGGGCTGCCCGTCGAACCGGGTGATGACGACGGCCCGCACGAGCAGGCCCCAGTCGCGCAGGTCGTCGATCAGCTTCATCGCATCGACGTCGTAGGGCACGCCGAAGTCGGCGCGCACCTTCTTGCGCTCGATGGCGCCGGCGTAGATGCAGATGAGGATTTCGGCCCGCTCGCGCAGCTTCTGGAGCAGGCGGATCTTGACGTTGGGATCGTAGCCGGGCAGCACCCGGGCGGCGTGGTAGTCGAACGCCATCTTGCCGCCGAACTCGAGGTACAGCTTCCCGCCGAGACGGTCGAACCGGTCGACGATGGCGCGCGACTGCTGATCGAGGTACTGGTCGTTGTCGAAGCCGGCGACGGGCATGTGCGGATCCCTCCAGGGCGGTCGGCCGAGTATTCTACACGGCCGCCGCCCCGCCGGGCCGGCCTCACCGCTTCTGGCCCTTCACCTGCTCGTCGGTGGTCACCTGGAAACGACGGAATCGGCCATAGCGGGCCGTGCCCTCGACCGAGATGCCGCTGATGCCGGGCGAGCTGGACAACCCGGTCATGGCCGCCGCCGACGGCGGCACCCGGTACTTCTCCTTCATCTCGATGGGCACCCACATCCCCAGCTTCGGGTCCCGCGTGTACCGCACGGTGATGGATGCCGTGTAGTCACGCCGGGCCACCGCCACTTCGGTCTCGAGCACCGCCCCGGTGGCCAGGTCCACGACGAAGGCGCCGCGCACGGGCACGTCGAGGCCGTCGCGATCCACCACGATCGTGGGCCGCCCGCGTTCGACGTACTCGACGCGCCGGGCCTTCACGCCGTCCACGTCGACGGCCCGTCCCAGCGTGAAGTCGAAGCGATCCCGGTTCGCGTCCGTCACGAACTTCAGCGGGAAGAGCGGCACGTTGATGTTCCGCTCGAACGATCCGATGTTGTAGCGGGCGCTCTCGTCCTTGATCGCCCGCAACTGGGCGTCGGCCCCTGGCTTCGGGTGCAGGAAGAGGTCCTGGAGCCGCTCGTCGCGTTCGCGGACCGGCGCGCCGTCCACCTCGTAGACGTCCCGGAACGACACCCATTCCCCGGTCTGCTCCATCCGCACGAACAGCAGATCGGACCGGAGCCGGCGGCGCTGGCCGAGCACGGGCATCGACTGCCGGTAGTCCTCCTCGGCGACCAGGGCGGAGTACTGGGCCAGGTACGCGTTCACGTAATCGGTGAGGCGCCCGATCAGCACGGCGGCGTCCGCGCTGCGGGAGCCCGGCGTCGCGGCGCGCACCGGCCGGGGATCGGGTGCCGGCGCCAGACGTCCGGCGCCCGCATACCCGTCGGGTTGGACCGCGGCCGGCGGCGGGACCGCTGCGGCGGCCGTCGGAACGGGCGGCACCGCAACCTCATCCAGGGTAAACGGCCCGGGCGCGGCGACCGCCGACGCCCGCACGACGAGGTCGGGCCGCGGCGTCGTCACGCGCACCGGCAGGAGAGACCGGCGCTCGTCAGCCGCCGTCCGCTCGACGCCGGCGACGAAACAGACCGACAACGCCGGCATCACGTGCTCGACATCCTGCTCGGGCTTGCCGCCCAGCGACACGAATACGCCGCCCGTCTCGCGCGCCAGACGATCGAGCGCGCGGCTGTCGAGGCGCGCATACCGGCTGCCGGGCGCGCGCAACCCGAACACATGCACGGCGGCGCGGGCCTCGGCCGCCGCCCGCACCGCGTCCGCCACGCGATCCGACGCGCCGTCAGGCAACCCTGCGGAGAACAGCGTCACGATCTTGCGTCCGGGCATCGGGGCGACCGCCCGCAGCGTTCGCACGAGGCCGTCCAGGGCGTCGCGGTCCGCCGGCAGGTCGCTGGCGGCATCCGTCACGCCGCGTGCCGGCCCCTCAGGCGGTGCCTCGCGCCCGGTACGATTGGCGCGGTCCCCCATGGGGTCGCCGGCGACATGGCTGGCATCGGGCGTGATGCCGTCCGCGCGCCGCTCGTCGGGGGCCAGGCGCCCGGTGATGCGGTTGATGGCCTCGCGCACCGGCGGTCGGTCGAGGGTCGGCGTGACGGGACGCGACCCGGCGAGGGGCACGGCGACGACCGCGACACGATCGTTCATGCCCAGGCGATCGAGCAGCGCGGCCGCGCCGCGCACCGCCTGGCTCTCGGCGCCGGCCGGCACAGAGCCTTCGTCGACGACGAGGACCACGGTCCGACTCGGTTCGGCGGCGAAGGCCCCGGTGAGGCCCGTCCTGACGAGCCGCGCTGCGGCGTCTGCGGCGGCGCCGGGGCCCCGGCTCACACGCCGCACCCAGAGGGCCGGCCGCGCACGCCCATCGATGCTGATCGTCAGGTCGGCGGGAAACAGGACGTCGGGCGCACGGCCGGCTCCGTCAACCACCAGGACGTCGAGGGTCAGGGGCGGCCGACTGGCAACGGGTGCGGGGTCGGGCACGGGTGACTGACCGTCGATGTGCGGGGAAACCACAAGCAGGCAGAGGACCACGCCGAGGATGGCAGAGCGGGAGACGCAGGACATCACGCCCTCGTGCTTGGCAGGCCCCCTCAGGCTACCACATCCGGCGCCGGTCCGTGCGGTCCAGTGTCCCCCGTACGACAGCGGGCCGGGCCGCCCCTGTGGCGCGCCCGGCCCGTGCCCTGTCCCGGCGGCTTGCCTACGCCGCGTGCGACGCGAGCACCTGCTGCAGGAGCCGGCTCAGGTCGGCAATCGTGAACGGCTTCGGCACCACGCCCTTGAATCCGTACCGCTCGTACTCGGCCATCACGGGCGCGTCCGCGTAGCCACTCGACACGATGGCCGTCACGCCCGGGTCGATCTCGAGCAGCGCCTTGACCGCATCCTTGCCGCCCATGCCGCCCGGGATGGTCAGGTCCATGATGACGGCGTGGAACGGGTCACCCGACGCCCTCGCGTGGGTGTAGGCCTCGATGGCCGCCCGGCCGTCGGCGGCCACCTCGGTCCGGTAACCCAGGCGGCTGAGCATCGCCCGCGCCACGTCGCGGACCGGGGCCTCATCGTCCATGATGAGGATCCGGCCGCGGCCCTGCGCCAGGGTCGGCCGCGTATCGGCGGGCACCGGGCGGCAGGCGTACCCGACGGCCGGCAGGCACACGGTCATCGTGGTCCCCTGGTCCACCACCGACTGGACGCCAATCTCACCGCCGTGCGCCGTCACGATCGAGTAGCTCGTGGCCAGGCCGAGGCCGCTGCCGAGCGACTTGGTGGTGAAGTACGGGTCGAAGATCTTGCCGAGATGATCCTGCGGGATGCCCACGCCGCGGTCCCGCACGACGATGCGCACCTGGGGCCGGCCGGGGTTGTCGCCGTCCGCGTCGACGACGATGTTGTCCGCGCGGATCTCCACCACGCCGCCGCCCGGCATGGCCTGGGCGGCGTTCAGCACGAGGTTGTGCACCACCTGCACGATCTGGTTCTCGTCGGCGTCGATGGCCCAGAGGTTGTCGGACACGCGGAACTCGCAGCGGACGTTCGAGCCGCGCAGGGCGAAGCCGGCGGCCTCGCGGATGAGATCCTGCAGGACGATCAGCTTCTTCACCGGGGCGCCTCCCTTCGAAAAGGTCAGCAGCTGCTGCGTGAGGCCCTTGGCTCGCAGGCACGCCTTCTCGGCCTCCGCGAGGTTCATCCGCTGCGACGCGGTCGTGTCGTCGAGCTGCGCGAGCGAGATGTTGCCGACGATGGCCGTCAGGATGTTGTTGAAATCGTGGGCCAGGCCGCCTGCCAGCACGCCCAGGGCCGAGAGCTTGCTCGCCCGCGTGCGTTCGGCCTCCACGCGGACCGCGTCGGTGGTGTCCCGCGCGACCAGCACCACGGCCACGACGGTGCCGTCGTTGTCGCGCACCGGGGTGGCGCTGTGCTCGACGAGGCGCTGCGTGCCGTCACGCGCCATCAGCGCCGCGTGGTTGTCGCGCTCCACCGCCGCCTGGGTGCGCAGCACCTGGTCCACGGGGTTCGCGTACGACTTGCCCGACTCGCGATCGAGGAGGTGGAACACCTCGGCAATCGGCCGGCCCACGCCGTCGTCGGCGCGCCAGCCGGTGAAGGTCTCGGCGGTGTGGTTCATCAGGACGACGCGGCCGCGCGTGTCGGCCGCGAGCACGGCCTCGCCGATGCTGCCCAGGGTCACGCCGAGACGCTCCTTCTCGATGGCCAGCGCCCGCTCCGACCGCCGGGCCTGGTCCAGCGCCTTCGTCATCTTCGTATTGAGGTCCGACACCTCGGCGGCGTGACGGCGCTCGTCGTCGATGCGGCCCAGATAGACCTCATACGTGCGGTAGGTCAGCCACGCCGGCGCAGTCAGCAGCAGCGCCGACCACAGGTCGCCGCGCGCGATCGACCACGCCGCCGCCACCGCCACCCCGGCGCCCGCAAAGAAGCTCGGGCCGCTCCAGAGAAACGCCTCGTGCCACACCCGCCACGGCGACTGCCCCGTGGCGAGGGCGCTGGCGACGGCCACCAGCACCGCGTTGCAGACGAAGTAGGCAAACGCGCCGCCCACGATCGGCAGCACGAGATCGTTCGGATCGAGCAGGCCCGGATGGCCGCCCAGCGCCGAATACGCCACGCTGGTGACCTGCACGGTGACGATCAGCGCCGCGATGCTGAAGATCACGCGATACGCCTGGAGACGGCCCCCGGGCTGGCGGTTGACCAGGCACTGGAAGCCGCCTCCCAGGCCGGCAAAGAGCATCGCCTGGCTGGGGCCGAGCAGGATGAGCGCCATGAAGTCGGCGATGAACGACACCGAGAGCGTGGCGGTGGTGCCGATGACCGGCAGCTGCACCTTGAACGCCGACCCGATGAGCACGAGGGCGAGCAGCGAGGCCGTCAGCACCGGATCGGGTACCGCCGACGGGAACTGCAGGCCGAGCAGGCCCGCGCCGACGGCAATCACGGCGCCGACGTAGACCTTCGCCGCCCACGGCAACCGCGGCGCTGCCGGTCCCTGGCCCGCGTCGGGCCCGTTGCCCCGGCGCCGTTCGGCGTCGTCGAGGTCGAGCGCCGGCGACGCGTCCGTCTCGGCGGGCACACGGGGAGTCCAGACGTCGGCAGCGGTGCCGGCGCCGCGCAGTTCGAGGGAAGTCCCGAGGGCCAGGGCCTTGGCGTCGTCAACGATGGCGACCATCAGCGCACCCTCCTTCCGGCGGCGGCGTGCCTGGAGCCCTGGAGGAGCGGCTGCGCCGCCGCCCCCGCAGGCGGGTCGTCGATGGGTGGCCCATCCGGCGGTGGCTCGGTCAACGGTTCTTCGGCGATCGGCAGCCCTTCGCCGTAGACGATGCTGTCACCCCAGACGATGCTGTCGCCCCAGACGATGCTGTCGCCCCA
>CAYNDV010000010.1:0-17172 GCA_964396055.1 uncultured Vicinamibacterales bacterium | reverse complement strand
ATGCTGTCACCCCAGACGATGCTGTCGCCCCAGACGTACTTGTCGCCCCAGAGCAGGCTCTGCGACCAGGGGTTCACCGATCCGCCGATGGTCGTCACGGGGCCGGACGTGCCCGCCGCCTGCGCGCTGGTCAGCGCGGCGGCGGGATCGATGTTCGTCGCGAGGCGGATGGCCCCCTCCAGATTGACGCTGCCGGCACCCTGGGTGAGCGCGTCGGCGCCCGGAACCGGAATCGCCGAGAACTCGAGGATAGCCTTCACCGCACCGGGCGTGAGGCGCGTGGGCCAGAGCGCCTGGTTCGTTTCGAGGATCAGCGCCACCACACCGCTGACGACGCCGGCGGCCTGGCTGGTGCCGCTCAGCTTGAGCAGCTTGTGCCCCGTCCAGGTCGTGACGCGCAGGCTCGGGTTGTCACGGTAGAGCGCGCCCGCCAGCGCCGCCGGCGCCACCACGCGGTTGCCAGGGGCGACGACGTCCGGCTTGGCGAAGCCGTCGTACCACGACGGCCCGCGCGAGCTGAAGCTGGTGACGGCGTCGTCGGTCCGCGTGGCGCTGTCGAACGTATTGGCCGCGCCGACGGTAATCGCCGACCGCGCGTTGCCGGGGCTCACGATCCCGCCGTAGCCGCTCGTGTCCTTGTCCGGGTGCTTGCCGCGGTTGCCGGCCGACACCACGACCACGATGCCCGCGCGCACGGCGCGCTCAACGGCCTCCACCAGCGGATCGGTGGCCGCCGGCTCGAGGATCGTGTGGCCAAGCGACATGTTGATGACGCGGATGTCGAGGTCCTGCCGGTGCGCAATGGCGTACTCGATCGCGCGCAGCACGTTCGTCGTCGACCCGGCCCCGTTGGTGTCGAGCACCTTGAGGCCGATGAAGCGGACGTTCGGGGCCACGCCGCGGAAGATGCCCGCGGATGCCGAGCCGTTGCCGCCGATGAGCCCGGCCACGTGCGTGCCGTGGCCGTAGTCGTCGTACGGCGCGGTCACCAGGTCAACGGGCCCCTTCGTGAAGTCGACGAACCGGACGATCCGGGACGCGGGCAGTTCCACGCCGGGCTCGATGCCCGAGTCGATGACCGCCACGCCGAGCGGCGAGAGACCCGCCGGAAGCACGGGCCTGCCGAGCGCACCCATGATGCTGCCGTAGAGCTTGAAGTTGCCGTCGTGGCCGTACCCCGCGGAGGTCACGGGAGCGTCGAGCGAGATCGACTCGACCCACGGCTCCCGCGTCAGTCGTTCGATCGCCTTCGCCGGCAACTCCAGGCTGAGCGCGTTGACCACACGATGCTTGCGGCCGAGCTTGATGCCGCGGTCCTTCAGCAGCGAGGACTTGGGCACCTTGGCCCCGGGCACGAGCCGGACGATGACGCGGGTCGTGCCGAAGCCGCCGTTGACGGCAGCTTCGACCCCACGGTCCGTCTTGGGGATGCGCCGGTACGCGCTCGTCGCCGCCACGGTGGCGTCCACCGTGAGCATCGCGAACAAGGCCACGGGCACCCACAGCCATCGCTTGAACATCACTCCTCCAGGATGCGTGAACCGATTACCGCCGGATTGTGGACGGGGAAACTCCGGCGTCCCTGACCGCTGAGGCACGTCACGCGACCCACGTGGCGCGACGGGCTGACCCCCTCTTCGCGCGACCACAGCGGCGTAACCGGACGCCGGCCCGAGAAGAGCAAGGGCTGTACCGCGGGCGCTGTCTCACTTTCGTCACTGTTGCGCACGCGTCTTGCACGAACGAGGAGCACCTGCCGTGCGCCGCACGGCAGGTGCGTCATGGCCTGGGAGGCCGCGCGTCCGCCGTCGTCTCGCGGGATCCGGAGATTCCCTGCGGTTGGGGACGGGTCCGGACGCAGTGCGCCACCGGCCTGTCCTGTGGGCCACGCCGCGCGTGTGCCCGAGGTTGTCGATGTGCACCTGCCCGCAGGTCTCCCTGCGGAGACAGGGACGCCGCCCAGCCGACACGGGCGTGGGCGCAGCGTGGTCGAACCACAGGCCAGCCACATCGAATTCAAGCGTGTTTGCAGGCGTTTTCACGGTGGTCGCCTGAACGACAGGGGTGTGTCGGTCATCCGACACGGCCAGGGACAAGTGCGTCCTCCCTTGTTCCTCGCCTCTTGCCCCTCATCCCTTGTCCGTTGCCCCTTGTCCCTTGCAGCCCCCGAAGCGGCCTGCTAGCCTACACCGCGACCTGCCGGCGCTGCGCCCCGGTCACAAGGAGTAGGCATAATGTCGGCGTCCCACGCCCGCCGCCTGTTCGTGGCGAGTTGCGTCTCGCTGGTCACCACGTCGATGGTGTTCGCCACCCGCGGAGCGGTCACGGGCCCCGTGACCGCGCAGTTCCACCTCAGCAACGAGCAGATCGGGTTCATCTACGGGGCCGCGTTCTGGGGCTTCACGGCGGCGATCTTCGTCTGCGGCCTGCTGGTGGACACGGTGGGCATGCGGCGTGTGCACGTGCTGTCGAGCCTCGGGTATCTCGCCGGCCTGGCGCTGGTGCTGGCGGCGCCGCGGCCCGACCTGCCGGCGGGCGTGCCCGTCACGGACATCGGCGCGCACGCGGGCACAGCCATGCTCTACGCGGGCTTCCTGGTGATGGGACTTTCGCAGGGGCTGGTCGAAGGCGTGATCAACCCGCTGGTCGCCACGCTCTATCCGGACCGCAAGGGCCAGCGGCTCAATGCGCTCCATGCCTGGTGGCCGGGCGGTCTGATCATCGGCGGGCTGGCGTCGGTCGCGCTCGACCGCGTCGGCGCACCCTGGCAGGTGAAGCTCGCCACGCTGGCGGTGCCGGCCACCATCACGCTGGCGATGGCGCTGACCACGACTTATCCGCCGACCGAGCGCGTGCAGTCGAACGTGCCCGCCGCGGCCATGGTGCGTGAAGCCTTCCGGCCGCTGTTCCTCCTGCTGCTCGCGACGATGTTCCTGACCGCGGCGATCGAACTGGGCCCCGACCAGTGGTTCGGCAAGGTGATGGGCGACATCACCGGCTGGCAGGCCGACGGCATCCTGTTCCTCTGCTACACGGCCGGCCTGGTGTTCGTGCTGCGGCACTTCGGCGGCGGCGTGGTGCACCGCTTCTCGCCCTTCGCGGTGCTCACCGTGTGCGCGGGGCTGGCGGGCGCGGGGCTGTTCTGGCTGGGGGCGCTGCCGGTGCCGGCGGCAGGCGGCGCGGCCGCCGGGTCCACGGTGGCGATGGCCTTCGCGGCGGCGACGATCTTCGGGATCGGCAAGACGTACTTCTGGCCCACGCTGCTGGGTGTCACCAACGAGCTGTTCCCTCGCGGCGGGGCCCTGCTGCTGAACCTGATGGGGGGCTGCGGCAATCTCGCCATCGCGGTGGTCCTGCCCTACATGGGCAGCCGGCTGGACACGGCGGGGCCTGGCGCCGCGATGCAGAGCGTCTCGGCGCTGTCGCTCCCCCTCCTCGTCGTCTTCGGCGCGCTGTTCCTGGCCTTCCGCGCACGCGGCGGATACGCGCCGGTGCGTCTCGGCGCAGGGGCGGCCCGATGATCGGCCCGGCGGCCGTCCCCGCCTCGCCGCTGCCCGCCGGGCGGGTTCGCGACATCCTGGCCAGGCTGGCCCGCGTCCGTGTCGCCATCTGCGGCGATTTCTGCCTGGACGCGTACTGGATGCTCGATCCCCGCGGCGGAGAGATCTCGGCCGAGACGGGCCTGCGGGCACAGGCCGTGGCCCGCCACGCCTGCTCGCCGGGCGGTGCGGGCAATATCGTCGCCAACGTTGCCGCCCTCGGCTGCGCACACGTCCGCGCGATCGGCGTCATCGGCGAGGATCTCTTCGGCCGGGAGCTGGTGCGGCAGCTCGACGCCATCGGCGCAGACACCGCGGCGATGGTCGTGCAGCGCGAGGGGTTCGACACGGTGACCTACGGGAAACGGTATGCCGGCGAACGGGAGGAGCCGCGGATCGACTTCGGCTTCTTCAACGCACGCCACGCGGCGACCGAGGCCACGGTGCTGGCGCACCTCAGCCGGGCGGTCGACGAGTGCGACGCGGTGGTCATCAACCAGCAGGTGCCAGGCAGCCTGAGCGAGACGTTCCTCGCCGGCGTGCACGCGATCGTCGATCGGCGGCCGGAGGCGATCGTGGTGTGCGACTCGCGTCACTACGGCGACCGCATCACCGGGGCGCACCGCAAGATCAACGAAGCCGAGGCGGCCCGCATCCACGGGGTCGAGCTGGCGCGGGGCGCCCACGCGCCGGTCCGGGATCTCGAGGCATGGGCGGCGCGCCTCTACGCCGGGGCCGGCAGGCCGGTCTTCATCACCCGTGGGCCCCTGGGTATCCTGACGGTCGATGCCGGGGGGATTCACCACGCGCCCGCCGTCGAGCTGGATGGGCCGACGGACACGGTGGGCGCCGGCGACACGGTAACCGGCGCGCTCGCCTTGTGCCTTGGCGCGGGGCTGGCGCCCGCGGAAGCGGCAGGATTCGCCAACCTGGCAGCGGCCGTCACGGTCCGGAAACTGCGCTGCACGGGCACGGCCACGCCGGCCGAGGTGCTCGCGCTGTGCGCCGGCGGCGGCGCCGCGCCCGCGCGTGCGCCCGGGGAGCCACGATGACCCGCACCACGATCACCGCCGCCAGGGACGAGGCGCACCGTCACCTCACCCATGAGCTGCTGCCCTTCTGGCTGACGCGATGCCGCGATGGCGAGCACGGCGGGTTCATCACGCACTTCGACCAGCACGGGCGCGACACAGGCGAGGATCAGAAGTCGCTCATCGCCCAGACGCGGACGGTCTTTTCGATGTCGGCCGCGCACCGGGCCGGCTATGGCGGCGGCGCGTGCGCCGACTTCGCGCGCCACGGCGTCGATTTCCTCCTGTCGAGGATGTGGGACGCCGACCACGGCGGTTTCTACTGGACGGTGAACCGCCGCGGCCAGGTGCAGATCGACAAGAAGATCCTCTACGGGCTCAGCTTCGCCATCTACGCGCTCAGCGAGTACACGCTGGCCACGGGCGATCCCCGCGGCGCCGCGTACGCGCAGGAGACCTTCGACCTCATCCAGCGCCGGTGCGCCGACCCGGCGCATGGCGGCTGGTTCGAGATGTTCGAGCGCGACTGGACCCGCTGCGGGCCGGGCTCCGGCGGCGGCGACCGCAAGACGCTCGACGTACACATGCACCTGATGGAGGCCTTCACCACGCTCTACGAGTGCACGGGGCTCGCCGGCCACCGCCGCGCACTGGAGGAGGACATCGATCTCCTGACGGGCCGCATCCTGCACCCGCGCTACGGCACGGGCATCCCCCAGTTCTGGGCCGATTGGCGCGTAGCCCCGCAGATCAGGTTCGACATCGTGTGGGGCTGGGACCGCTTCGCGGCGGGCGGCGCGAAGCCCCATGCCGAGGACAACACGTCGTACGGCCACAACGTCGAGTTCGCCTGGCTGCTGCTG
This sequence comes from uncultured Vicinamibacterales bacterium, assembly GCA_964396055.1. Classification (GTDB taxonomy): domain Bacteria; phylum Acidobacteriota; class Vicinamibacteria; order Vicinamibacterales; family JAKQTR01; genus CAYJPV01. The sequence goes on along the minus strand of CAYNDV010000010.1, from coordinate 11,739 downwards.
CACGCGCTGGAGGTGCTGGGCCGCCCGTCCGAGCCGTCTCACGCCCTGATACGCCGGCAGCTCGATCACGCGGTGCGCGCCGGCATCGATCACGAGTACGGCGGCGTGTACGTGGAAGGGCCCCACGACGGCGGCCCGGCCCATGATACCGAGAAGGAATTCTGGCAGCAGGCCGAGTGCCTCATCGGCCTGCTCGACGGATGCCGCCTGTTCGGTCTGGAGCGCTACTGGCCCGCCTACTGGCTGGTGCACCGCTTCGTGTTCGACCGGATGGTCAACCGCGGAGTCGGCGAGTGGTGGCCGCTGCTCTCGCGCGACGGGCGGACCCCCATCTGGACCCACATGAGCCACTCGTGGAAGATCAACTACCACACGGTGCGATCGATGGTGGAATCAATCGCCCGCCTCGATCGGCTGGCCGGGCTCCCGGAAGACGGGCGCGCCGGTCAGCCACACCCGTAGCCCGAGAAGAACCCGTCTCCCGGTCAGCCCCCGGTCAGCGGAGGAGGGCCGAGGCGGTCCACAGCACGGGCGCCTGGCCGTGCAGATCGCCGACGTTGCGGGGCCGCTCGAGGTAGTACGCCACACTAGGGCCCTTGTTGGTGCCGGCGCAGACGCTGTCGATGTTGCCGGCCGCGTCGATGTGCGCCACCAGGCCGAGCCAGGCCCTGCGCGCGGCGGGGCCGTAGAGGGCCGCGTCGAGCCAGCCCTGCTTCACGCCGGTCACCATCGAAAAGGCAAACATCCCGGTGCCCGACGTTTCGGCCCACGCCTCGGGATGGTCGAGCAACTGGCGCCACAGGCCGTCGGCGCCCTGCAGGGCCAGCAGCGACGCCATCATCGTCCGATACCCCGCGAGGATGCGGGGCCGCGCCGGGTGTGCCTCGGGCAGCGCGCGCAGCAACTCGGCGAAACCCGCCGCCATCCAGCCGTTGCCGCGGCCCCAGTAAAACGGCGAGTCCGGGGCGTGAAAGAACAGCCCGTTCGGCTGCTGCAGGCGATCGAGATACGCCACCATCGCCCGCGCCGCCCGGTCGACGTACACCTGGTCACCGGTGGCTCGGAAGGCCTGCACCTGCACGGCGGTGATCATGTACATGTCGTCGATCCAGTACCGCGCCTCGGTGGTGATGCCATCGGGCGTCGTTGCCTCCCACTGCCGGTCGGCGAACCCTTTCCCGAGTTCGAGGAACCGCGGGTCCCGGGTCTGCAGGTAGATCTCGAGCGGAACCGCGCCGAACACCCGGTAGTCCACGTGGGCGTTCGGGGAGATGTTCTTCGCGCCGTCGGGGGTGAGGAGGGGATCGAATTTCCGCACGAGCCGCTCCTGGAGCGCGGCGTCGCGCGTGAGACTCGCCACGGTCAGCGCGCCGTACCAGGTGCAGACCTCGGGGTAGATGATGTACGCCTTGGGCCGCTCGAAGGGACGCGCGGCGAAGTTGGCGGCGACGCGGCGCCCGATCTCGTCTGGCGACGCGCCCGACGGCCAGTCGCCAAACGCCGGCACGGCCGCCGGCGCGCCGGCAGGCTGGATCTGGGCCCGCAGGGGCAGCCACGCCATCAGCAGGCCGGCCGCCGCGACGACGGCCCATCGGCCAGGGGAACTCGGTCTCATGATGTGCTCCTCGGCGAACGCCGGGTCTCGGGGCGCGAATGCACGACGGGGCGGAGGCGGCTGACCGCCCCCGCCCCGGACTCACCCACCGGAGCGGCGCGAGCCGCCCCGATCCGCAACCGGCTAGAACAGCACCTTCACGCCCACCTGGGCGCGCCGGGCGTAGTTCTCCTGGTTCGACGCGGTCACCTGGCCGAAGGTGGCCGAGGTCGGGCCCGTGACCGGGCCCGGGAAGTACGGCTCGTTGAACGCGTTGATGAACTCCGCCCGCAGCTGCACCTCGACGCCGCCGGCCTTGACGCTCTTCATCAGCGACAGATCGACGTTGTTGATGGCGTCGCGCCGCACCTCGTCGAACCGGAGCGGCAGCGTCCGCAGGTGATCCACCGGCGTGGCATCGGTTGACGTGCCGCTCAGGATCGAGGTGAAGGCGCCGGTGTTGAACCACTTTGCCGTGGTCGGGTTGTCGATCACGATGGCATCGCCGCTGTAGAACGCGTCGCTGCCGAAGGCCACGGGGAACCCGGTCTGGTAGGTGTAGACACCCTGGATCTGCCAGCCGCCGATGAGCGCCTCGGTGAACCCGCTGGCATTGCTCCCGAACCGCTTGCCCCGGCCGAAGGGCAGCTCGTAGACGCCACTCACGGCCAGCCGGTGCGGCACGTCGAGGTCCGAGATCATCTTCGTCGGCGCGGCGTCCGCGGCGTTGAGGAACTCGGTGGCCTGCATCCAGTGCGACCAGGTGTAGGACACGCCGAAGGTGTAGCCCTTCGAGAAGCGCTTCTGCAGCCCGAACTGGGCGGAGTGGTACCACGACTTGCCGTCGTTGACCGACGTGGTGATGTCGCCGAACTGCGGGTACGGCCGCAGGAGCTGGCGGCGCGCGATGGTGGCGTTGTTGATGCCCGTGCCCGGCAACAGGCCGGCGAAGGGATTCGCCACCGAGCCCGACAGGAACGTGTTGTTTGCGTTCATGGCCGGCGTGCGCGCGTTGTCGGTGTTCAGGTATTTGTTCGGCAGCGCGTTGATGTTTTTGGAGATTTCGATGTCGTACCCGTAGTTGCCCACGTAGGTGGCGTCGGCCGTCCACCCGGCGAACAGCTCACGCTGCACGCCGACCTGCCAGCGCAGCTGCTTGGACACCTTGGGTTCGGGGTTGAAGAACGAAATCGCGTTGCCCACGAATGTCTGCTTGCCGGCGGCGTTGCCCACCGGCTCCTGGATCGGCTGGGTGAGCAGCGCGTTCTGCCAGGAGACCGGGATCGGCGCGCCGTTCGCATTGAACGTCGTTCCGATGGTCGTCGACTGGGAGTACCCCGTCGTGATTACGTCGCCCCGCCGCTGGCCGAGGAAGCCGGCGAACAGGCCCATGCCGCCGCGCACGACGGTCTTCGAATCGAGCTGGTAGACGAAGCCGACGCGCGGCAGGAGGGTGTTCTTCGGCGTGGCGTAGGGCGTCTCCGTGTCCTTGCCGACGTACATCAGGCCGCCCCGGGTCGACAACTGCGGGACGAGCGCCTTGAGCGCCGGGTCGTTCAACGCGGCGTATCGGGCCTGGACCGTGGGTTCGATCGGCTGGACGTAAGCATAGTCGAAGTTCGACACGCTGCGGTCCTGCGCCTCCACCAGCGGTTGCTCGACTTCGTAACGCAGGCCGAGGTTCAGCGTGAGTCTCTCGTTCAGGCGCCAGTCGTCCTGGACGAAGAAGCCCCACGTGGTCGAGTGCTCGTCGTACTCGGCCGCCCGCGTGATCGACGTGGTCGACGGCAGGCCGAGGAGGAACGCGGCGTAGTTCTGCAGGCCGAAGTAGTCCGTGCCGCTGGCGCTGTTCTGGCGCGTGTACGCGTTGGTGAACTGGTACCGTCCGGCCTGATCGTTGCCCGTCGAGCGGCTGCGCTCACCGTAGATCCGCATCTCGGCCCCGCTCTTCAGCGCATGGGCCCCCCACGCCTTGTTCAGGGTGGCAATGACGGAGTGGGACGTGACGGGCCGGAAGTCGTTGCCGAACGCCACGTCGATCATCGTGGTGCCGTCGAAATCGAGGCGCGGGAAGTACCGGTTGATCTCCGGAATCATCGAGTTGTACTGCGAGGGGAACCCCAGCCGCGTCAGGTCGAAGTTCCGGGCCTCCTCCTGCTGACCCGAGTTGCGGTCGAACCGGTTGTAGCCGTAGCGCACGTTCAGGACCGTTGTCGGGTTGATCATGTGCACGTCGTCCAGCACGAACTGCCAGGACTGGAACTGGAACCACGTGCCCGACGTCTCCGGAAATCCCGTGTACTCGTTGTAGATGCTGTCCCGGTTGTACCAGCTGTACCGCGCGAACAGCCGGTTGCTCTTCGAGATGACCTGGTCGACGCGGCCGGTGTAGTTGTTGTAGGTGGCCGTCTCGGGCAGCGTCGAGTCCCGGATGTTGCCCGCGAGCCCGGGGTTCTTCGGCTTGCCGTAGTAGTCGAGAATCGCCTTGGCGATCGGGCTGATCCGGTTCGCCGGAATCACGTTGCCCGGGAACGGCTGGCCGACGTACTGGCCCGTGCCGGTGGGCACCCGGGTCAGCGGATCGTAGATGGTGATGTTGCCCGCGTAGGCCGAGAAGTCGCCGTTGCGCAGCGCGTCGGTCGGCACCCAGCTGTCGCCGCCGGCGTCGAAGCGGGGCCGCACGTCCTTGATGTGCTCGTACCCGAACATGAAGAACGTCCGGTCACGGCCGTTGAAGAGCTTCGGAATGCTGACGGGCCCGCCGAGGGTGAAGCCGGGCCGATCCGACGAACTCTCGATCATGGCCTGGCCCCGGGCCTTGCCGAAGTAGTCGTTGGCGCCCCACGTGTAGGGCTCGGCGAAGTAGTAGGCCGACCCCTTGTAGCGGTTGGTGCCCGACTTGATGCTGATGCTGGTGACGCCGCCCTCGGTGTTGCCGAACTGCGCGTCGAAGGTCGCCGTCTGGACCTTGAACTCCTGGACCATGTCCGAGGGCGGGACGTAGCTGGCGATGACCTCGTTGGCGTTGGCCGTCGCCGTGCTGGGCGCGCCGTCGATCAGCAGGTCGCTCCGGTTGCTGCGCGTGCCCTGGTAGGCGTAGCCGACGATGTGCGTCGGCTCGTAGGGGCGGTCGAGGCGCTGGCTCCCCGAGTGCGCGAGGCCGGTGGCCAGGCCCATGATCTTGTACGGGTCACCGTGGATGAGCGGCAGCGACGCGAGGCGTTTCTGGTCGACGACCAGGCCGAGGTTCGCGTCCGCCGTGTTGACGGTGGGCGCCTCGGCCGTCACGTTCACCGACTCCTCCATCGCGCCGACGGCGAGGGCAATCACGAGATCGCGCGTCTCGGCCATCTGCAGGGCGACGTTGTCCTGCACGTACTTCTTGAAGCCCTGCAGCTCGACCGTCACCGTGTAGGTGCCCGGCAGCAGATAGGTCACCTGGAACAGGCCGCGCTCGTTGGTGACCGCCGTGCTCGTCGTGCCGCGCGCCGCATCGGTCACGGTGACGGTGGCCCCGGGGATGACCGCCTTGGATTCGTCAGTCACCCGGCCGCTGATGCGGCCACGGGTCTCCTGGGCATCGAGCGAGACCGGCAGCAGGGCGGCCATGAGCAGCAGGGCCGTCGCCCAGCGCACGGCACGGACTGGGGTACTGGTGCGATTCGGTTCCATCTCTGACTCCTCCTTCACTTCCGCCGAAGCAATTGCTGGAGATTTCGCCAGACCTCTTAGTCACACATCATCAGAGTGGCTATACCACTCATGCACACACACCAACGCGCCCTCAGGCGCGTGCTCGACGTGATGCCGCAGATTATACGCACATCCGGCGCTGTGCGTGCAACCGATTCCGACGTGTCCCGACCATTGGCCGGATCCAAGAACTTGTCGCGGTCAATCCAAGCACTTGCACACTGGTCATGCCAGTCTCAGTCCCTGGCATGACAAGCGGCCTACTCACACGAGGCCTCCACCACGACGCGTATCCACCGGACGCACCGCCGCCACGTGCGCCCGGTAGCCGCTGGCCCGGTACACCGCCAGGGGGTCGATCGCGCCCCCGGCCCGGCGCCGCGCCATCGCCAGAATTGGTTCGACGTCGGTCGTGTACGCCCGCTTGAGCGTGGCCAGGGCCATCACCGGGTCGTTGCGATCCTGATACGCGCCGAGCGCCTCACGGTCCACCAGGTGCGCCAGGACGTACGCCCGCTGCACCTCCATCGCGCTCGCCATCAGCGACTCGATCGGATCGGTGACGTTGTGCGACTGGTCCAGCATGTGGCACGGATCGAAACCCGGCACGCCCTCGCGCTCCGCGTCCACCAGTTCGTTGAAGACGAGGAACAGCTGGAACGGCTTGATGGACCCGGCATCCAGGTCGTCGTCGCCGTACTGGCTGTCATTGAAATGGAAGCCCCCGAGTTTCCCGAACTGAATCAGGCGCGCGACGATCATCTCCACGTTGGTGTTGGGCGCGTGGTGGCCGAAGTCCACCAGGCACGACGCCCGATCGCCCAGTTCACGCGCGCAGTAGTAGCTGACGCCCCAGTCGTTCAGCACCGTCGAGTAGAACGCCGGCTCGTAGAGCTTGTGCTCGATGAACAGCCGCCAGCCATCCGGCAGCGCCGCGTAGATCGCGCCGAGGCTGTCGAGATACCGGGCGAGCGCCCTGCGGGTGTGCACCTGGCCTGGGAAATTGCCGCCGTCGCCGATCCACACCGAGTGCGCGCGGGCCCCGAGTTGCGCCCCCACGTCGAGGCAATGGCAGTTGTGCGCCACGGCCTGCGCCCGCACGGCGGGATCGGTGTGGGCCAGGCTGCCGAACTTGTAGGACCACGCCTGGCCGGGCTGGTCCTGGAAGGTGTTCGAGTTGGTCACGCCCAGGGTGAGGCCCAGGGCAGCCGCGTGCGCCCGGAGGGCGGCCGGGTCGCCGGGCTCGTCCCACGGGATGTGCAGCGAGATTGCCGGCGTGCACCGCACCAGATGGTGGATGACCGCACAGTCGTCGAGTTTCTCGAACACGTCGCGCGGTTCGCCCGCGCCGGGAAACCGCCCGAAGCGGGTGCCGCCCGTGGCCACACCCCAGGACGGCAGACCGACCGTGAACGCCGCAGCCCGCCGCAGCACATCGTCGATGTCGATGCCGCGCCGCGCCAGTTGACGCCCGAGATGCCCGTAGTCCTCCGTCAACGCGGACTCGCGCGCCCGCCGATCCTCGTCCAGCCACCCGCCCCACTCGACGCTCATGTGTCCCGTGCCTCCCGCGAGCCTCCGCCGTCCGGCTACACTCTGCGCCCGGTCCCGCCGGGCCGGCAAGCGGGGCAGCCGCCGCTCCCGCCGGTTCGCATGACACAACGTGCGGCGAGCGCTCCTGGTGCCGTCAACGGCAGGTCCAGGCGCTGCAGATGCGTCAGAAGGGCGAGTTGACCACGCTGGCGGATTGCCGGCCCGGTCTTCCAAAAGTTGTGCTATACAAAACTCGCATGACCAAGAAGGATTCGGAGCCGGGTCGCCGGTCCAGCCGGGACACCTACCTGATCAAGTCCGTTGTCCACGCCACGGAGGTGCTCTCCGCCTTTCAGCACCTGGGCGATACGCTCCGCCTGCGCGACGTCATGGATCGCACCGGCTTTGCGAAGGGCATGTGCTTCCGGCTGCTGCACACCCTGCATCACTGCGGGTTTCTCGAGAAGACCGATACCAGCCGGTACCGGCTGACGTCCGAGGTCCGCCGCCGGCGCCGGTTCCGCATCGGGTATGCGGCGCAGGGCCAGGACTCGTCGTTCCCGCGCGAGGTGCAGGCGGGCCTCGTACGCGCGGCGGAGCGCGAAGGCCTCGATCTCGTCATCGTCGACAACCGGTACCAGCCCCGTATCGCGCTGCGCAACGCCGAGTTCCTCGTCCGCGAGGGCGTGCACCTGGTCATCGAGTTCCAGACCGACGAGGCGGTCGCGCCCGCCATCGCCGCCCGGTACCTCGAAGCAGGGATTCCCCTCATCGCCATCGACATCCCGCACCCGGGCGCCACGTACTTCGGCGCCAACAACTACAACGCCGGACTGCTGGCGGGCCGCACCCTGGCCCGCTGGGCCCGGCAGCACTGGCAGGGCAACGTCGACGAGATTCTGCTCATCGAGATCGCCCGCGCCGGGACCCTCCCCCACGCGCGCATCAAGGGCGTGGCGGCCGGCATCCACGAGGCGTTGCGCGACAGCCTCACGTGCCCCATCGTGACGATCGACGGCGACGGTCAGTTCAAGACGTCGCTGGAACGCGTGCGCCGCCACCTTCGCACGACCGCCGGCCGGCGCGTCCTCGTCGGCACGGCCAACGACCCGTCGGCGCTGGGCGCGGCCCGGGCCTTCGAAGAGGCGGGCCGGGCCGCCACGTGTGCGATCGTCGGGCAGAACGCCGAACCTGACGCCCGGGCCGAGCTGCGCCAGCCCCGCACGCCCCTCATCGCCTCGGTCGGCTACTTCCCGGAACGATACGGCGACGGGCTCGTGAAGCTCGCCATCGACCTGCTCACCCGCAAACCGGTGCCGCCGGCCGTGTTCGTGCCCCATCACGTCATCACGCGCGAGAACGTGGACCACTACTACCCCAACGACGCGTTGCTCGGCGTGGGGACGTACGCGGGGTACTAGGGGCGTGGGACGTGGGTGAGGGGTTCGTCAGAAGCAAGAAGCAGGAAGCAAGAAGGGATCACACCGTCACGCCGAGCGGCCAAACGGCCGAGAGCCGAACGGCCCTTCGTAACCGTGAAACGCCGTTTTGCCCTCGTAAACTGCCGCCGCCGCCGGAAAGCCCTTGCGCACGATAAGAACTCGGGGCACCCTCTGTCTCGCACGGCACTCGATAGCGTCCTTCCCGGGAGATGGCTCGTGGCTCTGCAGCATCGACGCCTCGCACGATTCGTCCTGATCGTGGCCGCCGCCGCCTGGCTGACGGGAATGCCCGGCCGGGCCCAGGCCCCGGCCACCGCACCCGGCAGCCTGAGCGAACTGGACGCCGGGTTCCGCACGCCGCCCGACGATGCGCGCATCATGATGCGCTGGTGGTGGTTTGGTCCGACGGTGACGCGCGAGGGTCTCGCCCGCGAACTCCGGCTGATGAGAGAGGGCGGCATCGGCGGCGTGGAGATCCAGCCGGTCTACCCGGTGACGCTCGACGACCCCGCTGCGGGACTCGTCACGCACCCGTTCCTGTCCGACGCCTTCCTGGATCATCTCGGCTTCGCCTCACGCACGGCCCGGGACCTCGGCTTGCGCGTCGATCTCACTCTGGGCTCCGGCTGGCCGTTCGGCGGACCGACCGTCGGGGCGCACGACGCCGCCGGCAAGCTGCGCGTCGAACGCGTGGCCGTGCCGCCGGGCCGCACGCTGGTCCCCGTTCCCGATCTCAGGCCCGGCGAACGGCTGATCGGCGCGTTCCTGGCCCCCGTCCCGTTCGACATGGCGGCCGTGCGCGAGGTCACCGACATCCGCGACGGGCAGCTGCGCCTGCCCGCTCCGGACACGGCCGCGCGCGAGGTGCAGTTCTTCGTGTCCAGCCGATCCGGCATGATGGTGAAACGCCCGGCGCTGGGCGCCGAAGGGTTCGTCCTCAACCACTACGACCGCGAGGCGCTCGATCGGTACCAGCGCCAGGTCGGCGACCGCCTGTTGTCGGCGTTCGGCAGCGCGCCGCCCTTCGCGGTGTTCTGCGACAGCCTGGAAGTCTACGACTCGGACTGGACGCCGGGATTCCTGGACGCGTTCAAGGCGACACGCGGCTACGACCTGCGGCCCCTGCTGCCTGCGCTGGCCACCGACGCGGGTCCGGTGTCGGCCGCCCTGCGCCACGACTGGGCCCGGACGCTGACGGACCTGCTCGATGAGCAGTTCCTCGGTCCCATGCAGGCCTGGGCCACGGCCCGCGGCACGAAGTTCCGGGTGCAGGGCTACGGGGTGCCGCCGGCCACGCTCGCCAGCAACGCGGGCGTGGACCTGCCCGAAGGCGAAGGCATCCAGTGGAAGTCCGTGCGCGGCTCCCGGTGGGCCGCGTCCATCGCCCACCACTACGATCGGCCGGTCGTGTCGGCCGAGACGTGGACCTGGCTGCACTCGCCGGTCTTCATGGCGTCGCCCCTCGACATGAAGGCGGAGGCCGACCTGCACTTCCTGCAGGGCGTCACGCAGCTCATCGGCCACGGCTGGCCCTACACCGCCGAGGGCGTCGCCTACCCGGGCTGGCGGTTCTACGCCGCCGGCGTCTTCAACGAGAAGAACCCGTGGTGGCTGGTGATGCCGGACGTGGCGCAGTACCTCCAGCGCGTCAGTTTCCTCCTGCGCCAGGGCCAGCCTGCCAACGACATCGCGCTCTACCTGCCCGTCGCCGATACCTACGCCCACGTCGTGCCCGGCAAGATCGCGTCGCTCATCGAGACCCTGTCGCAGCGGACGGGCGACCGTGTGATCCCGTCGATCCTCGAATCGGGGTTCAACCTCGACTTCGTCGATGACGGCGTGCTGGCGTCGCGGGCCACGGTCCAGGATGGCCGGCTCCTCATCGGCGGCAACCGGTTCAGGGCGATCGTCCTCCCCGGCATCGAGCGCATCGACCCGGCCACGATGCGCCGGCTGGAGGCGTACGCGAACGCCGGCGTGCGGGTCATCGCCACCCGGCGCGTGCCGGCGCTGGCGCCGGGGTACCGCGCCACGTCGGCCGACCACGCGGAGGTGGCAGCCATCACCGCCAGGCTGTTCGGGCCCTCCGCGCCGGCGGGATCGTTCGTGGCCGACGATGCGGACGTGGGCCAGGCCTTGCGCGCGCACGTCACGCCGGATCTGGCGATCTCGTCGGGCGCGCCGGCCATCGGCTTCGTGCACCGGGCCGCCAGCGGCGCGGACATCTACTTCGTCGCGAATACGTCGAACCAGCCGCAGGCCTTCACGGCCACGTTCCGGACGCCCGCGGTCCGCGCGGAGCAGTGGCATCCCCTGACCGGGCACATCACGCCCGCCGCGCTTCGGGCAATTCGAGGCGGGGCCTCAGCCATCGAGGTATCGCTGGCGCCGTACGAATCCACCGTGTTCGTCTTCCCGCGCGACGCGCGTCCGGCCCCGCGTCCGCGGCCGGCCGCCGGGCCGGCGATGCCGGCACCGCTCGACCTCAGCGCGGACTGGACCGTCACCATCGGCGCCGGCGGCACGCCGGCCGTCTGGCCCGCCCTGAAGTCGTGGACCGACGAGGAGGCCACGCGGTACTTCTCCGGCATTGCCACGTACGAGCGGACGTTCGACGCGCCGCCCGCGATGTTGAAGCGGGGCCTGGCGGTGAGCCTCGACCTCGGGGCACCGACGCCCATCGAGCCCGGCGGTCCGAGGGCGCGGTTCCAGGCCTGGCTCGATCCGCCGGTACGGGAAGCCGCCGTGGTCGTCGTCAATGGCACCCGCGCGGGGTCGGTCTGGAGCCCGCCGTACGCCGTGGACGTCACGGCGTTGCTGCGCCCGGGCCGCAACGCGATCCGCATCGAGGTGGCCAATCTCGCCGTCAACCATCTGGCGGGCCGGGCGCTGCCGGACTATCGCCTGCTCAACCTCCGGTACGGCACGCGCTTCGACCCGCAGGACATGGAGAAGGTGTTGCCCGTCCGCGCCGGGCTGTTCGGCCCCATCCGGCTCATCGCCGCACCGGCCGGCCGCGGCCCGGCCCCAGCACGCTAGGACACGCCATGGCAGATGACACTCGCGTTGCGCAGACAGATCCAGTGGACGAGTTCGAGCGGGAACCGGTGCCGGAACGGGCCTGGCTGGGGTTCCGGAGTTTCGTCGGGCAATACGCCGGCGAACACACGGCGGGCACCGAACTGATGATCGGCCCGCTGTTCGTGGCGTCGGGCGTGAGCGCCGCCGACGTGGTCGGCGGGCTCCTGGTTGGCAACCTCCTGGCCGTGCTCAGCTGGGTGTTCCTGACGGCGCCGATTGCCGTGCGGGCTCGGATGACGCTGTACTTCCAGCTCGAGCAGATCTGCGGCCGGCGGCTGGTGACAGCCTACAACCTGGCCAACGGCGTCATGTTCTGCTTCCTCGCTGGCGCGATGGTCACCGTCAACGCCACGGCCGCCGGCGTGTGGTTCGACATCCGCATGCCGGAGTTGACCG
>CAYNDV010000009.1:0-62050 GCA_964396055.1 uncultured Vicinamibacterales bacterium | reverse complement strand
AGCACGGTCTCGAGGGTGAGCGGCTCGAAGTACAGCCGGTCGGCGGTGTCGTAGTCGGTGGAGACGGTCTCGGGGTTGCAGTTCACCATCACCGTCTCGAACCCTTCGTCGCGCAGGCCGAACACGGCGTGGCAGCAGCAGTAGTCGAACTCGATGCCCTGCCCGATCCGGTTGGGCCCGCTGCCGAGGATGACGACGCGGTTGCGCGACGACGGGGCGGCCTCGCACTCGTCCTCGTAGGTGCCGTACAGATAGGGCGTGAACGACTCGAACTCCGCGGCGCACGTGTCGATGCGCTTGTAGACCGGCTGCAGGCCGTCCGACGCCCGCTGGTCGCGCACCACCCGCTCGTCGGTGTCCAGGGCCGCCGCGATCTGCGCGTCACCGAACCCCGCCCGCTTCAGAGCGGCCAGGTCCTCAGCCGACAGGGTGGCGATCGACTTCCCGCGGGTACGCCTCCGCATCGCCTCGAGGTCGGCGAACTGGCGCAGGAACCACGGATCGATGTGCGTGAGGTCGTGCAGGTCGTCGAGGGACCACCCGCGCCCGAGGGCCTCGAACAGCGCCCACATCCGCCGGTCGTTCGGCGTCACCAGCTGCTGCCGCAGCCCGTCGTCGTCTTCCGCCCGGCAGGCGGCGTCGTCGAAGAGCAGGCCCGCCTTCCCCATCTCGAGCGAGCGGAACCCCTTGAGGAACGCCTCCTTGAACGTCCGGCCGATGGCCATCACCTCGCCGACCGACTTCATCTGGGTCATCAGCGTCCGATCGGCCTCGGGGAACTTCTCGAAGTTCCACCGCGGGATCTTGACGACCACGTAGTCGATGGTGGGCTCGAAGGAGGCGGGGGTCAGCTTCGTGATGTCATTGGGGATCTCGTCGAGCCGGTACCCCAGGGCCAGCTTGGCCGCGATCTTGGCGATCGGGAATCCCGTGGCCTTCGACGCCAGCGCCGACGACCGCGACACGCGCGGGTTCATCTCGATCGCCACCATTCGGCCGTCGGCCGGGTTGATGGCGAACTGGATGTTGGAGCCCCCGGTCTCGACGCCCACCCGCCGGATGATGCGGCGGCCGGCGTCGCGCATGGCCTGGTATTCCTTGTCCGTCAGCGTGAGCGCCGGCGCCACGGTGATGCTGTCGCCGGTGTGCACGCCCATCGGGTCGATGTTCTCGATCGAGCAGATCACGACGAAGTTGTCCGCCGCGTCGCGCATCACCTCGAGCTCGAATTCCTTCCACCCGATGACGGACTCCTCGATGAGCACCTCGTGCACGGGGCTCATGGTGAGCCCGCGCCGGACGACGTCGTGGTACTCCTCGATGTTGTACGCGATGCCCGCGCCGACGCCGCCCAGCGTGAACGACGGCCGCACGATGGCCGGGAACCCGGTGTCCTTCACCAGCTCGAGCGCCTCGTCCAGGGACCGTGCGTACCCGCTGCGCGGCACGTCGATGCCGATCGACCGCATCGCGTCGCGGAACTTCAGGCGGTCCTCCGCCACGTCGATGGCCTCCACGGAGGCGCCGATGAGTTCGACGCCGTGGCGGGCCAGGGCCCCGTTCTTCGCGAGCGCAATCGCCAGGTTCAGCGCCGTCTGGCCGCCCACCGTGGGCAGCAGCGCGTCCGGCTTCTCGCGGGCGATGATCGCCTCGACCACCGCCGGCGTCAGCGGCTCGACGTAGGTGCGGTCCGCCAGCTCAGGGTCCGTCATGATGGTGGCCGGGTTGCTGTTGACCAGCACCACCTCGAGCCCCTCGCTGCGCAGCGCCTTGCACGCCTGCGTGCCCGAGTAGTCGAATTCGCAGGCCTGGCCGATGACAATCGGCCCGGAGCCCACCACCAGCACGCGTTTGAGGTCTCCGCGAAGCGGCATGGTTACGTCCGCTCTTCCATGGCAACGAGGAACCGTCCGAACAGGTAGTCCGCATCGTGCGGGCCCGGTGACGCCTCGGGGTGGTACTGCACGCTGAAGACCGGCCGCTCGGCGTGCCGGAACCCCTCGAGCGTCTGGTCGTACAGGTTCACGTGCGTGATGATCGTCCCCGCAGGCAGCGAGTCCGGGTCCACCGCGAAACCGTGGTTCTGCGACGTGATCTCGACCTGCCCCGTCTCGAGGTGCTTCACCGGGTGGTTCGATCCACGGTGTCCGAACTTCAGCTTGAAGGTCCGCGCCCCCAGCGCCAGGCCCAGCAGTTGATGGCCGAGGCAGATGCCGAACAGCGGCACCTCGCGCTCGACCAGCGCCCGCACGTTGGCAACCACGTAGTCCAGGGCCGCCGGGTCGCCAGGCCCGTTGCTCAGGAACACGCCGTCCGGACGATCCGCGAGCAGGCGCTCGGCCGTCGTCGCCGCCGGGTACACCGTCACCGCGCAGCCGTGGGCCGCGAAGCGGCGCAGGATGTTCCACTTCATGCCGAAGTCGTAGGCCGCGACGCGCAGCAACCGACCCGCCCGGCGTTCCGGCTCCACGCCGTAGCCGCCGTCGCCCGCCACCATCCCCGCGCCAGGCCACTCAAACGGCGCGCCGCACGTCACGCCCCGCACCAGATCGGCGCCCACCATCGACGGCAGCGCCCGGGCACGGGCGACCAGCGCCGCGGCGTCCGGCTCCCCCGTCGCGATGACGCCGCGCATCACGCCGGCGGACCGGAGCTTGCGGGTCAAGGCCCGCGTATCCACGCCGGCGATGGCCACGACGCCGCTCCCCGCCAGGTACTCGCGCAGCGTCCCGGACGCGCGCCAGTTGCTCGCGACTGGCGACAGTTCCCGCACGATGAAGCCGGCCACCTGCGGCGCCCGCGACTCCACGTCGTCGTCCGCCACGCCGTAGTTGCCGATCTCGGGGCAGGTCATCGTGACGATCTGCCCCGCGTACGACGGATCCGTCAGGATCTCCTGGTACCCCGTCAGGCCGGTGTTGAACACGACTTCGCCGGCCGCCACACCTTCGGCGCCAGCGGCCGTGCCCGGATAGCACGAGCCATCTTCCAGGACGAGGACAGCCTTCACCGTGGGAATGACCTTTCCAGAGAGGCCGTGACGCGGGCCCGTTCCCCGGGCTTCACCGTCACGGTCGTTGTCCAGGGACGGTACCCGTCCAGTTCGAGGCGGACCGTGTGGGACCCGGCGGCGACATCGGCCAGCAGCATGGGCGCCACGCCTGCATCCCGCCCGTCGAGCCTGACTCGCGCGCCGGGCGGCCGGGTTTCGATATCGATCGAGCCCGGTCCGGACACCGGCGCGGGTACCGGGGCCGGGGCCCGCGGCCGAGCGGCGGGCGGCCGAGGCACCGCCGTCGCTGGCGGCCGCGCGGAGCGTTGCAGTGTCACGGTCACCCGCACGTCGGCCGCCCCGGCAGCCAGCGTCACCTCGCGTTCGACGGGCTGATAGCCAG
The DNA here is from genome assembly GCA_964396055.1 of uncultured Vicinamibacterales bacterium. Classification (GTDB taxonomy): domain Bacteria; phylum Acidobacteriota; class Vicinamibacteria; order Vicinamibacterales; family JAKQTR01; genus CAYJPV01. The sequence goes on along the minus strand of CAYNDV010000009.1, from coordinate 58,655 downwards.
GCCGCGTGACGCGCACCGTGTAGGAACCAAATGCCAGACCGCCCAGGTCCCGTGGTGTGACACCCTGGCGCGAACCGTCCAGGAACACGTCGGCCTGCGCCGGCGTGGAGCGCACCCGGATGCGGCCGGTGGCCGGCCTTGCCGCCGCCGCTGGTGCGGGCACCGGAGGCACCGTCGCCTCGGCGGGAACCGGCTGAGCCGGTGCCGGCGACGGGGCCTGAACCGGGGCCTGCGCCGATTCCGGGGCCGGGGCCGGCGACTGAGCCGGAGACGGCCGAGGCGGGTCAGTCTGCAGCGGCGCCGGCCGCGACGCGGACGGCCCCGGCGTCTGCACGACCGCGGCAGCCGGCAGGGCCTCCGGGCGCGACTCACCCGCCCTCGCACCCCACCAGTACCCCCCGACGAGCCCGGCGAGCAGGCCGACCGCAAGACCCGCGGCGGCCGGCACGATCCACCCGCGGCCCGGGGCCGGAGGCGGTCGGTACGGCTCGAACCGGCGGCTTGGCGGCGACGGGCGCGACCCCGACACGGGATCCAGCGCGCGCGGCACGGGCGGCTCGGACACCAGCGCTCCGGGCGCGCGCAGGTCATCGGCGGCTGAGCGATCCGGGAGCCGGGGCCGATCCACGGCGACTGGCTCGGGCTCGGCTGGCGCCACGCGCTCCGGTTCCGGCAACTCGAACCGCTCCAGGTCTTCCGTGAGGGCGTCGAGGTCCGGCGAGCCCCCGCCGCGCGGTGCATCCAGCCCGCCGGGCGTCAGCGACAGGGACAGGTCGTCGATCCCCAGGTCGGGTTCGGGCCGTTCTGACTCGGAGAGCGGACGATCGACGTCGATCGCCGATAAGTCGAGACCCAGGTCGGTGGTTGCGTCAGCCGCGGGCGACTCGGGTCCGGCGTCCAGCACCCGGTCGAGGTCCGCCGCCGTGAGATCGACGGGATCCGCCGCCGCAGCTGCCACCGTCACCGGCTCGAGATCCGGGATCGACAGCGGTTCGTCGATGCCCGGCAGCTTCGGGGCGGCCTTGGCCCGCCGGCGGCGCGAACGCGACGGCATGGCCTGGCCATCCGCTGGCGAGTCCGGGCCCAGGCCCAGCGCCGAGACCAGCGCCGTGGCGAACTCGACGGCGGTGCCCGGCCGCCGCTCTGGATCGGGGTCCATCGCAGATTCCAGCACGTCGCGCAGCGATGCGGCGTTGGGCACGTGGAGTTCTGCCAGCCCCGGCAGGGGCTCCTCGGTGCCGGGCAACGCGCGGCGCCCCGTCAGCACTTCGTGGGCCATGGCGCCGAGCGCGAAGACGTCGGCGGCGGCGCCCCACGACCCACCGGACTCCCGTTCGGGCGCGGCGTACGGGCGGCGCACAGGCGCCCGCGCCCCGGCCGCCTCGAGCGCCGACGCCACCCCGAGCCCTGTCAGGTGCGTCTCACCCGGCGTCACCAGGACATCGCGCGGATGCAGGGCCCCGTGAAACACCCCCACGCGGGCGCCGGCATCGAGGGCCTCGGCCACGTGGGCGATGAGGCGCGCCGCATCGGCCGCCGGCGCGGGCCCGTACTGCCGGATGGCCGCGTCGAGCGATTCGCCGGCGACATACTGCATGGCCAGGAACGGCGCGGACTCCTCGACGCCGGCATCGACGACGACGGCCACGTGGCGGCTGCCGAGATCGATGCTGGCCAGGCGGCGCAGTTCCTCGGCCAGGACTTCCGCGCGTTCCGGGGTCAGGTCGAGGGTGAAGACCTTGACGGCGACCAGCCGTTCATCGTCGGGATCGTGCGTGCGAAAGACGGGGCCCAGGACGCCGGCGCCGACTTGATGCAGCAACCGGAATCGACCGAAGGCCGGCGGAGGTGAATAAGAGGTTCCTGAGCTCAACTGTTGGTGTCGTGCGGCCGCTCAAGTCCTGATCCAGCAACCGTTTCGCGATGCTATCACGGAACGCGGAGGGAACGGAACCGGATTGCCGGGCGGGGCCTCGGACGTACGCGGCCGCGCGGCGCTTGACACCTCTTCCGTGCTCTGAGACAGTAGCGTCCGGTGTCACCAGAACTCGAAACCTCCCAGCCGCCGACCGTCCGCCAGGCGGTCGATATCCGTTCGTTTCCGGGGTTCCGCAAGCTCGCGGTCGACTACGCGTACCACTTCGACGCCGTCCGGCCCTTCTTTGCGGGCAACCCCGCCGAACCGGGCGCGTGGCAGCAGGTCATCGCGCGCACCCAGGACTTCGCGCAGACGCGCGACCGCGGGGCGGTGGTCCAGGCCATCCTCGCCCAGCAGCAGGCACGCGGGGGCCCGCCCGAGGCCCGCGCCGCCGCTGAGCTCCTCCGCGACCCCGCCACGGTCGCGATTGTCACGGGCCAGCAGGCCGGCCTGTTCGGCGGCCCGCTGTTCACGTTGCTCAAAGCGCTCACGGCGATCAAGCTAGCGTCGCGCGTGCGGCACGACTTCGGCGTGCCGGCCGTGCCCGTCTTCTGGATCGACGCCGAGGATCACGACTGGAACGAAGTGGCTGGCGCGACGGTCCTCGATGCCGACTACGCGGCTCGGACGGTCCGCCTGCCCGATCCGCCGGGCGCCGGCCTCACGCCGGTCGCCCGCCTCGCGGTGCCCGACGCCGTCACCACCGTCATCGACGAACTGGCCGCGATCCTGCCGGCCACGGAGTTCACCGGCAGCCTGCTCACGCGCCTGCGCAGCGCGTACCGGCCGGGCACGAGCATGTCGATGGCCTTCGGCCGCTGGCTCGAGTTCACGCTGGGCGATCTGGGGCTGGTGGTCTACTGCGCCTCCGATCGGGCAACCAAGCCGCTGGTCCGTCACCTCTTCACCCGGGAATCGCAGTTCCCCGGCATGACGGCCGAGCTCGCCGCGGGCGCGGGAGCCGGGCTCGTGGCGCGGGGCTACCATGCCCAGGTCGAACCGCATGCCGACAGCCTGGCGCTCTTCAGCCTGGATGACGGGCGGACGCCGATCCGCGTGCACGCCGGGCAGTACAGCGTCGGCGGGCGCACGCTCGGCCTGCCGGGTCTGGTGGCCGACATCGACCAGCGTCCCGAGGCCTTCAGCCCGAACGTGCTGCTGCGGCCGATCGTGCAGGACACGCTGTTCCCCACCGTCGCCTATGTGGCGGGGCCGAACGAACTGGCCTACCTGGGGCAACTGCGCCCCGTCTACGAGCACTTCGGCGTGCCGATGCCGCTGATGTACCCGCGCGCCACCGCCACGCTGCTCGACTCGGCGGGCGTGCGTTTCCTGGAGCGGTACGGCATCCCGCTCGGCGATCTCCACGCGCAGGACGAGAGCGTGCTGAACCGGCTGCTCGAGGCTCAGCTGCCGGCCGAGGTGGAACGGGCCTATCACGACGCGGCAGCGGCCATCGAGGAACGCCTGGCCCGGCTCGCGGCCGCCGTGCCCGCCATCGACCCGACCCTCGAGGGTGCGGCGCGGTCGGTGCACGGCAAGGTCCGCCACGAGCTGCAGGGCCTGCACAACAAGATCATCCACGCCGCCAAGAAGCGGGACGAGACGCTGCGGCGCCAGTTCACCAGGACCCGGGCACTGGCGTTCCCCGACGGCCACGCGCAGGAACGCACCATCGGGTTCGTCTACCACCTGAACCGGTACGGCCAGGCGCTGGTGGATCGGCTGCTGGCCGATCTGCCGCTCGAGCTCGGCGCGCACTGGATCGTCACGATCTAGGGCCTGCCGTGGCAGCCGCATCCGCTCCGCCCGGTCCCCTGGTCGGCCCCGCGCGCCCGAAACGACGCCGGTTGCGGCGGCTGCTGCTCATCGGGCTCGGCGTCCCCTCGCTCATCGGACTGGTCGTCGCCGGCTACTACTATGTGACGTTCGCACGCATCATCGACGAGCGCCTGCACGGCGAGCGGATGCGGACGCTGCCGCGCGTCTTCGCCCGGCCGCTCGAGATCCGGCGGGGCCAGTGGCTCTCGCAGGCGCAGGTGGTCGATCGCCTCAACGATCTCGGGTACGCGCAGCGGCCCGCCGCGACGCTGCCCGGGGAGTTCACGGTGTCGGATCAGGGGCTGACCCTCCTGGCCCGGGACGGCAGCCACCCCGGCCAGACGCTCACCATCCGCTTCAACCCGAAGGGCGGCGCCACGCCGTCCGCTGCGCCCGGCGCGCCGGCCCCGCTGCCCTCCGGCGCCATCGAGCGCATCGAGGGCGCGGCCGGGGCCGTCGACACCCTGCGCCTCGACCGGCCGCTGCTCACGTCGCTCATCACCGCCAGCCGTGAGAAACGACGGCGCGTGTCGCTGGCCCTCATCCCGAAACACATGGCGCAGGCCGTACTGGCCATCGAGGACAAGCGGTTCTACGAGCACCCGGGCATCGATCCCATCCGCATCGTCGGGGCGATCGTCACCAACATCCGCGGCACGAAGCCGTACCTGGTGGGCGCCAGCACGATTACGCAGCAGCTGGTGAAGAACTTCTTCCTGACGCCCGAGAAGTCGTTCCGCCGCAAGCTGCAGGAGCAGTTCCTCGCGGTGGTGCTCGAAACGCGCGCCACGAAGGACGAGATCCTCGAGTTGTACCTGAACGAGGTCTACCTCGGCCAGCGCGGGTCGTTCGCCATCCACGGCGTCGCCGAGGCCGCGCGGCTCTTCTTCGGCAAGGACGTCACGAACCTGTCCCTGGCCGAGGCCGCCACGGTGGCGGGCGTCATCCAGGCGCCCTACACGCACTCGCCGTTCACGTCGCTGACGCGGGCGCGCGATCGCCGCAACGTCGTGCTGCAGGCCATGGTGGACGCCGGCTACGTGCCGCGCCCGGAGGCCGAGCGCGCCGGCCGCGAGGAAGTCCAGGTGGCGCGGCAGGCCCTGGACACCGCCGCTCCGTACTTCGTCGACCTCATTGGCCAGACGCTGGCCGACCAGTTCCCCGGTCTGCTGAACAGCTCCGAGCCGGTGGACATCTTCACGACGCTCGACATCGGCCTCCAGCGCGTCGCGCAGGAAGCCGTGACCGCCGGCATCGCGCACGTGGACGCGCAGCTGCCCAGGAACAAACCGCGGGGCCGGGCGCAGGTGGCCCTCATCGCCGTCGACCCGCGCACCGGCGAGGTGCTGGCCTTCGTCGGCGGCCGGTCCTACAACCAGTCGCAGTTCAACCGGGCGCTCAACGGGCGCCGCCAGCCCGGGTCGGTCTTCAAGCCGTTCGTGTACCTGGCCGCCTTCGAGCAGGCCGCGGCGGCGGGCCGCACCGACCTGACGCCGGCCACGCTGGTGAACGACGAGCCCACCACCTTCACCTTCGAGGACAAGCAGTGGACACCGGGCAACTACGAGGATGAGTACGACGGCCTGATCCCGCTCCGGCGCGCCCTGGCCCAGTCGCGCAACGTCGCCACCGTGAAGGTGGCCGAGATGGTGGGGTTCGACGCCGTCGCCGACCTCTGGAAGCAGTTCGGGTCGGCCACCGCGCCACGGCCCTATCCGTCGATCACGCTCGGCGTCTTCGAGGCCACGCCGATGGAAGTGGCGGCGGCCTACACCATCTTCCCCAACGGCGGCCGGCTGCAGCCGCTGACGTCGATCGTCCGCATCGTCAACGGTCAGGCGGATCTGCCGCTGACCGCGACGCCGGTGAAGACCATCGCCAGGCCCGACACCACGTTCCTGGTCACGAATTTGATGCGCAGCGTCATCAACGAAGGCACCGGGGCCGGGGTGCGCGCGCAGGGGTTCACACCGGACGCCGCCGGCAAGACGGGCACCACCAACGATCTGCGCGACGCCTGGTTCGTCGGGTTCACACCCGAACTGCTGACGGCGGTGTGGGTGGGCTTCGACGACAACCAGCCGCTCGGCCTCAGCGGGTCCGCCGCGGCGTTGCCCATCTGGACACGGTTCATGGTCGCCGCGCTCGCCGGGCGCCCGAACCGCCCGTTCGAGGTTCCCACCGGCATTTCCTGGATCGAGATCGATCGCGACACCGGCAAACTCCTCCAGCCCGCCTGCCCGCGCCTGTTCACCGAGGCCTTCCTCGCCGGCACGGAGCCGACCGACGCGTGCGAACTCCACCGGTTCTAGCCGCGCCCTCACCTGTCGCCTCCAGCCTTCTAGCCTCTAGCCTCTAGCCTCTAGCCTCTAGCCTCTAGCCTCTAGCCTCCAGCCTCTAGCCTCTAGCCTCTGAACTCCAGCCCCGAGTAGAATCCTCCCGTGCACGATCTCGTCTTTGCAGCCGTCGTCCGCGCCATCGAACGCGGCGACGCTGCCGCCCTGGTGACCATCGTGGCCACCAGCGGTTCGACGCCGCAGCGCGTCGGCGCGAAACTGCTCGTCTACGAGGACGCGCGCACGGTCGGGACCATCGGGGGCGGCTGCTACGAGAGCGATGCCGTCGGCAAGGCCCGCGACGCCATCCGCACGCGCCAGGCGAGGCTCGTGAGCTACGACCTCACCGACGAACTCGCGCAGGAGAACGGGCTCATCTGCGGGGGCCGGATGCAGGTGTTCATCGAACCGCTCGATCCCGCGCCCAACCTGTACCTCGTGGGCGCCGGGCACGTGAGCCAGCACGTGGCGCGCGCCGCGCACCTGGTCGGGTTCCGGGTGCACGTCCTGGACGACCGCGAGCGGTTCGCCAACCGCGACCGGTTTCCCGACGCGGCCAGCCTCGTCGTCGACGACATTGCCACGTGGCTCGCCGCCGCGGATCTGCCGCCCGGCGCGTTCGTCGTGGTGGTCACCCGCGGACACACGCACGACCTGGACGCCTTGCGGGCCCTGCAGCCACGGCCGTTCCGGTACGTCGGCATGATTGGCAGCCGCGCCAAGGTCCGGAAGATCGTGGACGCCCTGAGGGCCGAGGGCACCCCGGCTGACTGGATCGCCGCGGTGCATGCGCCGATCGGACTGCAGATTGGCGCCGTCACGCCGGAGGAAATCGCGGTGAGCATCGTGGCCGAACTCGTCGCCGTGCGACGCGGCGCCGCCACCGCAGCCATCGGGCGCCCCATGCGCGACGGCGTCACCGGAACCTGACCCCATGTCTTCCCTGCTCATCCGCGGCGGCACCATCCTCACCATGAACGACCGCCTCGAGGTCGTCGCCGGCGACGTCCTGGTACGCGACGGCCGCATTGCCGCCGTCGGCGGCGATGCCGGCACCGCCACCGTCGACCGGGTGGTGGACGCACACGACGCCCTCGTGCTGCCCGGTTTCGTGCAGACCCACGTGCACCTGTGCCAGACGCTCTTTCGCGGGTTCGCCGACGACCTGCGGCTGATGGAATGGCTCAAGACCCGGGTCTGGCCCATGGAGGCGGCGCACACGCCGGCGTCGCTCCGCGCGGCCGCCAGGCTCGCCGCGGCCGAGCTCCTGGCCTCCGGCACCACGACGGTGCTCACGATGGAGACCGTGCACGATACCGACGCGGTGTTCGAGGCGGTTGCCGACGCCGGCCTTCGCGCCGTGATCGGCAAGTGCCTGATGGACGCCGACACGCTCGCGCCGCGCCGTCTCCACCAGCCGACGCGCGCGGCCGTCGAGGAGAGCCAGGCCCTGCTGAAACGCTGGGACGGGGCAGCCAACGGCCGCCTGCGTGCGGCCTTCGCGCCGCGTTTCGCGCTCTCCTGCTCGAGGGACCTGCTCGAGGAGGTGGCCGCGCTCTCCCTGCGCCAGCGGACCATCGTCCACACGCATGCCTCCGAGCAGCAGGCCGAAATCGCCCTGGTGGAACAGGCGACCGGCCGCCGCAACCTCACGTACTTCGGTGACGTGGGACTGCTCTCCCCGCTCCTCTGTGTCGCGCACTGCGTCTGGGTCGACGAGCACGAACAGGCGCTGATGGCCGGCCACGGCGTCAAGGTCCTGCACTGCCCGGGCTCGAACCTCAAGCTCGGATCGGGTGTGGCCCCGGTGCCGGAGCTGCGCCGCCGGGGCATCAGCGTCTCGCTCGGCGCCGACGGGGCCGCCTGCAACAACCGCCTCGACATGTTCGATGAGATGCGCCTCGCGGCCACCCTCCAGGCCATGCGTCTCGGCCCCGGGGCGTTGCCCGCCCGCGACGTGGTATGGATGGCCACCCGCGAGGGCGCGAGGGCCCTGGGCCTGGATGGCGACATCGGCTCGGTCGAGCCGGGCAAACGGGCCGACCTGATCGTGGTCGGCCGGGACGCCCCGCACCTCGCCCCCGGCCCGGACCCCTACTCGACACTCGTGTACGCGGCCCGGGGCCCCGACGTCCGGGCCACCATCGTGGACGGCAACGTCCTGGTGGACCGGCACGTCCTGCAGCACCTGGATTCCCGCGCCATCGCGGCTGAGGCCCGCGCGCAGGCCACCGCCCTGGCAGCCCGCGCGGGATTCTAGCGCCCGCTTCCGGCAGGGTCGGCCGGAACACGCAATCCCCGCACGCCCTTTGCTATAATGGAGTTCAGGACGCTGATTAGCACTCTTGAATCGTGACTGCCAAAGACCATTCCACGCTCAGTGAACGTTCGCGCCGCGTGCTCGCGGCGCTGGTGCGGGAGTACGTCGAGACGGGCGAGCCGGTGGCATCGCAGACACTGGTGCAGCGGGGCGGCTTCGGCCTGTCGTCCGCCACCATCCGCAACGTCCTGGGGCAGCTCGAGGAACTGGGGTACCTGCAGCAGCCCCACACGTCGGCGGGACGCATTCCGACCGACCTGGGCTACCGCTGCTTCGTGGACATGCTGCTGCAGCGCCCCCGCGCGCTGCGCAGCGCCGCCTCGGTGAGCGACCAGGTGCGCCAGCAGCTGGCGGGGGTGTCGCATTCGGGCCTCGAGTCGGTGCTGGCGGTCGTGCCGCACCTGCTCGCCGAAGCATCCCACAACGTGGCGTTCGCCCTGGCGCCGGTGCGGGAACGTCTGGCGTTCGACCGGATCGACTTCCTCAGCCTCGGCGGCAGACGCGTGCTCGTCGTCGTGATCGACAGCGCGGGCGAGGATCACCACAAGGTGGTGGAGCTCGACGAGGAGGTCACGACAGCGGAACTGGAGAAGGCGGCCAACTACCTGAACGCCGAGTTCTCGGGGCGGCCCCTGGCCGAGGTCCGCACCGCCATCGTCGATCGGCTCAGCCAGGATCGGGTGCGGTACGACCGGTTGATGGCGCGCGCGCTGCGCCTCGCCGAGTCGACCGTGACGCAGGTGCGTGCGCAGCATCCGCTGTTTGTCGAGGGCGCGTTCTCGCTGCTGGAAGAGGCCGCGGCGCCCCACAGTGCCGTGACGCTCAGCGCCCTGAGCCGCCTCGTCCGGATGATCGAGGACAAACACCGCCTGGTGCAGCTGCTCACGCAATACATCGAGGGCCCCGGCGTGATGGTGGTCATCGGCACGGAACACGTCGATCCGAGCCTCGACCAGTTCAGCCTCGTGGCCTCGACGTATTCCGACGGCCGGGGCACCGGCACGGTGGGCCTGATCGGGCCCATGCGGATGCACTACTCGCGGGCGATTTCCATGGTGGACGGCGTGGCCCGCGCCGTCTCCGACGTGCTCGCCCGGCCGGCGCGGACCGACCAGGAACCGGGCGCCTGATCCTGTCGCACGACACACGACCATGACTGACGCATCGAACGAACTGGAGACCATCCCCGGCGGCGCCTCGCCGGCCGGCGATCCGGCGACCACCGACCAGGCGCCCGCTCCCGCGCCCGGCGAGCCGGATCTGCAGGCCGACGTCGCCCGCTACCACGACCTGCTGCTGCGCAAGACCGCCGAATTCGACAACTACCGCAAGCGCATCGACCGCGAGCGGCGCGAGTGGACGGACGGCGCGGTCGGCGATGTCATCACGGACCTGCTGCCCGTCGTCGACGATCTCGAACGGGCGCTCAAGACCGACGCGGCCGGCGAACAGGCCGAGGCGTACAGGCGTGGCGTGGAACTGATCCTCAAGCGCCTTCTCGACACCCTGCGCAAACGCGGCGTCGAACCCGTGGAGTCCGTGGGCCAGCCCTTCGATCCTCACCACCACCAGGCGGTCACCTACGAACCGGTGCCCGGCAGGTCTGATGGCGAGATCATCGAGGAGTTCGCCCGGGGTTATCGCCTGGGCAGCCGCCTGCTGCGGCCCGCCATGGTGAAAGTGGCCAAAGCGTGAGCAAGCGCGACTACTACGACGTCCTGGGTGTCGCCCGCCAGGCCGGCGATGCCGAGATCAAGAGCGCCTACCGCAAGCTGGCGCTGAAGTACCACCCCGACCGCAACCCCGGCGACAAGGACGCCGAGGAGAAGTTCAAGGAGGCGGCCGAGGCCTACTCCGTCCTGGCCGACGCCGAAAAGCGCGCGGCCTACGACCGGTACGGCCACGCCGGCGTCAGCGGGGCCGCCGGGGGCGCCGGCTTCGACCCCTCCGTCTTCACGGGATTCGAGGACATTTTCGGCAACCTTGGCGACCTGTTCGGCTTCGGCGATGCGTTCGGCGGCCGCCGCCGCGGCGGACCGCAGCGCGGCCAGGACCTCCGGTACGACCTCGAGATCGCCTTCGAAGAATCGGCCCGGGGCGTCGAGACCACCATCCAGATCCCGCGCCAGGAGCCCTGCGGCACCTGCACGGGCACCGGCGCGGCGGCGGGCACGAAGCCGTCGCGCTGCGCCCAGTGCCAGGGGCGCGGCCAGGTCCGCTACCAGCAGGGCTTCTTCGTCGTGGCCCGCACCTGTTCGCGGTGCGGCGGCACGGGCTCGGTGATCAGCGACCCGTGCCAGGGCTGCCGCGGCACCGGCCAGGTGACGCGCGACCGCAAACTCACGGTGAAGATCCCCGCCGGCATCGCCTCGGGCCAGCGCCTGCGGCTCTACGGCGAGGGCGAACCGGGCGCGATGGGCGGCCCCCCCGGCGACCTCTACGTCGTGGTCGGCGTACGCGAACACGAGTTCTTCCGCCGCGACGGGAACGATCTCTTCTGCGAAGTCGCCGTGAACTTCCCCACGCTCGTGCTCGGCGGCGAGATCGCCGTGCCCACCCTCGACGGCGACGAGCGCCTGCGCATTCCCGAAGGCACGGGCACGGGCAGCGTGTTCCGGCTCCGCGGCAAGGGCATGCCGGACGTCAGCGGCCGCGGCACCGGCGATCTCCACGTCATGGTGCAGGCCAGGACGCCCCGAAAACTCACCAGGGAACAGCGGGCGGCGTTCGAGAAACTCGTGAAGTTGCTGCCGCCCGAGAAGGCCGAGTTGCGCCAGCACGGCGCCGCTGAGTCCGACGAGCGCGGCGTCTTCGACCGCGTGAAGGACCTGTTCAGCTGATGCGCGACTGGCCCTCGCTCGTCGTGATCTTCCCCGACGGCGCCAGCGGGGCCCTGCGCGACCGGGTGTCCGCCGATCTCGATCCGGACGCCGTCGCGGCCGTCGAAGAACGTTCGGACGCCGAGTGGCTCGTGTCGTTCCGCGATGCCGCCGCCCGGGATGGGGCGGCCGAGGCGCTGCGGGCCGCGTTCGGCCGCGACGGGCTGCGCGTGGACGCCGCCGACGTCTCGGATGGCGACTGGGCACGCCGAAGCCAGGCGGCCCTGGGTGCCGTCACGGTGGGACGCCTGACGGTGGCGCCGCCGTGGCTCGCGGAAGAACCACCGCCGCCCGGCGGCGCGCGGATCGTCATCGAGCCGTCGATGGGGTTCGGCTCCGGCCATCACGCCACGACGAGGCTCTGCCTGGCGGCCCTGCAGACGCTGCCCGTGCGGGGGGCGCGGGTGGTGGACATCGGCACCGGCTCCGGCATCCTGGCCATCGCCGCCGCCGCGCTCGGCGCCGGGTCGGTCACCGGCACGGACAACGACCCCGACGCCCTCGACTGTGCACGGGCCGCCGCGGCGTTGAACGGCGTGGCCGGGCGCCTCACGTTCGTGCTCGGCGATTTCCGCCGCGACGCTCCGGCCCCCGCCGATATCGTCCTGGCGAACCTGACCGGGTCGATGCTCGCGGACCATGCGGCCACGATCGCCGCCTGCATCACCCCGGGCGGCCGGCTGGTCATCAGCGGCATCACCACCGCCGAAGCCACGATCGTGCTGGAGGCCTTCACGCCTCACCTGCCGCTTCGCTGGCGTGGCGACGAGGACGGGTGGGTGGGGTTCATCCTGGGCCGTTAGGCCGTTAGGCCGTTGGGCCGTTCAGGCCGTCGACACCTCACGCCCACCCGCCTGATGACCTTATGGCCCAACGGCCCAACGGCCCAACGGCCTGCTAGATGTCTCCCAACCGGTGCATGATGACCGAGAGCGCCACGAGCGGGGCCGCGTCCGCGCGCAGCGTGCGCCCCCCCAGTCCCACCACCCGGCAGCCCTGCGCACACGCGGCGTCCGCCTCGTCTCGCGTCCATCCCCCTTCCGGCCCCACGAGCAGCAGCACGGACGAGGCGCCGGCCAGCGCAGGGCCCAGGTCACGCAGGGCCAGCGACGGCACGCCCAGCGCCGGCTCCGCCAGGAGGAGCCGCAACACAGACGAGTCGACCGCCAGGACGCCAGGCAGATCGGCTGCGGCCTCGACCACCGGCACCACCGCACGGCCGCACTGCTTCACGGATGACACGGCGACGCGGCGCCAGCGATCGAGCCGGCCCCCGTCCCGCGCCGCGCGGGCCGGCACATCGGTGCGGGCGGTCACCATCGGCCGCACACGCGACACCCCGAGCATCACCGCGTCCCGGATCACGGCGTCGAACTTGTCGCCCTTGAGCAGCGCCTGACCGAGCGTGACGGCGATGCGCGGCTCCGGCGCGGCGTCGATCGGCTCGCCGACCTCCAGCAGCACGCCCGCCCGGTCGGCCCGCCCCACGCGGGCGAGGCGCTCGAGGCCGCGGCCGTCGAAGACGCGCAGCGGCGCGCCGACCGTCAGGCGCAGCACACGAGTCAGGTGGCCGGCTTCGTCGGCGGGCAGTGTGGCCTCGACGGCCTCGCGCGTCAGCGTCGGGACGTAGAAACGCGGCAGCATGGGACTAGGGTACCCTGAGATATACTCGCGGGTGGATACGCATGTTCTTTCGGGGACAGACCATCGGCAAGTACAAAATCCTCTCGGCCCTCGGCAGCGGGGGCTTCGGGACCGTGTACCTGGCCGAGGACACGTGGATCGGCAAGAAAGTCGCCCTGAAGGTTCCCCACCGCCAGAGCGTGAACTTCGGTGAACTCCTGAAGGAGCCACGCCTCCTGGCCAGCATGAGCCACCCGAACATCGTGTCGGTGCTCACGGCCGAGAAGCAGGACAACGTCTTCTTCATCGTCATGGAGTACGTGCCGGGCGACACCCTGGAGACCATCATCGCCCGCGACGGCGCCCTCGATCTCCCCCGGGCGCTCGACTACACGTGCCAGATCTGCAACGCGGTCGACCACGCGCACCAGCACGGGGTGCTGCACCGCGATCTCCGCCCGGCCAACGTGCTGGTGAGCGACACCGGCATCGTCAAGGTCGCGGACTTCGGCACGTCGCGGTTCCTGGAATTCGCCGCGCACGGCACCACCGTCATCGGCAGCCCGCCGTATATGGCGCCCGAGCAGTTCCACGGCCGCGCGACGTTCGCCTCGGACATCTACTCGCTCGGCGTCACGATGTACCAGATGATGACGGGCACGCTGCCGTACCAGACCCCGGCGCCGGCCGACCTGGAACGACTGATGCGCGGCGAGCTGGTCTCGCCGCCGCGGACCCGCAACGGGCGCCTGCCGCAAGCGATCAACGACATCATCATGACGGCCATGGCGCCCGACCCGGCAGCCCGGTACCAGCGGGCCGCCGACCTGCTCGAAGACCTGCTGCGCGCCGCCGAGCGCCCCCCCGGCCGGCGCACGACCGAACGCCCGCCGGCGGCCGCCGCCGCGCCCACCCCCCAGGCATCGGCGCCGTGGCCCCGGCCGCGCGAGACCCCACAACCCCGTTTCTGCTGGCATTGTCGCAAGCCCCTCCACGCCAGGTCGGACCGGTGTCCGTTCTGTGGAGAGGCACAGTAGAATGTCGCCTGCGAGGAGCATGTATGGCTTTCAGCGGTACCGGTAAGGTCTGGATGAACGGCACCCTGGTCGACTGGCCGGATGCCCGGATCCACGTCGCGTCTCACGTGATTCATTACGGCAGCGCGGTCTTCGAGGGGGCACGCTGCTACCAGACCCGCCACGGGTCCGCCTGTTTCCGCCTCGACGCGCACATGCGCCGCCTCATCGATTCCGCCAAGATCTACCGGATGGATCCGGCCTATACGCAGGCCCAGCTCGAACAGGCCGTCCTCGAGACGATCCGCGAGAACGCCATGACGGCCTGCTACATCCGCCCCATCGTCTACCGGGGCTACGCCGCCCTCGGCGTCAACCCGTTTCCCTGCCCGATCGATACGGCCATCCTGGTGTGGGAATGGGGCGCCTACCTCGGCGCCGACGCCCTCGAGAAGGGCGTCGATGTGATGGTCAGTTCCTGGTCGCGCATGGCGCCGGATACGTTCCCGTCGCTGGCCAAGACCAGTGCGAACTACGCCAACGCCCAGCTGATCAAGATGGAAGCCATCATCGGCGGCTACGCGGAAGGAATTGCGCTCGACAGTTACGGTTTCGTCAGCGAAGGCAGCGGCCAGAACATCTTCGTGGTCCGCGACGGCATTCTGCGCACGCCGCCGATGTCGGCATCGATCTTGCCCGGCATCACCCGGGACTCGGTCATGACGATCGCCCGGGATCTCGGGTACACCGTCAAGGAAGAGATGATTCCCCGCGAGATGCTCTACATCGCCGACGAGTTGTTCTTCGTGGGCACCGCCGTGGAGATCACGCCCATCCGGTCGGTCGACCGCATCGTCATCGGTTCCGGCAGCCGCGGTCCTGTGGCGACGGCCATCCAGGACGCGTTCTTCGGCATCGTCAAAGGCGAGTTGCCCGATCGGCACGGCTGGCTCACCTACGTCTATCCGGGAGAGGCGGACGCCGCCGCCGCCGCCCGAGGGTAGCTCATGCACATCGACGACCTGCTGACCATCGCCGTCGAACAGGGCGCGTCCGACCTGCACATCAAGGTCGGCTCGCCCCCGATGATGCGCCTGGGCGGCGAACTCGTGCCCCTGTCCGAGGACAAGCGCCTGACGCACGACGACACGGTGGCGATGGCGGCGGCCCTGCTGCCCGCCAGCGCCCGGGACCGCTTCAAGGAGGCGATGGACGTGGACGTCGCCTACGCGGTCCCCGGCCTGGGCCGCTTCCGGTGCAGCGTCTTCCAGCAGCGGGGCACCGTGGGGATGGTGCTGCGCGTCATCCCGATGCAGGTGACGAAGTTCGAGGATCTGGATCTGCCGCCGGTCATCCGCAGCATCGCCGAAGAAGAACGCGGCCTGGTGCTGGTGACCGGCACCACCGGCAGCGGCAAGAGCACCACGCTCGCCGCCATGGTCGATCACATCAACCAGACCAGCCGGGTCCACGTCATCACGATCGAGGACCCGATCGAGTTCCTCCACCGCGACGTCAAGGCCATCATCAACCAGCGCGAGGTGGCCACCGACACCCGGAACTTCGCCGCCGCGATGCGCGCCGCCCTGCGCCAGGACCCCGACGTCATCCTGGTGGGCGAGATGCGCGACTTCGAGACGATCGAGACGGCGCTGCTCGCGGCCGAGACCGGCCACCTGGTGCTCTCCACCCTGCACACGCTGGATGCGACCGAGACGATCAACCGCATCATCGCGGTGTTCCCGCCGCACCAGCAGAAGCAGATCCGGCTGCAACTCGCGTCGGTGTTGAAGGCGGTCATCTCCATGCGGCTGGTGCCCCGCGCCGACGGCCAGGGCCGCGTGCCCGCGGTCGAAGTCCTCGTCGCCACGGCGTTCGTGCGCGACTGCATCGTCGACAAGGAGAAGACGCACCTGATCCAGAGCGCCATCGAGGGCGGCACGTCGCAGTACGGCATGCAGTCGTTCGACCAGTCCCTGCTCGGGCTCCTGCGGCGCAACCTCATCACCTTCGACGAAGCCCTCCGGTGGGCATCGAATCCCGACGACTTCAAGCTCAAGGTGCAGGGCATCAGCAACGTGGCCGACGAAGCCCGGGACCAGATGGCCCGCGACGTCGTCGGCTCGAAGAGCGGCGCCGTCGAGATCACCCGATTCGGACGGTAAGCCCCGGGACGCGCATCATGACGTTCGCCCGCCGCCCGTCGGTTCGGCGCGTCGGTCAGGGGACGGCGCCCGCCGCGGAGGCGGCGCCCCTCGATCCCGTGAAGGCCCGCGAGGAGGCCTGGGCGGCTGGACTCCGTCTGCTGGCGGGCCGTGAACTGTCGGCCGCTGGCGTCCGCGAGCGCCTGGCGGCACGCGGCTTCCAACCGGACGCCGTGGAGGCAGCCGTCGAGCGCCTCACGGCCTCCCGGGCCCTGGACGAGCAACGCGCGGTGCGGGCCGTCGCGCACACGCTGGTGCACGTCAAGCGCCACGGGCGCGCCCGCGCCAGGCGCGAACTCGTGGCCCGGGGATTCACGCCTGACGGTGCCGAGGCCGCGCTGGCCGAGACGCTGTCGGACCAGGACGAACGCGCCGCTGTCGAACGCGTCCTCGACCTGAAGCTGCGGGGCCGCCCGCTCGACCGCGGCGACCAGGCCGCCAGCCGGCGCCTCTTCGCCATGCTCCTCCGCCGCGGCTACGCCGCCGGCGTGGCGCGTGAAGCCCTCCGGCGCCGCACCGGCCAGGCGCCGCCGCTGGACGACGACGAGGACGGCGCCTGACCGCGCCCCCGCCGCTCTTGGTAGAATAGGCGGATGACTTCCGCCGAACTCCGCGCGTCCTTCCTGGCCTATTTCGAGCGGCACGGCCACCGTGTCGTGGCCAGTTCCCCTCTCGTGCCCGCCGACGATCCGACCCTGCTCTTCACCAACGCGGGCATGAACCAGTTCAAGGACGTGTTCCTGGGCAAGGACCGCCGGGACTACCGCCGCGCCGCGACCTCGCAGAAGTGTATGCGCGTCAGCGGCAAGCACAACGACCTGGAGAACGTCGGGCCCTCACTGCGCCACCACACGTTCTTCGAGATGCTCGGCAACTTCTCCTTCGGCGACTACTTCAAGCAGGACGCCATCGCCCTCGCCTGGGGCCTCCTGACCGATGTCTGGAAACTCCCGCCGGACCGCCTGTTCGCCACCGTCTTCGCGGGCGAGCCGGGCATCCCTCGCGACGAGGAGGCGTACGGGTTCTGGGCCCGGGTGCTGCCGGCCAACCGCATCCTCGAACTCGGCAGCGCCGACAACTTCTGGTCCATGGGCGAGACGGGCCCCTGCGGTCGCTGCTCCGAGGTGCACTACTACCGGGGCGATCACGTCCCGTGCCCGGAGCCCGAGTGCCGCGGCCTCGAGTGCTCGTGCGACCGGTACATCGAGATCTGGAACAACGTGTTCATGGAGTTCAACCGCCAGGCCGACGGCAGCCTCGAGCCGCTGCCCGCGCCCTCCATCGACACGGGCATGGGCCTCGAACGGATCGCCGCGCTCATGCAGGACCGGCTGTCGAACTACGATACGGACCTCTTCACCCCGCTGCTCGACGCCATCGGCGCCCTGGCGGGACGGCGCCACGGCGGCACCATGGACCCCGCCGACGTGTCGATGCGGGTCATCGCCGATCATGCCCGCGCCACGACCTTCCTCATCGCCGATGGCGTGGTGCCCTCCAACGAGTGGCGCGGCTATGTCCTGCGCAAGATCATGCGACGCGCCATGCGCCACGGCCACAAGCTCGGCCTCAAGGAGCCGTTCCTGCACACGCTGGTGGACGTCCTGGTGGCCCAGATGGGTGACGCGTATCCCGAACTGAAGTCGGGCCATGCCTACGTCACCCGGGTCGTGCACACCGAGGAGGAGCGGTTCGACGCCGTGCTGGCTGGCGGCCTGCCCCGCCTGGAGGATCTCCTGGACCGCTCGGCGGCCGCAGGGGTCGTCTCCGGCGACGAAGCCTTCCGCCTGTACGACTCGTACGGCATGCCCGTGGACTTTATCGAAGACCTCGCCGGGCAGCGCAACCTCGCCCTCGACCGGGCTGCGTTCGAGCAGGCCCTCGAGGCCCAGCGCGAGCGGGCGCGGGCGAAGAGTGCGTTCGGCACCGCCGTGGCCGCTGAGGGGTTCCAGGTGGCCGACACGACCCGCCAGGCGCTTGAAGCGGCGGGCGACATCTTCGAGGGCTACACGGCGGTGCACCTGGCCGGCGTGCCGGTGGTGGCCGTGCTGGATGCGGGCGGGGCCGAGGCGGCCGAGTTGTCGGCCGGGCAGGAGGGGTTCGTCGCCCTCGCGCGCACGCCGTTCTATGTGGAGTCCGGCGGGCAGGTGTCCGACACCGGCCGGCTCGTGGCGGCCGACGGGTCCGCGGAGGCCCGGGTCACGGGCCTGACGCGGGGGCTCCAGGGCTGGCCCCGCCTCCACCGCGTGAGCGTGGAGCGCGGCGCCCTGCGCCCCGGCGCCAGCCTGGACGCCGGCGTGGACGTGGCGCGGCGGGATGCGACGCGCCGCAACCATACGGGAACACATCTCCTGCACGCCGCGCTGCGCCGCGTGCTGGGCCCCCACGTGAAGCAGGCGGGCTCGATGGTCTCGCCCGAGCGCCTGCGCTTCGACTTCGTGCACTACGCGCCCGTCTCGCCGGCCGAACGCGCCGAGATCGAACGGCTCGTCAACGAAGAGGTCTACCGCAATACGCCGGTGGCCACCGAGGTGAAACCCACCCAGGACGCCATCGCCGCGGGAGCCATGGCCCTGTTCGGCGAGAAGTACGGCGATGCGGTCCGCGTCGTGTCGGTGCCCGGCTTCAGCCAGGAACTGTGCGGAGGCACGCACTGCCGCGCCACCGGTGACATCGGCCCGTTCGTCATCGTCGAGGAAGGCGGCATCGCTGCCGGCACGCGCCGCATCGAAGCGGTCACCGGCGGGTCGGCCGTGCAGTACCTCCAGGAACGCCGTGCCGCCCTCGACGAGGCGATGGGGCGGCTCAACGCGGGTCCCGGCCACGTCAGCGAGGCGATCGACCGGCTCCTGGCCGAGCAGAAGCGGCTCCAGCGGGAGGTGGCCCAGCTGAAGATGAAGGCCGCCATGGGGGGCGGTCCGTCGGCCGAAACTGACGAGACGCTGACGATCGGGGCGGCCCGGATCCTGACCCGCCGCGTGGAAGGCCTCGATAAATCGGGCCTCCGCGATCTGGCAGACTCTTTGAAAGGGAAACTCGGGACCGGGGTCGTCGTCCTGGCCGCGGCGGCCGACGGCAAGGTGAGTTTCGTCGTGTCGGTCTCAGCCGACCTCACCGCCCGGGTGCAGGCCGGCAAGGTGGTCAAGCAGATCGCGCCCATCGTGGGCGGCGGCGGAGGCGGCCGCGCGGATTTCGCCGAGGCCGGTGGTAAGCAACCCGAGCGCATCGACGACCTGCTCGCGGCTGCACGTCAGTTCCTGCGGGACGCGCTGGCCTCCTGAAGGCCCGCGCCGGGAGGGCCGATAACCGGGTGGACGCATGACTTCCCCACGCCTGCTTCTCGCCCTCGCTGTCTGCGCGGCTGCCTCCGGGGCCGCCGTCCCCGCATCCGCCCAGATCTTCTCGTGCCGCGATGGCGCCGGCAACCTGATCCTGTCGGATCAGCGCAGCCGGTGCGGCGCCGCGCCGACCTACGCCGTCGGCGGCGCGGCGCACCTCCGGACCACCCGGCGGGTGGAGCCGGCCGTCGCCGGCCGGTACGACCACCTCATCGACCAGCACGCCCGCACCTATAACGTCAGCGCGGACCTCGTGCGGGCGGTCATCCAGGTCGAATCCGCCTTCAACCCGCGGGCAAAATCGGTGAAGGGCGCCAAGGGGTTGATGCAGCTCATGCCCGGAACGGCGGCGGAGTTCGGCGTCAGAAACGTCTACGACCCCGACGAGAACATCCGCGGCGGCGTGGCCTACCTCCGGACCCTGCTCGACCGGTACGGCCAGGACGAAACCCTGGCCCTGGCCGCCTACAACGCGGGTCCCACGGCCGTCGAACGATACGGCTACGCCATTCCGCCTTACAAGGAAACGCAGCGTTACGTCGACAAGGTCCAGACGCTCTCCGGTCCCGCCACCACCGTGGCCTCCGGCCGCGTGTTCTACAAGACCATCGAGATCGTCAACGGCCGGCCCGTGCCGAAGTACTCCAACACCCGGCCCGCGGCGGGACAATACGAAGTGGTCTCGTTCTAGGGGCCTCAATTGACCCCCGCCTCCGTCCCTCTCCACTCCTGCCGCAGCACGCCGGGATCGCTGATGAACGGGCCGCTCACCTCGGCCCATTCAGGTGCCGCCTCCTCCCGGGCCGGCGGTGTCAGCATGGCGGCCGGCAGCGCCAGCAGCCCGCTGACGATCCACGGGCAGTACTTCGTCCCCGCTTCGCGCGCGATCAACTGCCTCGCCGCCTCCACGCTCAACTGATCACGGTAGTCGCGCGCGCTGGTGAGGGCGTCGAACGCGTCCATGACGCTCACCAGGCGCGCCGGAAACGGGATCTGCCGTCCGGCGAGCCCGTCGGGATACCCCCGGCCGTCGTACCGCTCGTGGTGGTACAGCACGATGCCGCACACCTCGTCATCGAAACCGGTCCGGTGCGCGATGTCCACGCCGAGCTGCGGGTGAATGCGCAGTTCCTGCCATTCGCGCTCGGTCGGGCGCGAGGGCTTGTCCAGGATGCGCGGGGCAATCAACATCTTGCCGACGTCATGCAGCAGGGCGCCCAGGCGGATGGTCTCGATCGTGTCCCGGTCGAGCTCGTACTGCACCGCGAGGCGGACGGCATAGGCCGCGACGCGCCGGCAGTGCCCCGCCACGGCGGGACGGGCCCGCTCGAGCGCGTCGGTAACGACATCGACCCGGCCCAGCTGGGATTGCAGCATCTGGCTCCCCGGCGCTGCCCGGCGGCAGCGGTTCGGGCGTACCCACCGCGGGTGCGCCGCTCAGTTCATGGCAAGGTCGATGCCACGCATCGGGCGTCCTGGCGTCTGCCCGGAGCTGCACGTCAGGGCGCGCCACGGCGCGGACCCCGTGGCGCGCCGGCCGGCCGGCCGGCTACCGTCGCGGTGGGTCGCCCCTCGGGCCGTGTGGCTCGCGCGAAACGGTGTGAAGTGGTAGAATCAGAGTTTCGCCGGGTCGGCATGGGGCCGTCCCGTAGGCCTGTACGCAGAGGACATAGTGGCTAGTCACGCATCCGCGCTCAAGGCGCATCGGCAGAACGTAGTTCGTCGCGAGCGCAACCGGCAGCTTCGCGCCCGCCTGCGCGGCGCCCTGAAGGCGATTCGCGGCGCGGTCGACAAGAACGAATTCGACGCGGTGAAGGAACAGCTGAAGGCGGCGGTCGCGCTGGTGGACCGGATGGCCAGCAAGGGCATCATCCACAAGAACGCCGCGGCCCGCTACAAGTCGCGCCTGAGCGCCCGCGTCGCAAAGAAGACCCCGCCGAAGGCCGCCTGACGCGCCACGCCGTGCACCCTGACGCCGGGGCCCCTGCGGCCCCGCCAGGGCTGCCCGGCCGATCGCCCGGGCGGGTGCACGCCCGCCCGACCGGCACTACCTGCACAATTCCACGATCAGGCGCTCCAGGAGCACGCGCGGTTCTCCGCGCGAGGTCTTCAGCGCGACGTCCGTCCGGAAGACCGCTTCCAGGGCCTGGCGCACCGACGGCGGCGGCACCTTCGTCCGGACGAACCACGCGAGCTGCCCGAGGATCATGACGGGGAACTCGCCGGCATCCAGCTTGAGCGCCAGTTCCCGCAACGCCTCGCCGGCCTGGCGCCGCTCGAGCGCGTTGGTCATGGCCCACGGATCGCGCGTGGTCGGCGCGCCAGCCACCTCCTGGACGGCCGACTCGGTGATGATGCCGTCGCCGGAGGCGAACAGCAGCGCCCGTTCGAACTCGGCCCGCAGACGGCCGATGTCGTTGCCGGCCAGCCCGGCCAGCAGCCGCACGGCCGACGGCTCGATCCGGATGCCCTCGCGGGCGGCCTCGGCCCGCACCCAGGCTGCCCCGTCGCCGGCGTCTTCCAGCGGATCGCAGTCCACCACCGTCGCGGACTTCTCCAGGGCGACCACGGCGCGGGCCCGCCGGTCCGGCGGGTCCCCGGTCACGAACACGACGGTCGACTGCGACTCCGGCCGCGCCAGGTACGCCTCGAGGGCCTCGAGTTCCGCCGCCCCGCCGTCGGCGTCCCGCAGGGCGCCCAACAGCTTCTCGGCGCCGAGCACGACCACCAGGCGGCGCGGCGCCATCATCGGCACGGTGCGCGCGAGGTCGAGCACGCCCCAGAACTGCTTGCGCAGGTCGGCCTTCGATTCCGCCGCGTGAATCCGGTCCAGGTTGAACGCCCGGAGGTCCTCCTCGAGCGTCCCGGTCAGGGCCGCCACGACGGCGGCCTTCTGCTCCGCGTCCGGGCCGACCAGGAGGTACACCGGGGCCAGGGCCCCGGCGGCGATCTGCGCCAGGCACGCATCGGGTGTGAGGGTGGGCACGGCCGCGATCCCGTCAGAACGCTTCGAGGATCGCGCTCACCACGGATCGCGCGAAGTCAGTCGACACCCGTTCGAGGGCGTTGGCCCCCTGGCCGAAGAACGCCTGGGGGTTGCCCGCCTGGAAGTCGGGCGGCAGGTCGTACTCCTCGCGGAACGACATGGCCGGGTTCTCCCAGAGGTTCCGGTTGTTGCGCACGTCGCGGAACTCGATCTTCATCGTGATGGTGATGACGTACCGCGTGGCCTGCTGCTGTTCGTTGAAGTTTGCCGGCGCGATGTTGACGTTGGTGATGGAGCCGCGCAGCAGCGCGTCCACGCCCGTCTCCTGCGGCAGGACCTGGTAGCGGCCGCGGCCGATGAACTCGGATCGCACCTTCTCGGTGAACAGCTGCTCGATCTCGAAGTACGGCGTGTTGTTGATGAACTGCGGCACGCCCACGATGCGGATGTAGGCCGGGAGGAACGACCCGCGGCCCGACAGCGAGTAGCCGCAGGCCGGCAGGGTCAGCGCCACGAGCAGAAGGAGGCAGGCCGAAGTCAGCGCACGCACGTTGGGCATCCTTCCTACTTCACCACGATGCTCACGAGGCGGCCCCGGGCCACGATGACCTTGTGCACGGTCCGCCCGGCCGTGTGCACCTGCACGGCGGGGTCGGCCAGCGCCGCCGCCTGGATGACGTCCTCTGCCGCATCGGCCGCCACCGTGACCCGCCCGCGGAGCTTGCCGTTGACCTGCACGGGAATGACCACTTCGTCGGCCCGGGCCACGTCGTCATCGAAGGACGGCCATCCCGCGGCCACTACCCCGCCGTCGTGGCCGAGGTGCGCCCACAACTCCTCCGCCATGTGGGGCGTGAACGGCGACAGCATCAGCACCAGGGCCTCGACGGCCTCGCGGACCACCCACACCGTCTCGTGGCGCTCGGCGTCCGCCGCGCCTTCGGCCTGCCGCCGTGCCGGCGATCCGACGGCCGTGTGCTGGTCGGCGAACGTGTACAGCTCGTTGACCAGCTCCATCAGCGCGGACACGGCGGTGTTCAGGTGGACCCGGGGATCGAGGTCGAACGTGACGCGCCGGATCGTCTCGTGGCACTTGCGGCGCAGGGCCCGCTCGGCGTCGTTCAGCCCGTCGGGCACGGCCCTGGCCGCCGCGCCCGCCAGCGCCGGCCGCCAGTGCTGCACGAAGCGCCAGACGCGCATGAGGAACCGGAAGGCGCCCTCGAGGCCCGCGTCGGTCCACTCGACTTCCTTCTCCACCGGCGCGACGAACATGACGTAGAGCCGCAGGGCGTCCGCCCCGTAGCGGCCGATCATGTCATCGGGATCGACGACGTTGCCCTTCGACTTGGACATCACCGCGCCGTCCTTCAGCACCATCCCCTGGGTCAGCAGGCGGCTGAACGGCTCGGAGTGGGACACCATGCCGAGATCGCGGAACACCCGGGCGAAGAACCGCGAGTAGATCAGGTGCAGGATGGCGTGCTCGACGCCGCCGCTGTAGAAGTCCACCGGTCCCCAGTACGCGACGGCGGCGGGATCGAAGGCCCGCTCGCCGTTGGTCGGGTCGCAGAACCGGTAGAAGTACCACGACGAATCCACGAAGGTGTCCATCGTGTCGGTCTCGCGCCGGGCGGCCTGGCCACAACGGGGACACGGCACATTGACGAACTCGGGGATCGCCGCCAGCGGCGAGTCGCCCCGCCCGGTGAACTCCGCCACCTTCGGCAGGACCACGGGCAGCTGGTCGTCCGGCACCGGCACCAGGCCGCATGCGGCACAGTGGATGATCGGGATCGGCGTGCCCCAGTAACGCTGCCGCGAGATCAGCCAGTCCTTCAGGCGGTACTGCACGGTGCGGCGGGCAATCGCCCGGCGTTCGGCCTTCTCGGCCATCAGGACGTAGGCCTCGGTCGACCACATGCCCGAGAACTCGCCGCTCTCGACCACGTGCCCGGGCTCGGAGTACGCCTCGGCGAGCGTGGCCCCATCGAGGGCCCCCGGACGCCCCTCGACGTCCGGCTGGATCACCACCCGGACCGGCAGGCCGTACTTGCGCGCGAACTCGAAGTCACGCTGGTCGTGGGCCGGCACGGCCATCACCGCGCCGGTGCCGTACTCGCCGAGCACGAAGTTCGCCACCCAGATGGGCACCGGCTGCCCGGTAAAGGGATTGACGGCGAAGCGCCCGGTATCGAACCCCTCCTTCTCGACATCGCCGGTGAGACGCGCGCTGCGCTCCTGGCGGCGGAAGCGGGCGGCCGCCTCGCGGATCGCGCCCGGATCGGCAGCTTCGGCCGCCATCCGTTCGACCAGCTCGTGCTCGGGCGCGAGCAGGACGAACGTGGCGCCGAAGATCGTGTCGAGGCGCGTGGTGAAGACCTCGATGTCGGTGGAGGGCCCGCCCGACGGATCCACCAGCGGGAACCGGACCCGCGCCCCCTCGGAGCGCCCGATCCAGTTCCGCTGCATCACCAGGACCTTCTCCGGCCAGTCCTGCAGCGTGTCGATGGCCTGCAGCAGTTCGTCGGTGTAGTGGGTGATGCGCAGGAACCACTGTTCAAGGTCGCGCGACGTGACCGGCGTGTGGCAGCGCCAGCACCCGCCGTCCACGACCTGCTCGTTGGCCAGCACGGTGGCGCACGACGTGCACCAGTTGACCGTGGACCGCTTCCGGTACGCCAGATCGCGTTCGAACATCCGCACGAACAACCACTGGTTCCAGCGGTAGTAGTCGGGCAGGCACGTGGCGATCTCGCGCGCCCAGGCGTAACTGATCCCGAGGCGCTGGAGCTGCCCCTTCATGTGCGCGATGTTGCCGAGGGTCGACACCTCGGGGTGGATGCCGTGCTTGATGGCCGCGTTCTCGGCCGGCAGGCCGAAGGCGTCCCAGCCGAACGGGTGCAGGACGTTGAAGCCGCGCATCCGCTTCAGCCGGGCCATCACGTCGCCGATCATGTAATTGCGGACGTGGCCGACGTGCGCGTGCCCCGACGGGTACGCGAACATCTCCAGGCAGTAGAACTTGGGCTTCGAGGGATCCGCCTCCACTTCGAAGGCGCGCGATTCCGCCCACCGTTGCTGCCACTTCTGTTCGATGGCCTGCGGCGTGTACTCCACCATATCCTGACGATTATAGCCCACGCCAGAACGCCGACTGGATGCGCCGCGCCTCGGCCACCGCCGCGCGGGCGCGCGCCGACACCTCCGCATGGGCCCGCGGCGGCTCCGCGGCCTCCCCCGCCGGCGGGGCGCCGGCCATCACCGCCAGCGACGTGTCGAGGCACGCGGCCAGCGACGGCAGGTCGTACCCGCCCTCCGTCACGAGCACCAGGCGGCCCCCGGCGCAGGCATCGGCCACCTCCGCCAGGTGCGCCAGCATCGCCCCGTACCCGCGCGCGGTCAGGCGCATGCGCGCCAGCGGATCCTGGTGGTGGGCATCGAATCCGGCCGATACGATCACGACCGACGGATCGAACGCCCGCAGGACGGGCACGGCCACCTCCCGGAAGGCCAGGTCGTAATCCGCGTCCACGCAGCCGGCCGGCAGGGGGATGTTGACGGTCCGCCCGACGCCCTCTCCGCGGCCGACGTCGTCGGCAGCCCCCGTCCCCGGGTAGAACGGCCACTGGTGAAGCGAGACGAACAGCACACGCGACTCTTCTTCGAAGATCGCCTGCGTGCCGTTGCCGTGGTGCACGTCGATGTCGACGATGGCCACCCGGGCAACGCCGCGCGCCAGCAGCGCCGCGGCCGCCACCGCGGCGTTGTTGAGCAGGCAGAACCCCATCGGCCGGTCCGGCAGCGCATGATGCCCCGGGGGCCGGACCAGGGCGGCTGTCCGGGTGATGGGGCCCTCGCACGCGGCCAGCGCCGCCTCCAGCGCCGCACCCGCCGCGAGACAAGCGATCGGCCAGGACTCGGGCGAGCCGAACGTGTCGGCCTCGAACATCACCGCCCGGCCCTCGGTGGCCGCCAGGCTGTCGAGATAGCCCGGCGCGTGGACGCGGGCCAGGTCGGCCGTCTCGGCGGCCCCCGGCGCCCGGAGCGTGGCGCCCCGCTCGCGCCACGACGCGGCCACGGCCTCCATCACCTCGGCCCGCTCGGGCCGTTCCGCGTGCCCCGGCGGAGGGGTGTGTTCCGCGAAGCGCGGCGACGTCCAGACCGCCAGCTTCACCGCCCCGTCCTCCCGGCCAGAGACTCCGCCCGGCGCACCAGCCCCGCCAGCGCGTCCTCCAGGCGGCGCCGGTGTCCGGCCAGGGCCTCCTCGTCGATGTCCCGCGGGACATACACCGGCTCGCCGATGACGACGAAGACGTCGCTGAACGGCTTGGGGATCTGCGCGCGGTCCCAGCTCTTCAGCGTCCAGGCCCGCGTGGCCTCGATGTGATACGGCACGATCGGCGAGCCGGTGAGGCTGGCCAGCCACAGGGCTCCGGCTTTGGCCTCACGCAACGGCCCGCGCGGCCCGTCGAGCGTGAAGGCCACGCCCCGGCCGGACCGCAGGTGCCGTATCAACTGGCGCAGGGCGCCGCTGGCGTTGCGGGAACTGGAACCGCGGGCCGTGCCGAAGCCGAACCGCTCGATGATGCGCGCGATCCACTCCCCGTCGAAGTTCTGGCTGGTGATGACCACGACCCCGCGGCGGCGGAAGTAGTAGACGCCCGGCAGGATGCGCCCGTGCCAGAGTCCCAGGATGGGCGGGTGGGGCCCACCCATCGCGGCCTCGAAGTGCGCCCGCCCCTCGTCGTGGATGCGCAGCGTGCGGCACAGCAGGGCGATCAGCGGCGCCCCCACGGCGGGGATGACGCGCACCGCCAGGCGTTTGACCCAGGAGTCCCGCCAGGACTGTTCGTTCACGCGCGGATACTCTTCAGCCGTCCTTCGACAAACGTCATCAGGTCCACGACCGCCGTCTCGGGCTGCCCGCTCGCCTGGGCGCCCTTGAGCATGATCGAACAGAACGGGCAGGCGGTCACGACGGTCCGGGCGCCGGTGGCGGCCAGCTGCTCGTACCGCTCCTGGCTGATGCGCTTGCCCGCCTCGTGCTCCTCGAAGAGCAGGCCGCCGCCGGCGCCGCAGCAGAAGGTGCCGGCCCCGTGACGGGCGGGCTCGGCGATGTGGGCGCCGACGCGGCGCAGCAGGTCCCGGGGCTCCCCGGTGTGGCCGGCGTAGCGGCCCAGGTAGCAGGGATCATGGAAGGTCACCGTCTCGGTGACCGGCACGCTGACGTCGGCCGTGAGGGCCGCCACCAGCACCGACGCGTGCACCACCTCCGCCTGGTACCCGAACGCCTGATAGTCCACGCCGATCGTGCGGAGGCAGTGGGGGCAGCCCGTCAGGATCTTCGTGACGCCGGCGGCCTCGAAGTCCCGGATGTTGGCCGTCGCCAGCTCCTGGAACTGGTACTCGTTGCCCGTACGCTTCGCGACGTCGCCCGTGCAGCGTTCTTTCGCCAGCACGCCGAACGTGACGCCGCGGGCGCGGAGGATGTCGAACAGCGACCGCAGGGCCTTCTGGTAGTCCGCCTCGAAGGCCCCGGCGCAGCCCAGCCACACCAGGTACTCGTGGCGCGCGGCGTCGAACACCTCGAGGCCGGCCGACGCGACGAACTTCTGCCGCAGATCGGCGCCGAGCCCCCAGATATTGCCGCGGCGCTCGAGGTGGTTGAAGACGGCGCCCAGGGCGTCGGGGGCGTCGCCGTTCGACACCAGGCCCCGTCGCGCGCCGATGATGAGCGGCAGGTGTTCGACACCCACCGGGCACTGGTGTTCGCACGCGCCGCACGTCGTGCACTGCCAGAGCACACCGGGGTCGAACACGTCGGGCAGCCTGGCGTCCAGGCGCCCGGCCAGCAGGGCGTCTTCGCTCTGGAGGACCAGTGACTTCGGGTTGAGCAGCTTCCCGGTGCCGTGGGCGGGGCAGGCCTCCTGGCACCGGCCGCACTCCACGCAGGTGAACGCGTCCAGGACCTGCTTCCGCTCGAGGTCCTTCACCGTCTCGATGCCCACCTGCTCCCGTTCGAAGTCCAGGTTTGGCACCGTGCCCAGCCCGGACGAGCGCAGGTACACGGTGACGGGCGACACCACCAGGTGGAAGTGCTTCGAACCGGGAATCAGGACCAGGAAGCCGAGGATGACGAGGGCGTGCGCCCACCAGTTCACCCGGGCCGCCACGCCCGCGTCGAGCCGGAAGTCGAGCAGGAACGTCACCATCAACGCGGCGATGAACCCGCCGATCAGGACGGACTCCCAGGACAGCGAGGCGCCCAGCGCGGCGGGCCGCACGAAGACGCGGCGCACCAGCAGGCCCGTGATGCCGGCCAGCGTGGCCAGGGCGAAGGGCACCAGGACCCAGCGGTAGACGCGGAACCACGCCTGCCCCGTGAGGTCGGCGATCCCCAGCCCGTGGGCGAACTCGATGGCGGTGTAGAGCGCGAAGGCGGTGAACCCCCAGAACACACCCAGGTGCGCCAGGCCCACCAGCGGCCGGGCCGCGATGGTGCGGGACTGGAAGACCACCTCGGTGAGCAGACGCAGCAGCCGCGCCCCGGTCTCGCCGTCAGGGATGGTGACGTTGTCGCGGGCTCGCAGGAAGAGCCGCAGCCGCGTGGCAACCTGCGCCGCGAACACGGCGGCGGACGCGAGGACGAGGACGCGGAAGACCCAGGTCTCGACCGGGTGCACTACCCCCGCAACTCCTTGATGAGGGCGGGCACCACCTCGAAGAGATCGCCGACGACGCCGTAGTCGGCCGTCTCGAAGATCGGCGCCTCGGGGTCCTTGTTGATCGCGACGATGGTCCGCGCCCCTTTCATCCCGACCAGGTGCTGGATGGCGCCCGAGATGCCGAGGGCGACATACAGCTTTGGCGCCACCGTCTGGCCGGAACTCCCGATCTGGCGATCCATCGGCAGCCAGCCCGCGTCGCAGATGGGCCGCGACGCGCCGAGTTCCCCGCCGATGGCGGCGGCGAGATCCTGCGCCATCGCGATCTTGTCCTGTTCCTTGATGCCCCGGCCGACGGCCACGATCCGCTCGGCCTGGCTCAGGTCGACGGCCTGCTTGGCCTCGCGGAACGGCGCCTCCGGCTGCTGCCGGATGGGGCCGACGGTGGCGGCCTCGGTGCGCGTCGGGGCGGCTGACGCGCCCTTCACGACCGAGTCGGCGCGGACCGCGCCGATCTGGAACGTGACGATCGACGGCCCGTCCACGGCCACGTCGGCGTACAGGCGGCCCTGGAACACCGGCCGCGCGAACAACGCGCGGTCGCCGTCGCGCTTCACGCCCACGCAGTCGGTGACGAGCGCCCGCTTCAGGCGCACGGCCAACGCCGGCACGAAGTCCCGCGTCTGGTAGGTATGGGGCAGGAACACGTGCGCCGGCTGCCGGGCCTCGACAGCCGCGGCCAGGGCAGACACCCATCCGTCGAGCGTGTAGGCGGCCAGCTCGGGCGCCTCGAGCGCCACGACCTCGGCCACCTCGGCGGCGGCCAGCTCGGCGGCGGGGGCCGCCACGCCGGCGCCCGGCACGATGACGGTCACGGGCCCGCCGGCGGCCTGCGCCGCGGCCACCGCCTCCCACGACGCGCGGTTCAGCGCGCCGCCCTGCTGCTCGGCAATCACGACGATCATGAGATCACCCGCGCGTCTTCGCGCAGCTTGCGGACCAGGGCGGCGGCCTGCTCGGCCGGGGTGCCGCCGATCATCTCGGTGTGCTTGCTCTTCTCCGGGGCGTAGAGGCCGACAATCCGCTGGGCCGGCGCGGCCGCCGCCGGCGCCGCCACCTTGCGGATCTCCTTCTTCTTCGCCGCCATGATGCCCTTGAGCGTCGCGTACCGCAGCTGGTTGATGCCGCTCTGGATCGTGAGCAGCGCCGGCATCGGCAGGCGCACCCACTGGAACCAGCCGCCTTCCAGTTCGCGTTTCACGCGCAGGGCGCCGTCGGCGGCGTCGACCTCCATGATGATGGTGGCCGACGGGATGCCGAGGTGCGCGGCGAGCAGCACGCCGGTCTGGGCGAAGCCCTGGTCGTCGGACTGCAGGCCCGTGAGGATGAGGTCGAACTGCTCGGCGGCCATGGCCGCCGCGAGGGCCTCGGCCACGGTGCCCGCGTCCGCGGACGCCAGGTGATCGGCTTCGACGTGGATGGCGCGGTCGGCCCCGCGCGCCAGCGCCTCGCGCAGCGCCTGGGCGACGCGGGCCGGGCCCGCCGAGCAGACCACCACCTCGCCGCCGTGCTTCTCCTTCAACCGGAGGCCCTCCTCCAGCGCGTAGGCGTCGGGCTCGTTCAACTCGAACGCGGCGTCCTGGTCCCGGACCCACGTCCGGTCCTCGTTGACGCGCGGCTGCCAGTCGCGCGACGGCACCTGCTTGAGACAGACGGCGATCTTCATGGGTTTCCGGGCCTCCCGATCAGGCGCCGTAGCGCCGCATCAGCAGCGCGGCGTTGGTCCCGCCGAAGCCGAAGGAGTTCGACAGCGCATGGGTGATGGCCGCCGGCCTGGCCGTCCACGGCACGTAGTCCAGATCGCACTCGGGATCCGGCGTGTCCTGGTTGATCGTGGGCGGCATGATCTGATGGTGGATCGCGAGGGCGGTGATGCCCGCCTCCACGCCGCCCGCCGCGCCGAGCAGGTGCCCGGTCATCGACTTGGTCGACGATACGCCGAGGCGGCCGGCGTGCTCGCCGAACAACCGGCGGATCGCCAGCGTCTCGAGCTTGTCGTTGAAGGGCGTCGAGGTGCCGTGGGCGTTGATGTACTGCACGTCGTCGACGCCGACGCCGGCGTTGCGCAGGGCCATGGCCATGACGCGCATCGCGCCGTCCCCGTCCTCGGAGGGCGCCGTGATGTGGAACGCGTCGCCGGTCATGCCGTAGCCGACGATCTCGGCGTAGATCCGCGCGCCGCGGGCCGTCGCGTGTTCCAGTTCCTCGAGGATGAGGATCCCGGATCCCTCGCCGATGATGAACCCGTCACGCTCGCGGTCGAAGGGCCGGCTGGCCCGGGCGGGCTCGTCGTTGCGGGTCGACAGGGCCCGCATCGAGGCAAAGCCGCCGACGCCCATGGGGGTGATCGCCGACTCGGATCCGCCGGTGATCATCGCCGTGGCGTCCCCGCGGCGGATGATGTGGTACGACTCGCCCACGGCATGCGCCGAGGCGGAGCAGGCGGTGCAGGTGGCCAGGTTCGGCCCCTTGGCGCCGAAGCGGATGGACACGTGCCCGGACGCCAGGTTGATGATCGCGGCGGGGATGAAGAACGGCGAGATCTTGCGGGGGCCGCCCTCGAGCAGCGCCGCGTGCTCGCGCTCGATCGTGCCGAAGCCGCCGATGCCCGACGCGATGAACACGCCGATCTCGGTGGCGTTTTCCGGGCCGATGACCAGGCCCGCATCCTCGACGGCGAACTGCGACGCGGCCACGGCGTACTGGATGAAGGGGTCGACCTTCTTGACCTCCTTCTTCTCGAAGTACTGCAGGGGATCGAACCCCTTGACCTCGGCCGCGATCCGCGCCGCGAACGCGGACGCGTCGAACTTCGTGATCGGGCCGACGCCGCTCCGCCCGCCGCACAGACCTTCCCAGGTGGGCCCCGTGCCGATGCCCAGCGAAGACACCAACCCGATGCCCGTCACGACAACGCGCCTGTTCACGCAGCCTCCGATGGGATGGGAAACGCGCCGGCGGCGTCACCGTGCGGCCGGCGCGCGTGCCACTACTTCTTCTTGGAGTGGGCCTCGATGTAGTCGACGGCTTCCTTCACGCGGGTGATCTTCTCGGCGTCCTCATCCGGGATCTCGATCCCGAACTCCTCCTCGAAGGCCATCACCAGTTCGACCGTATCGAGGGAGTCCGCGCCCAGGTCCTCGACGAACGACGCGTCCGCCGTCACCTGGTCCTCGTCGACGCCCAGCTGATCCACGATGATGCTCTTGACCTTGTCAGCAACCGAAGCCATTCATCCTCCTACGTGTACATCCCGCCGTTGACGGCCAGGACCTGCCCCGTGATGTACGCCGCCTCGTCCGAGGCCAGGAAACACACGGCGGCGGAGACGTCGTCGGCGGACCCGAAGCGGCCCAGCGGCACCTTCGCCACCCATTCGGCCTGCACCTCGGCGGGCAGGGCGCGGGTCATGTCGGTGTCGATGAGGCCCGGGGCCACCACGTTCACGGTGATGTTGCGCGACGCGACCTCGCGCGCCAGCGACTTGCTGAACCCGATGACGGCGGCCTTCGACGCCGCGTAGTTCGACTGCCCGGCGTTGCCCATCTGGCCCACGACCGAACTGATGCTGATGATCCGCCCGGCCCGCTGCTTCATCATCGGCCGCAGGACCGCCTGCGTGCAGTTGAAGGTGCCGGTCAGGTTGACCTCAAGCACCTTGTCCCAGTCCTCGCGCTTCATGCGCATCAGCAACTGGTCGCGGGTGATGCCCGCGTTGTTCACCAGGATGTCGATCCGGCCGTGTTTCTCGAGGACCGCGTTCATCGTGGCCTCGATCCCCTTCGGATCGGTCACGTCCATCACGGCGGCTTCGCCCGCGCCACCCTGGTCCGTGATCTCGATGCCCGTCGGACACGCCCCCCACCCCGTGGTGTCGGTCGGCACGACGATCGCCCCGGCGCGGGCCAGGGCCAGGCTGATGGACCGGCCGATGCCGCGGCCGGCGCCCGTCACAATCGCAATCTTCCCGGTCAGTTCGAACATGGCACGACCAGCGTCAGGCCCGCAGCGCGGCGAGCGCCGCCTCGAGGTCGCCCGGCGCCTCGAGGGTGACAAACGTCGCGTCCTTCACAATCTTCCGGCCGAGGCCGGTCAGCACCGTCCCAGGACCCACTTCAACATACTTGCGGACGCCCTCGGATGCAAGCCGCAGCATCACCTCTTCCCAGCGCACCGGCGACGACACCTGGCGCACCAGCGCCTCGATCGCCGAGGCGCCGTCCGTCCGCGGCGCGGCGTCCACGTTGGCCACGACGGGCACCCTCGGCACCGAGACCGGCAGCGCCCGCAGATCGGGCGCCAGGCGCTCCTCTGCGGGCCGCATGAGCGCGCAATGGAAGGGGGCGCTCACGGGCAGCGGAATGGCCCGCTTGGCGCCGAGCGCCTTGGCCCGCTCGATCGCCCGCCCCACCGCGTCGCGCGCCCCCGCGATGACCACCTGCCCGGGCGCGTTGAGGTTGGCAGCGCTCACGACCTCGCCCTGCTCCGCTTCGGCACACGCCTGCGCCACCAGCGCCGCGTCGAGACCGAGCACGGCCGCCATGGCCCCCTGACCCACCGGCACGGCCTCCTGCATGTACCGCCCGCGGCGGCGCACCGTGCGCAGCGCGTCGCCGAATCCCAGGGTCCCGGCGGCCACGTGGGCGGAATACTCACCCAGGCTGTGACCGGCCATGAAGGCCGGCTCGACGCCCCGCGCGGCCAGGACGCGGTACATCGCCACGCTCACCGCCAGGATCGCGGGCTGCGTATTCTCGGTGAGCACCAGCCGATCTTCCGGACCGTTGAAGCACAGGCCGCTGAGGTCCTCGCCCAGCGCGGCGTCGGCCTCGGCCAGCGCCGCGCGGCACTCGGGAAACGCGTCGGCGAACGCGCGGCCCATGCCGACTTTCTGGGACCCCTGGCCGGGAAACAGGAAGGCAATCACGATGCGGTACCTCGCAGTTCGGCCAGACCAGCCTCGATGCGCGGGACGAGCCCGCCCTGCGCGAAGCGGTAGGCCATGACAATGGCGTTGCGGACGGCGCGGGCCGACGACCGACCGTGCCCCACGACACACGGGCCGCCGACACCCAGCAGCGGGGCGCCCCCGTACTCCGAATAGTCCACGCGGCGGCGGAAGACCTCGAAGGCCTCCGGCGCCAGCAAGCCCCCGCCCGGCGCGCCGTCCCCGTCGCGCAGCAGCACGTCCACCAGGTCGACCAGGCTCTCGCTGACCTTGATCGCCACGTTGCCCGTGAACCCGTCGCAGACGATCACGTCCACGCCGCCCGTGAACAGGTCGCGCGCCTCGACGTTGCCGGCAAACGGCAGGTCCGCCTCCCGCAACATCGCGTGCGCCTCGCGCACCAACTCGTTGCCCTTGGACGCCTCTTCCCCGATGGACAGCAGGCCCACCCGGGGCGCCGCCAGCCCGAGGCCCACGCGGGCGTACACCAGCCCCATCACCGCGAAGGTCAGCAGGTGCGCGGGCCGGCAGTCCGCGTTGGCGCCGACATCCAGGAGCACGGCCGCGCCGCTGCGCGTCGGCACGGTTGCGGCCAGGGCCGGCCGCTCGGCCCCGCGCGCCAGGCCGAACGCCGCGCGGGCAGCCAGCACGGTGGCGCCGGTGTGCCCGGCACTGAACAGCGCCGCCGCCCGCCCTGACGCCACCAGGTCCGCTGCCACGCGGATCGACGCGCCCGGCAGGCGCCGGAGCGCCGCCGACGGGCGTTCGCCCATCGCCACCACGTCGGCGGCGGGCACAATCGAAATGTCCAGATGAGACACGTCGCCGGCGGCGGCGAGGGCGCCCGCAATCGGCGCCTCGGCGCCCACCAGGGCGACGCCGACACCCACGTCCCGGGCGGCAGCGATCGCACCCTCGACAATCACGCCGGGCGCGTGATCGCCGCCCATCGCGTCGACCGCGACAACCAGCGGGCTACTCCTCCTCGACCGCCCGCACCTGGCGCGCGCGGTAGTACCCGCAATGGGGGCACACCTGGTGGGGAGCCTTCAGTTCGTGGCACTGGGGACATTCGCCCAGAGACACGGCCTTCAGGGCGTCATGGGTGCGGCGCTTGGCCGTACGTTGCTTCGAATGGCGGCGTTTGGGATTCGGCATGGTCAGTCCTTGTTGAGCAGGCCCCGCAACGCCGCCAGCCTCGGGTCCTCCCACGCCGTCGTGCACGCGCACGACGCCGTGTTGAGGTTGATCCCGCACGACGAGCAGAGCCCGCGGCAGTCCTCCCGGCAGAGCGCCTTCATGGGCACCGCCAGGTAGAACTGTTCCTGCAGCAGTTGTCCGAGGTCGATGACATCCTTCTGGTAGTACGCGACCGCCAGGTCATCGTCCTCGATCTCACGTTCGCCTTCGCCGGTCGACGCGGCATGGGGCAGGAACAGCACCTCGAAGCTCTCGTCGACCGGCTTCCGGTACGCCTCGAGGCACCGGCAGCACGTCAACTCGATCTCGGTGCGGACCCGCCCGACCAGCCGGAACTGGTCGCGGTCCCGAAAGACGTCGGCCGCCACCCCGACCGGAGCCACGAGACGGAATACCTCATGGTCCGGCGGAAAGGCATCGGCCGCGATGGTCCGGTCGATCCGGGCCCTCGCCTCGCGCATCTGGCCGACGTTCAGCAGCAACTCACTCATCTACCGCCACTTCCAGCGAAAAACAGACCTTTTATCATACCACGGGGATGCGGGATCAGGAGAACCGTCCCCCCAGGTCCACCCACGGCTTGGGAATGAACAACTCCTCGAAAAGGGCCACCGCGTAGCGGTCGGTCATCCCCGCCAGGAAGTCGCGTGCCGCGGCATCGACCCCCTCGAACTGGACCGTCCGCGGGTCGAGGAACACCTCGGGGCGCTCGTGCACCCGGTCCCAGAGGCCGGTCATGATGCCGGTCGCCTTCTTGAACTCGGCGGTGGCCAACTCGTGCTCGTAGACGGACGCGAAGAGGAAGGCCCGCAGATCGAGGAGGGCCTCGAGGACGTCGGCGCTCAGGCGGATCGCGACGCGATCGACGCGCAGGGTTTCGAGCACGGCGTCCTTGACCAGGCACCCGATGCGGGTGGAGTGGGTGGCTCCGAGCCTCTCGACGATGCCTCGCGGCAGGGCGCCCTCCTGCAGGATACCGGCCCGGGTGGCATCGTCGATGTCGTGGTTCACGTAGGCGACGAGGTCGGCCAGCCGGGCCACCTGTCCCTCAAGGGTGGCCGCCTGATCCGGCACGTCCGGGCCGACCGGGGCCCCGCGGCGCCCCTTGGAGTGCTTGGCGATGCCGTCCCGCACCTCCCAGGTGAGGTTGAGCCCCTCGCCGTCACGCTCGAGGACGTCCACAATCCGCAGGCTCTGCAGATAGTGGCTGAACCCGCCGGGCATCAACTCGTCCAGTACGTGCTCGCCCTGGTGGCCGAAGGGCGTGTGGCCGAGGTCATGCCCGAGGGCGATCGCCTCGGTCAGCTCTTCGTTGAGAGCGAGCGCCCGGGCGATCGTGCGCCCGATCTGGGCCACCTCGAGGGAGTGGGTCAGCCGGGTGCGGTAGTGGTCCCCCGCCGGCGAGAAGAACACCTGCGTCTTGTGCTTGAGGCGGCGGAACGCCTTGCTGTGCAGGATGCGATCGCGGTCGCGCTGGAAGGCAGGCCGGACGTCGTCCTCGGGCTCCGCCCGCAGGCGGCCCCGCGTGGCGGCGCTGCGGGCGGCCTCGGAGGCCAGCGTGGCCAGTTCCCGCTGTTCGAGTCGTTCGCGGATGCTCGGCTCCATGGGACCTCACCGGCGCGGGAGGAGCGCGTCGAGGAAACTCCGGCCATGGGCCAGAGGCGGCACGCCGAAGACGGCCGCCAGCGTCTGGCCCAGGTCGGCGAAGGAGCCGCGCGTGCCCAGGTCGACGCCCGCCTGCACCTGCCTTCCCCAGCACAACACCGGCACGTGCTCCCGCGAATGGTCCGTGCTCGGCGTGGTGGGGTCGTTGCCGTGATCGGCCGTGATCACCAGGAGGTCGTCGGGCCCGAAACGCGGCAGGAGCGCCGCCAGCCGCGCGTCGAACTGCTCGAGGTTCCCGGCGTAGCCCTCCACGTCGTTGCGGTGCCCGAACTTCGCGTCGAAGTCGACGAGGTTGGCGAACACCAGCCCGCCGGCGACCTCGTCCACGGCGGCCTCGATGGCATCCATCACCTCCGCATCCGACCCGGTATGGACCCACGAGGAGACGCCGCTTCCGGCAAACAGGTCCTTGATCTTGCCCACGGCGTGCACGGGCACGCCGGCCGAC
Source organism: uncultured Vicinamibacterales bacterium (assembly GCA_964396055.1). Classification (GTDB taxonomy): domain Bacteria; phylum Acidobacteriota; class Vicinamibacteria; order Vicinamibacterales; family JAKQTR01; genus CAYJPV01. Next base: position 21,228 of record CAYNDV010000009.1, on the reverse strand, counting down.
GCCAGAACGTCGAGCAGCGTCGGCCGCATCGGCGGCATCGCGTAATCGTGGCGTCGGGCGCTGTCGCGCACGAACGCGCCGGGCGCCCCCACGAACGGCCGCGCAATCACCCGGCCGAGGCCGCGGCCGGTCACGAACATGTCGAACGCGATCTCGCAGTACCGATAGAGTTCCGGCACCGGCACCACGTCCTCATGGGCCGCGATCTGGAACACGGAGTCGGCCGACGTGTAGACGATGGGCCAGCCCGTGCGGAGGTGTTCAGGCCCGAGGTCGTCCAGGATCTGTGTTCCCGAGGCCACCACGTTGCCGAGCGTCGGACGCCCGATGCGGCGTTCGAACTCACGCATGTCCGCCGGATCGAAGCCGCCCGGGAAGGTCGGGAACGGCTGATCGAGGACCACGCCGGCCAGTTCCCAGTGCCCCGTCACGGAGTCCTTGCCCGGCGACTGCTCGACCATGCGGCCGAAGGCCCCGAGCGGCGGACCCGGCGCCGGGGGGCCGAGTTCGACGATGTGCGACAGGCCCAGGGACCGGAGCACCGGCACGCGCAGCGGCACGCGCGCGGCCAGGTTGCCGAGGGTGTTGCTGCCCTCGTCGCCGTATACGCCGGCGTCCGGCAGTTCGCCGACGCCGCAACTGTCAAGGACGATGAGGAAGGCGCGGCGGATCATCGGCGTCGGCCGCCCGGGGCGATCACCCCTGGTGCGAGGAAAAGTACGTCGACTGGGCGCGCGGCACGCGGATGCTGGCCACGGCGTGCTTGAACACGAGGTGATCGGCGCCGTCCTGCTCGACGATCACCGCGAAGCGATCGAAGTTCTTGATGCGGGCCTCGAACTCGGTGCCGTCCATGAGGCGGATGCGAACGGCCAGGCGATCGCGACGCGCCAGGTTCAGGAAGGCGTCCTGGATGTTGGGCACCACCGGCGACTTGGATTCGAACGTCTGCGGCATGCGTCGCGCTCTCTGTCTAAACGGAACCGACGGCGTGAACGCCGGTCCGCCGCGTCACGGCCGCCACGGCCTGGTCCAACGCCTCGGACACGTCGCCCATCTGGAGAATCCACACTAGATTAGGCTCTTTGCGGAACCAGATCAACTGCCGTCTCGCGTAGTGACGGTTCTCGCGCGTGATCATGTCGCGAGTCGCGGCCTCGTCGCGCACGCCGCGCACATGTTCCAGAACGCGCCGATACACATAGCCCCCGAAGGGGCGCGCGGTCGGGGGCACACCGGCGGCCAGCAACGCCCGAACCTCGCCCGTGATGCCGCGCGCGAACTGCTGATCGACCCGGGCCGCGATGCGTGCCGTCACCTCGGGCCACGGCGGCCGCAACGCGATCGCGATCACGTCCCAGCCCTCGAGCGGCGCCCGCGTATCGGCAAAGTGGGCGGTGAGCGGGCGGCCGGTGCTGAAGTACACCTCGAGGGCGCGTACCACCCGTACCCGGTCGCGCACCTGGATCCGCGCCGCCGACGGCGGATCGACGCGCCGCAGCAGACGGTGCAGCCGCGCGTCGCCCGCCTTCTCTGCCAGGCGATCGAGGCGCGCGCGCAACACCGGGTCGCGCCCGGCGCCGGGAAACAGCCCCCGGACCAGCGCCCGGTAGTAGAAGCCGGTACCGCCGACAAGAATCGGCAGGCGCCCGCGCGCCGCGATGTCGCGCACCGCCGCCGCCGCGTCGCGGGCGTAGTCGGCCGCGGTGTACTCCGCGGCGGGCGCGACGAGATCCACGCAGTGGTGCGGGATGCCGCGCTGCTCGGCGGGTCCCACCTTGTCGGTCCCAATGTCGAACCCGCGGTAGACCGCCGTCGAATCGCAGGCGATGACTTCCCCGCCGAACCGCTCCGCCAGCGCGATGCCCAGCGCGCTCTTCCCGCTCGCCGTCGGCCCCAGCACCGCCACCAGCGTGGGCGGGCTCATCAGCGGGCCCCGGCCAGACGGACCAGCGTCCAGATCACGAGCGCGGTGACGAGGAGGAGCCAGCCGAGTTGCACGGATCGGGAGGGACGCGCCATCAGCGGGGCGGCGACTCGTTGTAGTAGAAGGTCACCGTGAAGAACGCCTGATCGGCCGGGTACTCCGGCGGCAGCGGCTGGGTCGGGCTCGACGCCGCGATCGCATTGAACGACGAGTGGTTGAACCCGTCGACGCCGGACGGGCCGACGACCGCGATGTCGGTGATGCGCCCGTCCTTGTGCACGTTGAAGGTCACGACCACGCGCCCGCGCAGCGACATCGCGGCGTACGGGATATCCCAGTTGCGCTTGATCTGCGCGATGAAGCGACGGATCCACGGGCCGAATTCGACGCCCTTCGTGTCGAACTGGATGGCCGACCCGTACTGGCCACCGCCGCCCTGCGGGTTATTGAATACCTGGTCGGCGGTGTAGTACCGCTGCACGTCCTTGAGGGCCTGCCCCAGACGGTCGCCGAGCGCCGCCCCACCGCCTCCACCGTCCGCCGACCGGAGACTCGGCCCGGCCAGCCCCCGCAGCGGCGCATTCGGGGCCTCCCCCGGGGGCTGTCCCGGCGTCCCGCGCCCCGCGTCGTCGCCCGCCTCGGCCGGTGACGGCTGGGGCTGGGGCTGGGGCGGAGCGGGACGCGTGGCGGGCTCGTCCACCATCTCGGACGTGTTGCCACGCGAGAACGGCAACGGGTTGGTGGGATTCGGCGCCCGCTCGGGCGCCTGCGCCGTGCGGTCACGATCCGAGAGCTCCGGCATCTGCGGCGGACGTCGCGCCTCGAACTCCGACCGGGGCTGCACGAACACGAAACGCCGGGAGTCGGCCTCCCGGGCGCGGGCTTCCGCCGCCTGCTGCTCCAGCGTCAGCGTCTCCGGCGTCGAGACCGGCAGCATCGCCGGCAGGAACAGGAACCCGAGCACCGCGACGACATGGAGCGCCACCGAGAGCAGGAAGCTCTCGCGCCTCGAAATCGCGCTCTCCAGCCCTTCGAAATCGGGCTCTCTGTCGTCGAGATTGAAGTACATCCGCGTGGTCTCTCGATTATAACACCCGGGTTCTGATGGTCCCGGGCAGCCGCCGGCAGGGCGGACGGGCGGCATCACCGCGACGACGAGGCAGGCGCTGGCAGGCGCGGGTCAGCGGGCGGCGGGTTTGCGCGCGCTGTACATATAGACGACGCCGAGGGTCAAAGGGACGGCCGTCACCTGCTCGAATCCGGCATCGGCCAGCATACCGGTCACCCGGGCCGGCGTGGGAAACGTGTGCACCGACGCCGGCAGGTACGTGTACGCCGACGAGTGGCCCGAGACGAGCCGCCCGATCCGTGGCAGCACGTACCGGAAGTACGCCAGATACGCCTGCCGGACGACCGGGAGCGACGGCGTGCCGAACTCAAGGATGGTGAACCGCCCGCCCGGACGCAGCACGCGCCGGACATCGGCAAAGGTCACCTCGGGCCGCTCCACGTTGCGGATGCCGAACGCCACCGTGGCCGCGTCCACCGACGCGTCGGCGAGGGGCAGCGCCATGGCGTCGGCCTGCACCAGCCGGACCCGCTGCGCCAGGCCTCTCGCGGGGAGCTTCTGCCGCCCGAGTTTCAGCATCTCGCGGGCGAAGTCCACGGCCACCACCGCCCGCGCGGGGACCCGCGCCGTCGCCGCGCCGATCGCCAGGTCGCCGGTGCCCGTGCACAGGTCGAGCACGGTTTCACGCCCGGTGAGCGCGAGCGACCGAATCGCCCGTGCGCGCCATCGGACGTCGAACCCGGCGCTCAGCAGGCGGTTGAGGAAGTCGTAGCGCGGCGCGATGGCGTCAAACATGCCGGCGATGCGCGCCGGGGTCTTGTCCGCGCCCAGCCCGGGCGTCGGCTCCGTCATCGCGGCACCTGGCCCGTCCAGGGCGCGTAGAGGCCGTGATCGAGGCCGAGGACCGAGAGGATCTTGCCGGCCATGAAGTCGGCGAGATCGTCGAGGGTCTTCGGCAGCTGGTAGAACGCCGGCATCGCCGGCAGCACCACGGCGCCCGCCTCGGCGCAGGCAACCATGTTGCGCAGCTGCGGCAGGCTCATCGGCGCTTCGCGCGGGACCACGACCAGCGTGCGCCGTTCCTTCAGGCAGACGTCCGCGGCCCGTTCGATGAGGTTCCGGGACAACCCGTGCGCCACGCCGGCCAGCGTCTTCATCGAGCACGGCACGATGACCATCCCGTCGAACCGCCGGCTGCCGCTGGCGATCGACGCGCCGACGTCCTTGTTGCTGTGCAGGTGGAACGCCCCCCGTGACACGGCGGCGCCGTACTTCCCCTCCAGGTACGGCCCCAGGCGTTCGAGGGCAGCTTCCTCCCCCAACTCGTCACGCAGGAGGCGGCGCCCGAAATCGCTCGCCACGAGGTCGACCTCCCATCCCTGCTCGAGGAGGGCGGCGAGCGTTCGGACCGCGTAGAGCGCTCCGCTGGCGCCGGTGATGGCGAGCGTGAACCGTTTCGACGACGTCTCAGCGGGCATAGAGCGCCACTCCCGTGGTGACCATGTAGAGGATGCCGACCCATCCGTTGAGGTCGAAGGCGAACTTCACGCGCGACAGATCATCGGCGGACACCAGCGACTGTTCGTAGGCCAGCAGCACGGCCACGCCCGCCACCCCCGCCAGGTAGATCGGCCCCAGCGGCACGACCGCCGCCATCAGCCCCAGGCACACGACGGTGATGACGTGCAGCACGCGCGAGATCCACAGGGACGCGGGAAGACCGAAGCGCTGCGGAATGGACTGCAGGCCGTGCGCGCGATCGAACTCGAGATCCTGGCACGCGTAGAGAATGTCGAAACCCGCCACCCAGGTGCCAATCGCGGCAGCCAGGAGCCACGGTTCGAGGCCACCCCGGCCGCCGGCGGCCAGCCATCCCCCGACCGGCGCAACGGCCATTGCCAGGCCGAGGAACGCCTGGGTGGACCAGGTGTACCGCTTGGCGAGCGAGTACCAGAACACGATGGCCAGCGCCACAGGTGACAGGGCGACACACAGGGGTCCGAGGGCCCAGGCGGCCCCCACGAACACCGCGGACGCGAGGACAACGAAGGCCATCGCCTCGGGTCGGCGCATCCGGCCCGCGGGCAGCTCCCGCGACGCCGTACGCGGGTTGAGGCCATCGAACCGCGCGTCGACGAGCCGATTGAACCCCATGGCCGCGCTCCGGGCCGCCACCATCGCGACCACGATCCACACGACGCGACCGGCGGTGAGGGGCGTCTCCCGGCCGGCGAACATGGCGCCGGTCAGCGCGAAGGGCAGCGCGAACACGGAGTGGCTGAAGCGCACGAACGACGCGTAGGTGACGACACGGGTCAGCACGGGCGGCCGCTCTCGATCCACTGAACCTGGTGCGGCATGATGCCGCCCACGAGGTATTGTTCCACATCGGCCAGCCCGGGCGGAACGGCGACACCCACCAGCGCGGCGCGCCTCCCCGGCTCCAGCGTGCCCCAGTCGCCGGCCAGGCCCAGGGCTGAGGCACCACCCAGCGTCGCCGCTTCGAGCAGGCGGGCCGGGGCCACGCCCGGCGCCAGTTCGTGGAGGCGGGCCAGTTCGGCAAAGAGGTTGAGATCCTCGACACTGCTGAGGCTGTCGGTGCCCACCGCCACGCGGACGCCGGACGCGAAGATCCCGGCCGCCGGCGGGTCGCCGGCGCCGACGTACCGGTTGCTGCGCGGGCACGTCACGACCGTGGCGCCTCGTTCGCCGAGCAGCGCCAGGTCGGTCCGCGACGCCTGCACGGCGTGAACCGCCAGCGCCCGCGGGGACCACAGCCCCAGCCGATCGAGATACGTCACCGGTGAGCACCCCGGCACCGGCCAGGCCTCATCCCACACTCCCATCGCCTGGAGCAGATCGCGCCATCGTCCCGTTCCGGTCGCCATCAGGTCCCGCTCCTCCGCCCCTTCGGCGACGTGTACCGCGATGGGCGCGTCCGGGGGGGCCGCGGCGGCAATCGCCGCGAACAACTCCGGCGACACGGAATACGGCGCGTGCGGCGCCAGGGCCACGCGCCAGCCGGGCCGGGACGGCAGCGCGGCCACCCGGTCCATCGCCCGCACCACCAGGCCCGCCGGGTCAGGCGTGCGGAAGCCGAGGAGTTCGTGGAACACCACGCCCGCGTCGAACACGTCCGCGACGAGGTCCGTCCCCTCGAGGCTGTTGCTGACGTCCCCGACGAGCCCCGTCCCCGACGCCCGCATCTCCGCGGCAGCAGCGGCCATGGCCGCGCGGTGGTTCCTGGTGTCTGCGGCATCCGGGGCGCCCAGCCGTACGCGCATCATCGCCGACACCCAGTCGACGAAACTGCCGGCGGGCGGTACCCGGCCGCGCAGCCACGACAACTCGAGGTGCGTGTGCGCGTTGACGAGGGCCGGCAGAATGGCCACGGCACCGCAGGCCACAACGGGGTCCGCGGCCGGGGGCGGCGCCCCCCGTCCCGACGCCAGGATGACGCCGTCACGCGTGGCGATCCAGCCGCCCGCGAGGGGCGGCTCGGCGATCGGGACAATCCAGTCAGCGGTGTAGGTCGGCACGGGTCGGGGTTCAGGGTTCCCGGGTCACGGTTCAGGGCCGATCAGCCCCGCCGCTGCCGCTCCGCCCGGCTGCGCGCGGGGTAGTTCAGCAGCTCCACGGGCACGCCCAGGTCGCCCGGCACCCGCGCCGTCGCGAGTTCGAGCACGCGCGGCACCTCGCGTTCGCGGAAGATGGGATCGCCGAGAATCTCGTAGTGCATGTTGCGGCGCTTTGCCACGTAACCCGCGTCCTCGATGTTGCGGACGATCTCGACCTCGTCCATGCAGTACGCCGCCCCGGCGGCGCGCACGACGTTCTCTTCGATCATCACGCTGCCCATGTCGTTGGCGCCGTACGACAGGCTCAGCTGCCCGACCTTGCCGCCCTGGGTCACCCACGAGGCCTGCAGGTTGTCGATGTTGTCCAGCACCAGACGCGCCAGGGCCAGGGTGCGCAGGTACTCGAGTCCGGTGGCTTCCTGGCCCCGCAGCTCGGTGTGTTCGGGCTGGTAGCTCCACGCGATGAACGCGGTGAAGCCGCCGGTCTCGTCCTGCAGGGCACGCAGGCGCAGCAGGTGCTCGATCCGTTCCTCGTCGGTTTCCACCGTCCCGTACATCATGGTCGACGTGGTGCGCAGGCCGGCGCGGTGCGCGTCGCGCATGACGCCAATCCACTCGTCGGCTGTCGCCTTGGAGTAGCAGTGCAGCAGTCGGCGCACGCGATCGACCAGGATCTCGGCCCCACCGCCCGGAATGCTGTCGAGCCCCGCCGCGATGAGCCGCTCGACCACGGCAGCCGGCGCCAGCTTCGAGAGGCGGGAGAGGTGGACCACCTCCGGCGGCGACAGGGCGTGCAACCGGAACGCCGGATACCGCTGCTTCACGCCGCGGAACAGGTCCTCGTACCACTCCAGCGGCAGATCGGGGTTGTGCCCGCCCTGGAGCAGCAGCTGGCCGCCGCCCAGCTCGATGGTCTCGTCGATCTTCCGGAAGATCTCGTCGAACCCCAGGACATACCCGTCCGGCGCCCCGACCGGCCGATAGAACGCGCAGAAGGCGCAGCGCGCCACGCACACGTTCGTGTAGTTCACGTTGCGGTCGATGATGTAGGTGACCTCGGGACCCGGATGCCGCCGGGACCGTACCTCGTGGGCCAGTTGCCCGAGCACGTGCGTGGGCGCGTCCCGGTACAACCGCAGCGCCTCAGCGGCCTCGAGGCGGCCGCCCGCCCGGACCTTGCGTACGAGTGAATCGATGGCCATCGTCTGTCAGTAGAACCGCAGGTCGCGCAGGCCAGGCACGAGCCCGAGCGCCGCCGCCTCGCGGTAGAACCGTTCCACGCCTGCAACCTGCCGATCGGAGAACCCGTACTTCACATTATCACGAAGGTACCGGGCGCCGAGCGCCGCCAGGGCCTGATCCGCCGGGAAGAAACGCGCGGCCACACCATCTGGATCCGCCACGGCGGCGTCCCGCGCGTCCTGCAGGGCCCTGACATCGTCCAGGACCGCCGCGCCGGGCCAGCCGGCCCAGAAGGCGAACACGAAGGGCAGGCCGGTGAAGTCGCGCCAGGCTTCCCCCAGGTCGAGCTTGAGCGCGCCGGCGGCGGTGTGATCGAACGTGAGTGCGGCGTCGCCGATGACGACGGCGGCCTCGCACGCGTCCAGCATCGCCCGCGGGTCCTGGCGCATCGGCCGGAAGGCGGGCGCCACGCCGAAGTAGCCGTGGCAGAGGATCCGGGCCAGCGCCACCGACGTGCGCGACGCCGTGTCGAGCGCCAGCGTGCGGACGTCCGCAATGGGCACCCGGGCGAAGATCGCCACCGAGGCCACGGGACCATCGCAGCCGATCGCCACGCCGGGCACGATCCGGTAGTCGCCGCCGCGGAGGTACTCGATCGACGGAACCGTCCCGAGGTCGATGGCGTGTTCGTGCAGCAGCGCGGCGCACCGGGCGGGCACGTCATAGCGGAGGCGAAACCGCTCCGGGTGCCGATCCAGGCCGTGCACCAGGGGCCGGGCGTTGAGGTACTCGACGACGCCGAGCCTAAGCACGTCAGCCTGCCAGACGGCGGTACGCGCCGTCCCGCTCGCAGGGCGTCAGCCCCGCCGCCCGGATGTTGCGCAGCACCTCCTCGAGCGGGGCGCGGCGACGCCCGTCCGGCGCGTCATCCTCGGCGGTCACCGCATCGAGATCATCCGCGCCCATCGTCAGCGCCACCTGCGCGAGCTTCGGCCCGTAGAGCGTCCAGTCCACCTGCACCGAGGGCACCGAGGGCAGCAGCAGGCGCGTCAGCGCCACGAGACGGACGTCCTCGTACCCGGTCGAGGGCGTCGCCGCGTGCCAGCGCCGCGCGAGCGGCGCGACGCTGCGCAGCCCCCCCACCGCCCGGTCGACGTCCAGCACCCGCCGCAGGTACCCGATGCGTCCCGGCACGTCCAGCGTGCGCGAGGCCGTGGCACGCGCGATCGCCAGCCCCGCCTCACGCACGGCGGCGCACGACGACGCCGGGTCGCGCAGCGCGTCGAGGGGCGCGTCGGCCACGGCCTGCACGCCCGCGTCGCGCAGGAACGCCGCCAGGTCGCGCACGGACCCCGTCCCGGACGCCGACGCCGCCTCGAGGTCAGCCACCGAACCCGCAGTCACGGGCACGTCGCCGGCCGCCATCACGATACGCTGCAACTGCCGGGCGTCGGCCGGCGTGTAGCCATGGCTCGCGGTCACCCGGATCTCCCGCGCCGCCGGCGGCAGGATCACGTCGCCATCGACCGGCAAGGCGGCCAGGTCGTGCACCCGGACGAACGTGGCGGCGGCACCATGGCGGGCCCGGCGACGGTCGTCCGCGGCCATCGCGAGCGTCAGGATATCGGCGGACGCGAACAGGTCCCCGAGGGTCCCGTCGTCGGCAAACGCCGGGCCGGCCAGGGCCGCGGCGAGCTCATCGAAGCGTGCAGGATCGAAGGTCATAGGCGTGTGGACTCCGCCATCCGTGCGGTGATGCGCTGCGCCAGTTCCACCGCGCGCCGACCGTCCTCGCCCCCCACGCGGGGCGGGCGCCCGTCGCGCACCGCGGCGGCGAAGTCCTCGAGTTCGTTGCGCAGGGGCTCGCTGTCGTGCACCGCGATCGGTCCACCCTGGATGGCGGGACGTGCCCCCGGCACCTGCATGAGCCGGTACATCTCCGCTTCTCTGGCGCCACAGTCGATCGAGATGTAGGCGTCGCGCTGGAAGAACCGGATCTTGCGCGTGCGGTCGCGGCTGATCCGACTGGCCGTGAGGTTGGCCACGCAGCCCGAGGCGAAGCGGATGCGGGCGTTGGCGATGTCCACGCGCCCGGTCAGCACCGGGACGCCGACGGCTTCAAGGCTCTCGACCGCGGAACCGGCAAACGCCAGCACGAGATCGAGGTCGTGGATCATCAGGTCGAAGACGACGTCGATGTCGAGGCTGCGTTCCGGAAACGTGCCGAGGCGGTGCACCTCGATGAACCGGGGATCCTGCACGTGGGGCCCCGCCGCCATCACCGCCGGATTGAACCGCTCGGTGTGGCCGACAGCCAGGATCGCGCCCGACGCGGCGGCGCACGCGATGATGGCGTCGGCCTCGTCGGTCGATCGGGCCAGCGGCTTCTCCACCAGGACCGGGACGCCCCGCTCCAGGAACCGCACGGCCACCTCGCGGTGCACCTCGGTCGGCGTCGCCACCGACACGAGATCCACCTGGTCCGCCAGCCCATCGAGGCTGGTGCAGGCCTCGGCCCCCACCGGCGCCGCGATTTCACGGGCCCGGGCTTCGTTGATGTCCACCACGTGCGTGAGCCGCACCCCGTCCATCGAACCCAGGATCCGCGCGTGGTGGCGTCCGAGATGCCCGACGCCGACCACCGCCGCCCTGAGTGTTCGCTGTGTCACGACGACCTCCCTGCCCCGGTGCCCGGCGCCGCGCGACCCACCACGGCCAGGCCGGCCGCGTCCGCGGCCTCGATGAATGCCGCCCCGTCGAGCAGCAGCGCGCGGCCGGCATCCACCGACAGCGCCGACGCCCCGGCCCCGGTCAGGGCCGCGATCGTCGCCAGGCCCACGACCGGCACGTCGAACCGCATGTCCTGATTCGGCTTCGCCACCTTGATCACCCGGGTCCCCGGCCCGGCCAGCCGGCCGGCCCGCGCGACGACCTCGTCAGTGCCCTCCATGGCCTCGACCGCCACCACCGCCCGGTCCTTCACGACCACCGTCTGGCCGATGTCCAGGCCCGCGATGGCATCCGCCATCCGGTAGCCGAACTCGAGGTCGGCCATCTCGTCCGCCGACGGCGCCCGCGCCGTCAGGGGACCGGCGCCGGCGAGCAGCGGCGTCAGCAGCGCAGTCGAGTCGATCACCTCGATGCCGTGGTCCCTGAGTACGTCGGCCACGGCCGAGATGAGGGCGTCGGTGTTCTTCGAGCGGAGGCGCAGCAGGACCGAGAACAGCAGCCTGTCCGGGACGATACCCGAGAAGATCTTCACGTGCTTGACCTGCCCGGCCATGACGGCGGTGTTGACGCCCGCCGCGCGCATGATCTCGATGGCCCGGCCAAGCTGCCCGAGCGACACCCAGTGCACGGCTGCCGGCGGCGGCCCGGCGGCGGCGGCCTCGAGGTCCCGCGATGCCTCCTCCTGGACGGCGATAACCGTCACCTCGTGGCCGAGGCGTCGCGCGGCGTCGAGGATCAGGAAGGGAAACCGTCCGTTGCCGGCGATGAGGCCGAGTCGCATGGCCCGGCCCTCAGTCGTCCCCGCTCGATTCGCTGGACCGCTTCGTGGCGCGCTTGAGCACCACGCCGCGCTTGGCGCCGCGCACGAAGGCCACGAGGTACCGCACTTCCGGGCAGTCGATCGACGCGTCCGCGTCGATGGCGTCGAGCGCACGGTTGGTGGGCAGCTTCGACACCAGCAGGTACCGGTAGGCGGCCTTCAGCTTCCGGAGCGTCTCGGCCGAGAAGCCGCGGCGCACGAGGCCCACGGTGTTCATGCCGTAGATCATCGCGCGGTTGCCGACAGTCTTCGAGTAGGGCAGCACGTCCTTCGTGCAGGCCGAGAATCCGCCGATGAAGGCGTACTTCCCGACGCGGCAGAACTGGTGCACCCCGGCGTAGCCGCCGAGGATGGCGCAGTCGTCGACGTCCACGTGGCCGCCGAGCGTCGTCCCGTGCGAGAGGATCGTGTCGTTGCCGACCAGGCAGTCGTGGGCCACGTGTGAGTAGGCCATCAGGTAGTTGCGGTGCCCGATGGTCGTGGCGCCCCGGCCGCCGATGGTGCCGCGGTGGATCGTCACGAACTCGCGGAAGACGTTGCCGTTGCCGATGACCAGCTTCGTGGGTTCGCCCTTGTACTTGAGATCCTGCGGCGCCAAGCCGTACGACCCCAGCGGGTAGAGCACGTTGTCGTCGCCGATTTCCGTCAGCCCGTCGAGGACGCACGAGGCCCCGATCCGGTTGTTGCGCCCGATGCGGACGTCGGGGCCGATGGCCACGTGCGGGCCGACGATGGTGCCCGGGCCGATGACGGCATCGGGATGGACCATCGCGGTCGGGTGGACGGAGGCGGCGGCTTCGACGACGGCGATCAGCAGCTCGGCCTCGGCCACGACCTGGCCGCCCACCGAGGCGGTGCCCGCCAGCCGGGTCAGGCCCCGCCGCGCGGCGCGCTGCTCCACCGCGAGCCGGACCTGGTCGCCGGGCACGACCTGGCGGCGGAACTTCGCGTCATTCACGCCGCGCAGGTACGCCCGCGCGTTGCGCAGTTCGACGCCGGTGTGCAGCACCAACACGGAGGCGACATGGGCCAGCGACTCGATGATGAGCACGCCCGGCATCAGGGGCACCTCCGGAAAGTGGCCCTGGAAGAAGTCTTCGTTGACGGTCACGTTCTTGACGGCCGTGATCCGCCGGCCGGGCTCGAACTCGACGATGGCATCGACGAGCCCCGACGGGAAGCGGTGGCACAGGCGATCGAGGACGGACGGGACGTCGACGGAACGGACGGGCGGACTGGCAGGCACGCGTGGGCCCTCTGTCAGAGAAACGCGCCCGCCCCGCGCGCGCGGGGCGGGCGCCGTCACCACCACGGACGGGGCTGCGTTACTTCTTCGGCGCAGCCGGGGCGGGCGCCGGGGCCTTGGCCACCGCGGCGTCGAACCGGCGGATGATCTCCCCCGTCAGGTCGAGGCCGCCGTCGGCCCACACCAGGCCGGAGTCGCTCTGGCTGAAGAGCATGTGCAGGCCCTTCTCCTTCGCGACGCCCTCGATCACCGGGCCCAGCTTGCGCTGGAAGTCGAGCTGCAGCTCGTTCTGCAGTTCCTGCAGCTCCGCCTGGGCGTCCTGGGTCAGGCGCTGGATCTCGACCTGCATCTTGTCGATGTCCTTCTGCACCTGGGCACGGGCGTCCTCGCTCATCACCGCGCTGCGCAGCTTGGTCTGGTTCGCCTCGACGGCCTTGTTCTTGTCGTTCAGCTCGCCGGCCTTCTTGGCGCGCAGCCCCTCGATGCGGCTGCTCGACGCCTTGCCCTCGGCGGACTCGGCGGCGATGCGCTGGATGTTCACGAAGGCGTAGCGCACGCCCTCGGGGAACCGGAGGGCCGGGGCCGGCTGGGCCGGGGCCGCCGCGGCTGCCGCCGGGGGCTGCTGGGCCGGGGGCTGCTGAGCCGGGGGCTGCTGGGCGAAGACGAGGCCGGCCGACAGGACTCCACCAATGACTGCGGTGACGGTGAACGCTTTCATGCTGCTGATCCCTTTCCTTGTCACACTCACTACGCTCTCACGCTCCGGCCGGCCCGGCAGGGTCCGCCGCGCACAGGGCCCGGGGTGTCCGGGCCTAGAAGGTCGAGCCGACGGCGAACCGGAACACGAAGTCCTTCGTCGGCTGCAACTGGTTGTCGTACGTGCCTTCCCGGTTGCCGTTGTAGGCGAAGATCAGCCGGAACGGCACGTTGAGGACCGGCATGAAGAACCGGACCTCCGCGCCCGTCGACGTCTTGAACCCCTCCCAGCTGTAGGACTGCTCGCGCAGGATGACCTGCCCCGCGTCGAAGAAGGCCAGCAGCCGCACGGGTCCGGCCACCTGGAAGATGTACTCGGCGTTGAACAGCAGGCTCTTGTTGCCGCCGATGACGAGGCCCGACAGGGGATCCCGCGGGCCGATCGTGCGGATGTCGTACCCGCGCACGCTGTACTCGCCGCCCAGGAAGAGCCGCTCGAACATCGGCAGGATCGTGTTGCCGCTGGGCCGGATGTACTGCCACTGCGCCCGCGCCCCGAGGGTGAGCCTCCGGGTCTGCGGCCAGTAGATCACGCCCTCGACCACGGGCTTGATGAACGTCGTGTCGCCCCCGAGGCCGGCCAGGTCGATGCCCAGCGACAACCGGCGACCTGCCGACGGGAAGATCGGGTTGTCGATCGTGTTGTAGACGAAGCTCGGCACCACCTTGCTGATGGTGCGCTTCCCGCCCGTGGCCGTCAGCAGCAGATCCTGGATGAAGGGGTTGCGGATGTCCTGAAGCGGCGGCTCCACCCACACGGCCCCCGGGGGGATCTGCTGGCCGAAGTACGCCTCGTTCAGGTCCGTGACGGTGATCTGCTCGTAACTGTAGGTCGCGAACATCCGCGAAAACGCCCGCACCTGGAACCCCATCGACACCGCCCCGCCGGTGGCGTTCTGGGTGTACGCGTACGGGTACCGAATCTGCGTCCGGTGGATGTCGCCGCCGATGGTGATCGGCCGGTCGAAGAGGAACGGCTCGGTGAAGGCAATCTGGTAGTTCTTGGCCCGCGACCCGACCTGCGCCGACAGGCTGAGCGTCTCGCCCCGGCCCATGAAGTTCGAGGTCTGGAACATCAGCTGGCCGAAGAACCCCTCGTACTGCGACACCCCGGCGCCGAAGGTCAGCTGGTTCCGGTTCTGCTCCTCGAGCTTCAGCTTGATGTCGACCTTGTTGTCGGCGCCTGGCGTCTTGTCGACGTTCAGGTCCTTGCCGCCCTCGAGCTGCTTGAAGTAGCCGAGCTGGTTCAGGCGCTTGATGCTGTACTTCAGGGCCTCGGTGTTGAACACCCCGCCTTCGAACAGGCGGACCTCGCGCCGGATGACGTTGTCGCGCGTCGTCGTGTTGCCGACGAAGGTGATGCGGTTGATGAAGTACTGCTTCCCTTCCTGGACGCGCATCGTCACGTCCACGGTCGGCGTGACGGGCCCGGGCGCCAGCGGCGCCGCGTCGCCCAGTTCACGCGGCTTCAGATCCGGGTAGGCCGTGAACTCAAAGTAGCCGAGCGAGCCGTACACCTCACGGGCCTTGTCGAGGGCCTTGCGGATCTTCTTCTCACTGTACACCGTGCCCGGCTTGAGCTTGAACAGCTCCCGCAGCCCCTCGGACTTCACCACCGTGTTGCCGTCGAAGGTGAAGTCGCCGACCCGGTACTTCTCGCCTTCGACCACCGGCACGCGCAGTTCGACGTACCGGGTCCGGCGATCGGTGGAGTCCTCGATGTACTTCAGCTCGGGTTGACCCACGCGGGCCGTGACGTACCCCTCGTTGCGGTAGTGCTCGACGACCTTGTCGGCGTCCTCCTCGAACTTCACCGCCTGGTAGGTGCCGCGCCCCGAGAACGGCACCCACCACTCTTCCTTGTTCGACTTCATCTGGCGCTTGAGGGCGCCGTCGCCGATGGCCTTGTTGCCCACGAATTCGACGCGCCGGATCCGGACCTTCGGGCCCTCGTTGAGCCGGAACGTGAGGTGGATCGTCTTGGGCCCGCCCGCCACCTCGCGGATGCTGTGCGTCACCGTCGCGAACTCGAAGCCCTTCTCCGCGAACATGTCGCGCACGATGCCCTCGACCCGCCGGATGAGGCCCGGATCGATGAACGAGTCGAGGCGGATCTGGACCCCCTCTTCGCGCAGCTTCTCCTCGATCTTCGACTGCTCGATCTCCTTGGAGCCCTCGTAGTCGACAATCTTGACCCGCTGCCGCTCCTCCATGTTGAAGATGACGTGCTTGCCGATCACGCCGTTGTCGTACGGCGCGTCCTTCACTTCGATCCAGAGGTTGTCGAGGAAATTCGTCGCCCAGAGCCGCTTGAAGTCCTCCAGAATCGCCTTCTCGTCGTACGGCACCCAGACGCCGTCGCTCGACCGGCTCGGACGGCTCTGCACGTAGTAGAGGTAGGTCTGCGGCTCGATCACCGACACGTTGCCCTGTGTCGGGAACCGCAGGTCGATGTAGCGCAGGAGCGGCGGCGAACCGGCCGGCGGCAGCTTGGGCGCCGCCTGGGTCGCCTGGGCCGCCGGCGCGGCCCCTTGGACAGGGACCTGGGCCCACGCCCCCGGGGTCAAGGCCAGCACGAAACCCGCCAGCCACGTGGCGGTGGTCGATTTCCGCATGTCAGATATCCTGCCGGATCGCCCGGAGCCGGAGGCAGGTGTCCGGCCCCGGCTCTGTCGGCCCGTTCGCGTCGCCGCCGCCGCCCGCCGGCGGCGGGGGCGACATGCGATCACAGTAGTTTACAGGGTTTTAGACGTTTCAGGCCAGCGGCCGGCCGGACCCACCGGTCCCGGCCGGCCGGTGCCGCAACGCGTCTCCGTCCAGGTACACCTCGACCTCCCCGGCGCCGAGGTGTCCGCGGATCAGTTCCTCCGACAGCGGGTCCTCGATGTAACGCTGGATCGCCCGCCGCAGGGGCCGCGCACCATACGACCGGTCCCGGCAGGTGACGTCGATGATCCAGCCCATCGCCTCCGGCGTCACGGTCAGGCGAATCCGGCGATCGACGAGGTTCCCGTTCAACTGCTCCACCATGAGCCCGAGGATACGCCGCAGGTCGTCGTCCGACAGGGGCTCGAACACGATGATCTCGTCGATCCGGTTGATGAACTCCGGGTTGAACGTCCGCCGGACTTCCGCCAGCACCAGGTCCGAGAGGCTGCGCGTCACCTCGTGGGCGTCCGGCGACTGGAACCCCATGGCCGAGCGCTTCTGGATGAAGCGCGCGCCGATGTTCGACGTCATGATCACGATCGTGTTCTTGAAGTTCACCCGGTTGCCCAGCCCGTCGGTCAGGTGCCCGTCCTCGAACACCTGCAGCAGGATATTGAACAGATCCGGATGCGCCTTCTCCACCTCGTCGAGCAGGACCACCGAGTACGGGTTGCGCTTGATGCGCTCGGTCAGCTGCCCCCCCTCCTCGTGCCCCACGTAGCCGGGCGGCGAGCCGATCAGCTTCGAGACCGCGTGCTTCTCCATGTACTCCGACATGTCGAAGCGCACCAGCGCCGCGTCGCTCCCGAACAGGAACGCCGCCAGAGCCCTCGCCAGTTCGGTCTTGCCGACCCCCGTGGGGCCGAGGAACACGAAACTCCCCACCGGGCGGTTCGGGCTCTTCAGGCCGGCCCGGGACCGCCGGATGGCGCGCGACAGCGCCGAGATGGCCTTGTCCTGGCTGATGACCCGCCGGTGCAGGTCCTCTTCCATGCGGAGCAGCTTGTCCCCTTCGTCCTGGGTCACCGACGCGAGGGGAATCCCGGTCCACTTCGAGACGACTTCGTCGATCTCGTGTTTGGCCACCGTCAGCCGCGGCGTCGTCCGGCCGCCCGCAGCCTCGCCGCCGCCTGGCCCCGTCAGCAGCCCGCCCACGGCCGCCTGGCCCGCGCCGACGCCCACGCCCACCGCCACGGCCGCCTCGGCGTCGGCGGCCGCGCGCAGCTTGGCCCGCGCCCCCGCCTCGTCCAGCAGGTCGATGGCCTTGTCGGGCAGGAACCGGTCCGTGATGTACCGGCTCGCCTGGAACACGGCGGCCTCGAGCGCCTCGCGGGTATAGCTGACGTGGTGGAACGCCTCGTACCGGTCCTTCACGCCCAGCAGCACCTCGATGGTCTGCGCCTCGTCGGGCGCCTCGACGCGCACCGCCTGGAACCGCCGCTCGAGCGACCGGTCCTTCTCGATGTACTTCCGGTACTCCGCCGGGGTCGTCGCGCCGATGCAGCGGATCTCGCCCCGCGACAGGGCGGGCTTCAGGATGTTCGCCGCGTCGAGCGACCCCTCGGCCGATCCGGCGCCGACCAGCGTATGCAGTTCGTCGATGAAGACGATGACGTTCGTATTCTCCGTGAGTTCCTTCAGGATGGCCTTCAGCCGCTCTTCGAACTGCCCGCGGTACTTGGTCCCCGCCACCACCAGCGAGATGTCCAGGGCGAGAATCCGCTTGTCCGCCAGGTAGAACGGCACGTCGCCCGACACGATGCGCTGGGCCAGGCCCTCCACGATGGCCGTCTTGCCGACGCCCGGCTCGCCGATGAGCACGGCGTTGTTCTTCGTGCGCCGGCACAGCACCTGCTGCACCCGCTCGAGTTCCGCCGCCCGGCCGATGAGCGGATCCAGCCTGCCGGCGCCGGCGGCTTCGGTCAGGTCGCGGCAGAACTCGCCCAGCAGCGGTGTCTCCTTCGGCCGCGCCACCGTGGTCTTCTCGTTCAGCAGCTGGACGATGTCCTCGCGCACCGTGCTGAGCCGCATCCCCCGCTCCATCAGGATGGCGGCGGCCAGCGACCGTTCCTCCCGCAGGATGCCCAGCAGCAGGTGCTCGGTGCCGACGTAGTTGTGCATCAGCCGGTCGGCTTCTTCGGCGGCAAACTGGAGCACGCGCTTCGTCTCGGCGCTGAAGGGGATCTCGACCGATGTCGACACCTTCTCCCGCAGCACGGTCCGGCCCTCGATCTCCCGCCGGATGCTGTCGAGCTGCACCTGCGTCTGCTGGAAGATCCGGCTGGTCAGGCCCTTGCCTTCCCGGATCAGTCCCAGCAGGAGGTGCTCTGTCTCGATCGAGACACTGCCGAGCTGGCTGGCCTCGTAGCGGGCGAAGAACAACACCCGCCTGGCCCGTTCCGTGTACCGTTCGAACATCCGGCTACCCGCGCGAAGGCGGCACCTGGGTTGTGGTGCGGCTGTCTTCGATTATAACGGCAAAGGCCGCCCGGACCGGGGGATGCGGGGTCAGGCCCGCTCGATCCGGCCGTCGGCCAGGCGCCAGACCTGGTCGCAGATGCCCGCCAGGCGCGGGTTGTGGGTGGCAATCAGGGACGTCAGGCCGTGTTCCTGGTGCATCTCCCGGAGCAGGCCGTGCAGCGCGTCGGCGGTCTGCTCGTCCAGATCGCCGGTGGGCTCGTCCGCCAGCAGCAGCCGCGGCCGGGCCACCAGGGCCCGCGCGATGGCCACGCGCTGCTGCTCGCCTCCGGACAGCATCCCCGGACGGTGCGACAGCCGGTCGGCCAGCCCCACCCGCGCCAGCAGCGCCTCGGCGCGAGGCCGCGACTCGGCCCGCGGCATCCGGGCGATGCGCAGGGGCATTTCGGCGTTCTCGACGGCGCTGAACTCCGGCAGCAGGTGATGGAACTGGAAGACGAACCCCACGTGCCGGTTCCGGTACGCCACCCGCGCGGCGTCCGGCAGGGCGCCCTGGGGAACGCCGTCGATCCGGACCTCGCCGCGATCCCACCGGTCGAGGCCGCCGATCACGTGCAGGAGCGTGCTCTTGCCGACGCCGGACGCGCCGACGATGGCCACCATCTGGCCAGCGTCGACGGCGAGCGTGACGCCGCGCAGGACGCGCAACTGCACCCGGCCCACCGGGTAGCTCTTGTGCACGTCCACGAGTTCGACAAACGGCATGGCGCCTATCCGAACCGCAGGGCCTCGGCGGGGTCCAGCTCGGCCGCCTGCCGGGAGGGGTAGAGGGTGGCCAGGAAGCAGATGACGAGAGCCGACGCCACGACGACGGCCAGGTCGAGACCTTCGACCACGAACGGTACGTAGGCGATCTGGTAGACGTCGATCGGGACACGAATCAGCTGGTAACGATCCGCCAGGGTGGCCAGGCCCCAGCCAAGCCCCGTGCCCGCCGCCGTGCCGACGGCGCCGATGAGCAGCCCCTGCAGCATGAAAATCACCATCACCGACCGGGCCGGGGCGCCCATCGTCTTCAGGATGGCGATGTCCGGGCTCTTCTCCATGACGAGCAGGACCAGCGAGGCGACAATGTTCAGCGCCGCCACCATCACGATGAGCCCGATGGTGATCGAGATGGCCATCTTCTCGAGCCAGAGCGCCGAGAACAGCGCCCGGTTCAGTTCGGCCCACGTCTGGGTCAGGTAGCGCGGCCCGAGCGTGGCGGTGATGCGATCGGCCACCTGCTGCGCGGCGTAGATGTCGGTGACGCGGACCTGCATGAGCGCCACGTCCGACTCCCCCACCAGCCGCCGCGCCATCGGCAGCGAGACGAATCCGTAGGCCGAGTCGAACTCGAAGAGCCCCAGCGTGAACAGGCCGGCGACACGGAGCCGCCGCGACCGCGGCAGCACGCCCATCGGCGACAGGGTGCCCTGGGGCGTGAGGATGGTGACCTCATCGCCGACGGCCACGCCAAGCTGTCGGGCCAGGTCCGTGCCGATGAGCAGGCCCGGCGGCGCGCCCTCGACGTCCGCCAGCGCGGCCAGGCCGCCAGCGGTCATGGCGGAGGCGATGTCCGTCACCCCGCCCTCGAGGGCGGGGTCGACCCCCTTCAGCGTGATGAACGCCTCGCCGCGGCCGGTCGAGATCAACGCCTTCCCGAGAATCGCGGGGGCCGCCCCGGCCACGCCGGGCACCCGGCCGAGGGCGGCCGCTTCGGCGGCGGGGCTCAGGCCGTCCGTGCCCTGGATCCAGACGAAGACATGGGCGGTCGCCCCGAGGATGCGGGTGCGGAGTTCCTGCTGCAGGCCTGTCATCAGCGCCAGCGCCAGGATGAGCGCCGTCACGCCGAGGGTCACCCCCAGCGTGGACACGAGGGAGATGACCGAGATGAAAGCCTGCTTGCGCCGCGCCGTCAGGTACCGGAGGGCGATCTGCAGCTCGAACGGCACGGGCCCTACTCCGCCTGCGGACGCATCAGGGGGAACAGGATGACGTCGCGGATCGACGGGCTCCCGGTCAGCAGCATGACGAGGCGGTCGATGCCGATGCCTTCGCCGCCCGTGGGCGGCATGCCGAACTCGAGGGCCCGGATGTAGTCCTCATCCATGCCGTGCGCCTCGTCGTCGCCGCGGCCGCGCTCGGCGAGCTGCGCCTCGAAGCGCCGCCGCTGCTCCGCCGGGTCGTTCAGCTCGCTGAAGGCGTTCGCCACTTCGAAGCCGCCGATGTAGAGCTCGAAGCGTTCCACCGTGTCCGGGTCGTCGGGCCGCTGCTTGGACAGCGGCGAGACCTCCGTCGGGAAGTCGTACACGAAGGTGGGCTGGACGAGCGACGCCTCACACAGTTCCTCGAACAGGGTCGTCGCGATCTTGCCGGCCCCGTCGCCCGGCGCCACCTCGATGCCCAGGCGGGCGGCCAGCGCCGCGGCCCGGCTCCGATCGCGCAGGTCACCGGGCTCCACGGCGGCGCCCAGGCGCTTCGAGGCCTCCTCGCGCGCCGCCTCCCGCAGGGACAGGCGGCGGAACGGCGCCGCCAGCGTGATGCTGTGGCCCGCGAACGCGCAGGTGGCGCCGCCGGTGGCCTCGACGGCCACCTGCGCGATGAGCTGCTCGGTGGTGTCCATCAGGTCCCGGTAATCGCAGTAGGCCTGGTAGAACTCGAGCATCGTGAACTCGGGGTTGTGCTGCGTCGAGATTCCCTCGTTCCGGAAGTTGCGGTTGATCTCGTAGACGCGCTCGATGCCGCCCACGA
>CAYNDV010000008.1:0-62229 GCA_964396055.1 uncultured Vicinamibacterales bacterium | reverse complement strand
GCCCCTGGCGATCGCGCAATCGTCGTAGCCAGCCTCTAGCCTCTAGCCTCTAGCCTCTAGCCTCTAGCCTCTAGCCTCTAGCCTCTAGCCCCTAGAGCTGCGACGTGCACTGCGGGCAGCGGGTCGCCGCCACGGCGATCGCTGAGGTGCAGTACGGGCACGCCTTGGAGGGCGGCGGCTCCGGCGCGGGAGCCGGGGCACGCAGCCGGTTCATCTGCTTCACGATCAGGAACACCGCAAAGGCCACGATGACGAACTCGATGACGTGGTTCACGAACAACCCGTAGTTCAGCGTGGCCACGCCGGCGGCTTTCGCGTCGGCCACCGTCGCAAAGGTGCCAGGTCCGAGCGCGACGAAGAGGTTGCTGAAGTCGATCCGGCCCATCAGCAGACCCAGCACCGGCATCAGCACGTCTTCCACCAGCGATCCGACGATCTTGCCGAAGGCGCCGCCGATGATCACGCCGACGGCGAGGTCCATGACGTTGCCGCGCATGGCGAATTCCCGGAACTCTTTCAGCATGGTCACTCCTTCCCGCCAGGGCGGGTGGGATGGGTACGGGGAACAGCATACCCCCGTTGGCCGAGCACGAAGCCGGCGCCGGCCAGATGGGACCCCAGCGCGTGCTGGCCGGGGGACCCACCGTTGATCGTGGAAATGAGCAGGCCGCCCGTGCGTCCATGACCCGTCCGGGCGACGGCCGCGAGCCCGTCTGCGAGCGCGCGGGCCGTGCGGGCCCGATCGGGGCCCGGCGGCGGCAGCCAGACGCTGATGGCCGGGTTGCCCGTGCGCCAGAACGCCGCGAGGCGCCCGTCGACCAGGGCCACCCAGGCCCCCACCGCACGGGCACAGCCGGCGGCACCGGGATCGTCGGCGTCGCCCGGGGGCCAGGGCAGCGTCGCGCCGTACGGGTTCGCGGGATCGGTGGCGGCCAGCACCGCTGCCGCCGCGTCGGCTGCCGGATGCCGCGCGGCGCGCAGCAGGTCCACGGCAGCCGGTCGCGCGAACTGCGAGGCCGCGACGCCCTCGACGAAGTAGCCCCGACGGACGCGGCCGGCGTCCTCGAGGGCCCGCAGGACCGGATAGATTGCCGCGAACCCGCCGGGGATCGACTCTGCCGCCGCGTGGTTGCGCGTGAGGACGCCATACCGGGACAGCAGTTGCTCCGTGACCGACGCCACCCACGGAGTTGTGGCGCCCGCCGGCGCCGGCACCAGGGACCATCGTCCTTCGCCTGCCGGGGGCGCGAGGCGGCGCGATCGGAAGCCGGCGCCCCCGGCTGGCGCGGTGCGGCCGCGTGGCGCCCGGTTCACGAACCGGCGGAGCGCCTGGAACGAGTCGTTGGTGACCAGGCCGCGCCAGACCAGCCTCCAGATGGCCTGCAGCGTGTCGTCCGGATACCCGCCGCCGGTGGCGCCGTGCAGGTCCGCGAAGAACAGGGCCCCGCTCGCGCCGAGCGCCCCGAGCACGGCCTGCTCGCGGGGATCCCCCGGGCCCTCTGCCGGGGCACGGCGATCCGCCGGACGCGGGGGCAGGAGCCGCGCCGCGTGGTCGGTGAGGTAGAGCGCCACCAGGCCGTCGCGGGGGCCCAGCGTTCCGGCCCCCACCCACGTCACCTCGCCGGCCGCGGCCAGCGTGTCCAGGTGCGACGGGTCGTAGTCTGCGACGCGCGCCGGCAGGATTGCCTGGTCGAGCAGTGAGGCTGGCACGGCGGCACCCTGCAGGATCTCGATGGCGTCGAGCAGCGCGTCGAGGCCCCGCCGTCCGGATCCGATCCCGTGCCAGGCGGTCAGCAGGCGGCCGAGGGCGGCCGGCTCGACCGGCGCGGCCTGCTGCCGCAGGCGAGCCCACGACCGGTGCCGAGCGGCGCGCAGGACGTCGGACGAACACCACTCGCGCTGCTGGCCGCCCGGCCGGAAGCCGCCTTCGACGACCGCGTCCCTGGCCGCCAGCCGCCGGAGCACGGGCTCAACCACCTCGGGTGTGAGGCCGTACCGCACGCAGACATCGTGCGTCAGGAACGGTCCGTGGGTGCGCGCGAAGCGGGCCACCAGCCCGTCGAGCGGCGCCGGGTCGGGCGTGAGCAGCGATGCCGGCACGTCGGCCGGCAGGGCACAGCCCAGCGCATCGCGGAACTGGGCCGCGTACTCGGCCGCGACCAGGCGCGAAGCACCGGCGACTCGGACCTCGACGGCGCGCGCCGACCGCTGCAGGGCCCGCGCCCACGCGGTGTGCGGCCCATCGGCGCGGGCGGCCCGCTCGGTGTCCGACAGATCACCCAGCCACAGCAACAGGTCGTGCAGGCCGTCGGCCGAGCGAGCCACGCGGGGGCCGTCGAGTCCCTGGAGTTCGCCTTCGAGCGTTGCCAGTTCGTCCGCGTCGAGGACGTCGCGCAGATCGGCCGCGCCCACCAGTTCCCGCAGGACGCTCTGGTCCACGGTGAGGGCCTGCGCCCGCCGCTCCGCCGCCGGCGCATCTCCGTCGTACAGGTAGTTGGCGATGTAGCCGAACAGGATCGCCCCGGCAAACGGCGACGGCTTTGGCGTGTCGACGGTGACCACGCGGACGGCGCGGTGTTCGATCTGGTCCAGCAGGTCGATGAGCGCCGGCACGTCGAAGTGATCGCGGAGGCACTCGCGGTACGCCTCGAGTACGATGGGAAACGATCCGAACCGCGCGGCCACAGCCAGCAGGTCCGTGGCCCGCTTGCGCTGTTGCCAGAGTGGCGTCCGCCGGCCCGGCTGCCGGCGCGGCAGCAGCAGCGCCCGTCCCGCCGCTTCGCGGAACCGCGCGGCGAAGTACGCGGTCGACCCGAGCTGGGCGATCACGAGGCGTTCGACGTCGGCCGACGAGGGCAGCAGCCACGCGGGATCCGGCGGCTCTTCGCTCTCGGGGAACCGCACCACGAATCCGTCGTCGGTCCACAGCGTGAGCACGTCGAGCCCGCGTGTCTCCCGGATGCGGGCGGCCGCCGCCATCGCCCAGGGCGCGTGCACCGCGCCGCCCAGGAACGAGAGCACGCACACCCGCCAGTTGCCCAGCTCGTCGCGGCAGCGCTCGACGAGGATTGTCCGGTCGTCCGGCACCACTCCGGTGGCCGCAGCCTGATCCGCCAGGTACCGCAGGAGGTTCTCGGCTGCCTGCCGATCGAGGTCGTGCCGCGACGTGAGGCGCGCCAGCGCCGCGGGGGGCGGCAGGTCACGGAGTTCCCGGACGAGCCCGCCGATCAGGCGGCCGAACTCGACAGGTCGACCCGGGGCATCGGCCTTCCAGAACGGCATCCTGCCGGGTTCGCCCGGTGCGGGCGACACCAGGACCCGGTCGTGCGTGATCTCGTCGATGCGCCACGTGCTCGCGCCCAGGATGAACGTCTCACCCACGCGGCTCTCGAACACCATTTCTTCATCGAGTTCGCCTACCCGGGCCGCTCCCGGCCCGGCACCTGAGAGAAACACGCCGTACAGGCCCCGGTCGGGGATGGTGCCGGCATTGGCGACCACGACGCGCCGTGCGCCGTCGCGGGCGATCACGGTGCCCGCCCGGCGGTCCCACGTGAGACGCGGCCGGAGGCTGGCGAAGTCGTCGGCCGGGTAGCGGCCCGACAGCATGTCCAGCACGGCGTCGAAGAGCCGCCGGCCCAGGTCGGCGAACGGCGCGGCCTGCCGGATCGTCCGGAACAGCCGGTCGACGTCCCAGGGCTCCATCGCGGCCATCGCGACCACCTGCTGAGCCAGGACGTCCAGCGGGTTGCGGGGGTAGCGGCTCTCTTCGACGTGCCCGTCGTGCAGCGCCCGTGTGACGGCGGCGCAGGCCAGGAGATCCGCCCGGAACTTCGGGACGATGACCGCTTCGCTGATGGCGTCGACGTGGTGGCCGCCGCGTCCGATGCGCTGCAGGCCCGACGCCACCGACGGGGGCGCTTCGATCTGCACCACGAGGTCGATGGCACCCATGTCGATGCCCAACTCGAGCGACGAGGTGGCCACCAGCGCGCGCACGCGCCCGGCCTTGAGGGCCTCCTCGATGGCGGTCCGCTGTTCGCGGGCGATCGACCCGTGGTGCGCGAGCGCCAGGGCTTCTCCGGCGAGATCGTTCAGCGCCGCGGCGAGGCGCTCGGCGACGCGCCGGCTGTTCACGAAGATCAGCGTCGAGGCGTGGGACCGCACCAGTGCCAGCAGGCGCGGATGCACGGCGGTCCAGATCGATGGCGGCGCAGCGGGCGCCGGCGCGGACGGCGCAGAGGCCCGGGAGACGGCGTCGAGGCGCGCCAGATCTTCGACGGGCACGTCGATCCGCAGCGACAGGCGCTTGCGCTCTCCGGTGTTGACGATGGTGACCGGCCGCCAGACAGGGCTGGCGTCTTCGTCGGCGAACCCGGCGCGCAGATCGTCGGCGCCCCGCGTCGCCTCCAGTGGCGCGCTGGCGCGCCGGCGCGGCGGGCGCCGCCGCTCTGCGCGCGCACGCGCCCCGCCCAGGAACCGGGCCACCTCGTCCAGCGGCCGCTGCGTGGCCGACAGGCCGATCCGCTGGAGCGTCTGCGGGCACAGGGCCTGCAACCGCTCGAGCGACAGGGCGAGGTGGGCGCCGCGCTTGGTCGCCACCAGCGCGTGCACCTCGTCCACGATGACCGTGTGCACCGTGCGCAGGGCGTCGCGCGCGTTCGAGGTCAGGAGCAGGAACAACGACTCCGGCGTAGTGATCAGGATGTCGGCCGGCGCCCGCGCGAACCGCACGCGATCCGACGCGGGGGTGTCGCCCGTGCGGACGGCCACCGACACGGGCGCGCAGGGCACGCCGTCGGCGGCGGCCTGCTCCCTGATGCCAGCCAGCGGCACCCGGAGATTGCGCTCGACATCCACGGCGAGCGCCTTCAGGGGCGACACGTACACGACGCGGCATCCCGAGCCGCCGTCGCCGAACGCCAGGCGGTTCAACGCCCAGAGGAAGGCCGCGAGTGTCTTGCCGCTTCCCGTGGGCGCCTGGATGAGCGTCGAGGCGCCGCCGGCGATGGCAGGCCAGCCGTGCCTCTGGGCCGCGGTGGGATCGCCCACGTGAGCCAGGAACCACCGCCGGACCGGCGCGTGAAACGGCGCCAGCGGGTCCGCAGGGCCGGGCGGCATGGCGTGCGGTGTCCTAGGACCGCGCGCCGGGATCGCCCGGCCGGTAATGCGCGTATTGCGGCTCCCACTGCGCGCGGGCGATGACCCGGGCGTAGTCCTCGTCATCGAGCAGGCGTCCGAGGCCCGAGTCGCGGGCCTCGATGGCCACCGCGTGCGCCACCGCCCGTGACACCGCACGGATGTCTTCCATCGGCGGCAGCAGGTACCCCTGCCGCTCCTGTGCCGCCGTGACCATGCCGCTCAGCGCCCGGCTGGCCGCGAGGAACATGGCGTCGGTCACCTTCGGCGCCTTGGCGACCAGGGCTCCGAGCCCGACGCCCGGAAACACGTACAGGTTGTTGCACTGCGAGGTGACGAGCGTGCGGCCCTTCCACGCGAGGTCCGGGAACGGACTGCCTGTGGCCACGAGCCCGTGCCCGTCGGTGGCCTGCGCCACATCCTCGGGCGTGCACTCGCTCTTGCTGGTCGGGTTCGACAGCGCCAGCAGGACGGGCGCCCGTTCGTACGCCGCCACGGCCTCGAGGCCCTTCAGGCCGAAGAGGCCGCGCTGGGCGGTGACGCCCACCAGCACCGTCGGGCGTGCGTTGACGACCACGTCCATCAGGGTGATCCGATCGGCCGACGGCAGCGCCCAGCCCGCGACGCCGGCCCGCGCCTGCGCGAACCGCTGCTGCCACTTCGACAGGCCGGGCGTGTCCTCGAGCAGCAGGCCGGGCAGATCGACGGCGAAGATCCGGCGCCGGGCGTCCGCGTCGGACAATCCGCTCGACACGAGCGTGGAGCGGATGTTCTCGGCGATGCCCACCCCCGCCTGGCCCATGCCCGCGATGAGGAACCGCTGGTCCGTGAGCGCGGTGCCCTTGATCCGCATGGCGGTCATGATGGCCGCCAGCGCCACCGCGCCCGTGCCCTGGATGTCGTCGTCGAACGACAGGACACGCTCGCGGTACCGCTCGAGCAGCGTGAAGGCCTTGTGCTTCGCGAAGTCCTCCCACTGCACCAGCGCCTCGGGGAAGCTGCGTTTCACGCCCAGGACGAAGCGCTCGATGAAGTCCCAGTAGTCCGGGCCGTCCAGGCGCGGGTGCTTCCAGCCGAGATACAGCGGATCGTCGAGCAGGCTCTGGTTGTTGGTGCCCACATCCAGACACACCGGCAGGCAGCAGGCGGGATGCAGCCCGCCTGCGGCGACGTAGAGCTTCACCTTGCCGACCGGGATGCCCATGCCGTCGGACCCGAGGTCGCCCAGCCCGAGAATCCGCTCGCCGTCGGTCACTACCATCAGGTTCACCGAGGGCAACGACACACTCTGCAGGATCTGGTCGATGCGCCCGATGTTGTCCGGGCTGATATAGATGCCGCGATACCGCCGCGTGATCTTGCTGAGCTGCTGGCAGGCCACGCCGACCGTCGGCGTGTAGACGATGGGCACCATCTCGGTGAGGTTGCCCACGAGCGTCCGGTAGAAGAGCACCTCGTTGCGGTCCATCAGACCCTGGAGGTAGATGTACTTCTCCAGGTCGTCCGGCTTCCGCCGGTACGCCTCGATGGTGCGATCGACCTGGGCGTCGAGCCCCGACACGCCCGAGCGCAGCAGCCCCGACAAATCCAGCGCAAGGCGTTCCTCGACGCTGAAGGCCGACGCCTTGTTCAGCAGCGGGTCGCTCAGCAGCTGCTGGCCGCGCAGGTAGACCTCCCAGTACTCTTCGTTGGTCAGCGGGTCGACTTTGATTGAAAAGGTCTTCATGGCAGCCTCGTCGGGGCGGCAACCTCTCCCCGGGGTGATTGTTGCACAACAGTCCTGGCCTCAGGCGTCCGTGGCGGCCGGCGATGTGACATTTTGTCAATTCCTGTATCTTTCTTACCCAGGAGGGCCGGTTCCCCGGGACCGGCGACGCCGTGAGCGAATCCGTGAGCCCAACGTTCTCGTCCGGCAGCAGCCTGTTCCGCCGCATGCCCGTCGTGGTGTGGCTGCCCGTCGTGGCCGCCATCGGGCTGCTCGTGTTCAGTGTGTCGCACGCCAACGCCGCCGAGGAACTGCTGCTGCTGGCCGTGACGGTGGGCGTCCTGGCCCTGGGGCACGCGCTCATGCGATCGCGGGCGCGGCGCGCCGAGGCCGAGGCCGAGGCCCGCCGGCTGGTCGAGGAGGCCGAGCTCAAGGCCCGTGTCGGCGAGTGCGAGCAGCGGCGCCAGAGCCTGGCGGCCTTCGCCCAGCTGGCCGCCCACGTGGCGCACGAAGTGCGCAATCCGCTGAACGCGATCATGCTGAACGGCGAACTGCTGGAGGAGGAAGTCCAGCGGTGCAACTGCGCCGGCGCCGCCGAGGCGTCAGGACTCATCAAGAGCATCCAGCAGGAGGCAGAGCGCCTGCAGCACCTGACCGACGAGTACCTGGCGTTTGCCCGGCCACCGCGGCCCGCGCTGGGCCACCACAGCCTGAACGCCATCGTCGACGACCTCGCGCACCTCGTTCGCGAGGAGGCCGGGCGGCAGCGCATCACTGTCGAGACGCGCATGTCGCGCGACTGCCCGTGCGCGGTGTTCGACCCCCAGCAGATGAAGCAGGCTGCGCTCAATCTCGTGCGCAACGCGATGCAGGCCATGCCCGACGGCGGCCGCCTCACTCTCGAGACCGCCGTGCTGCCCGACGGCGCCGTGGCCCTCAGCGTGGAAGACACCGGACCGGGGATTCCCGAGGACAAGCGGTGCCAGGTCTTCGAGCCGTTCTACACCAGCAAGGCCACCGGCACGGGCCTGGGCCTGCCCCTGGCCATGCACATCGTCCGCGATCACGAGGGCGATCTCGACTTCCGGAACGTGCCAGGCGCCGGGGTGCGCTTCACCGTCACCCTGCCGGCAGCCCGTTCGCAGGCGGGCCCGTGTTCCTGCGGCACAGCCGGTCCGTGTGCGTGATGGGAGAGGGGATGGGCGCGCGAATCCTGGTCATCGACGACGAAGAAGCCCTGCGCATCTCGGTGGGCAAGATCCTCACGCGCCTGGGGCACGAGGTTGACACCGCCGGTACGGGCACCGAGGGGCTGGGCAAGGTGCTGCGCGAGCCATACGAGCTGGTGATCACCGACTTCCGCCTGCCCGACATGGACGGCCTCGAGGTGCTCGAGCGGGTGCGCCAGGCCCGGCCGGCAACGGAGGTGATCCTGTTCACGGGCTTCGGCAGCATCCCGCTGGCGGTGGAAGCCGTCAAACGGGGCGCCTACGACTTCATCACCAAGCCGGTGAAGCGGGCGGACCTCGAACGCGTGGCCACGCGGGCCCTCGAGAAGCAGGCGCTGGCCGAGGAGAACCGCCGCCTCCGGCTGCAACTGGACGACCGGGCGCCGACGCCGCTCGGCCGCATCATCGGCCGCAGCGAGGCCATCCAGGGCGTGCTGCGCATCGTAGAGCAGGTGGCGCCCAGCACGGCGACGGTCCTCATCGAGGGGCCCAGCGGGACGGGCAAGGAACTCGTGGCCGAGGCGCTCCATGCCCTGAGCCCCCGACGCGACCGCGCGCTGGTAAAGGTGAACTGCGGGGCCATTCCGGAGACGCTCCTGGAGTCGGAACTCTTCGGCTACGAGCGCGGCGCGTTCACGGGAGCTGTCGGCCGCAAGGACGGCCGGTTTGCCCTGGCCCACGGCGGCACGCTGTTTCTCGACGAGGTGGGCACGCTGAGCCTCGCGATCCAGGCCAAGCTGCTGCGCGTGCTGCAGGACGGCTCGTACGAGCCGCTGGGCGGCACGCGCCCGCAGCAGTCCGACTGCCGCATCATCGCCGCCACCAACGCCGACCTGCCGTCGGCGGTGCGCGCCGGGCAGTTCCGCGAGGACTTGTTCTACCGCCTGAATGTCATCACGATCCGCATGCCGACGCTGCGCGACCGGGGCGATGACGTCCTGCTGCTGGCCCGGCACTTCCTCGGCGTCTACCGGGTCCGCCATCAGAAGGCCGTCGAGACGTTCGCGCCAGACGCGCTGGCGGCGCTCGCGCGATGGGACTGGCCCGGCAACATCCGGGAGCTCGAGCACGCCGTGGAGCGGGCGGTGGTGCTGGCGCCGGGGCACGAGGTGGGCCTCGAGCACCTGCCGGACCCGATCCGTGCGTCGGCTGGCGGGGCGCCGGCCAGCGACGCCTCGCACATCCAGGTGCCGCTGGGCACGCCGCTCGACGAGGTCGAACGCCTGATGATTGCCGAGGCGCTCCGGCGCACGGGCGGGAACAAGGTGCAGGCGGCCAGCCTGCTCGGCATTTCCGCCCGCACGATCTACCGCAAGCACGGATCCGGCGAGGGCACCATCGAGTAGCTGTGGTCGCAGTGGTCTGGATGGGTCAGACCGCCGTGCATCTATCGCGGCCGTCACAGAAGGTCTCCTGAGTCGACTCTCCAGGACTTTTGGGATGAATCGGCACGTCCTGCCTTTTCAGTCGGCTGAATTGGTGTTACCATTTGGCCGCTCCGGGGACTATCCAACCCCGGTTCCTGTCACCGCCATCCACCAAGGAGTTCCGACGATGAGTGCAGCACGGCAGACGCGCCGGCGGTTCCTGACCACTTCGTTGCTCGGTTCGGCCGGGGCGATTGTCGCGCCCGTTTTTCTGCCGAAGACCTATCTCTTCGGGGCGCAGACGCCGCCCAGCCGACGCATCAACGTCGCCCAGATCGGGTGCGGCCGCATGGGCACCGAGGACATGCGCGGCACGATGGCGCACACCGACCTGTGCCGGATCGTGGCCGTGTGCGACCTCGACAGCAAGCGACTGTCGGCGGCCAGGGCGTCGGTGGAGGCGTTCTACAAGGGCAAGGGCGAGAGCGCGGTGGACGTCAAGGCGTACCGGGACTTCCGCGAGGTGCTGGCGCGCCGTGACATCGATGCCGTCATCGTGACGCCGCCCGATCACTGGCACGCCATCGTGGCCGTCGAGGCCGCGCTGGCCGGCAAGGACCTGTACGTCCAGAAGCCGGTCACCTATGATGTCCGCGAAGCGAAGGTCCTGCGGCAGGTCGTGCGGGCGAAGCAGCGCATCCTGCAGACCGGCAGCCAGCAGCGCTCCTCGAAGCCGTGGGATACCTTCCGCGTCGCCACCGAGGCCGTGCGCAACGGGCGGATCGGCCAGGTGAAGGTGGTGAAGATCGGCATCGGCCAGGATCGGCCGAAGGGCGCGGCGCCGGCGACGCAGCCCGTGCCGGCGAACCTCGACTACGAGACGTGGCTGGGCCCGGCGCCCCAGCAGCCGTACATGGAGGATCGCGTCCACCCGCAGACGTCGCTGGGCCGGCCCGGGTGGATCACGACCGAGGACTTCGGCCTCGGCATGATCACCAACTGGGGCGCGCACCACATCGACATCGCGCACTGGGGCCTGGGGCTGGAACTGGGCGGGCCCGAGAAACTGGAAGGCCGCGCCACCTTCATGACGAACGACGTGTGGACCGTGCACCACACCTACCACGTCGAGATGGCCTACCCGGGCGGCATCCAGGTGATTCTCGACCAGACGTTCCCGAACGGGATTCGGTTCGAGGGCACCGAGGGCTGGGTGTTCTGCGCCCGCGGCTCGGCGCAGGTGACCAGCAGCGACCCGGGCGCCGCGCGGCCCGGGGAGCGGCGCACGGCGCTCGAGGCGAGCGATCCGAAGATCCTGACGTCGCCCCTGCCGGCCGGCGCGATCCGCTGGGCGGCCAGTGAGGACCACTACCGCAACTGGCTCGAAGCCGTGGCGAAGCGCCAGGATCCCATTGCGCCCATCGACCAGTCCGCGCGCAGCCTCGAGGCCTGCGCGGCGGCGTGGATTGCGATGAAACTCGGCCGTCCGCTCACCTGGGACGCGAAGGCCGAGCAGTTCGTGGGAGACGCGGAAGCCAACGCGCTGTGCGCCCGCAAGCCCCGGGCGGCGGCGTACGACATCGAGCAGATTGCGAAGAAGGCCTGAGGCACGGCCCAAGGAGGAGACGATCGTGACACGTCATCGCATCGTGGTGGCGGCCCTGGCCGCCCTGCTGCTGGCGGCGCCGGCCCTGGCGCAGGACGGCTGGACGCCCCTGTTCGACGGCAAGACACTGAACGGCTGGAAACAGGTGAACGGCACGGCGCCGTACGGCATCGAGAACGGCGCCATCATCGGTCGGACCGTCGTGGGATCGCCGAACAGCTTCATCGCCTCGACGACCGAGTACGGGGACTTCATCCTCGAACTCGAGTTCATGGTCGAGGGCGACATCAACAGCGGCATCCAGATTCGCAGCCAGAGCCTGCCCGAGTACCAGAACGGCCGGGTGCATGGCTACCAGGTGGAGGTGGACCCGAGCCCCCGCGCCTGGACCGGCGGCATTTACGACGAAGCGCGGCGCGGGTGGCTGCACACGCTGACGGGCCAGCCCGAGGCGCAGAAGGCGTTCAAGCCCGGCGCGTGGAACCACCTGCGCGTGGAAGCCATCGGCCCCTCGATCCGGACGTGGGTGAACGGCGTCGCGTGCGCCGACATCCTCGACGACCTGACGCCGAAGGGATTTATCGCGCTCCAGGTGCACAGCATCGGCAACGACCAGGCCAAGGCGGGCAAGGCGATGGGCTGGCGCAACATCCGCATCCGCACGACCGGCCTCGAGGCCGCGCGCACGAAGCCGGCGGCCGGCGTGCCGCAGTTCAACTTCGTCCCGAACACGCTCTCCGACCGCGAAAAGGCCGCAGGCTGGAAGCTGCTGTGGGACGGCAAGACCACGGCGGGCTGGCGCGGCGCGAAACTCGAGACCTTCCCGGCTGGCGGCTGGGAGGTGAAGGACGGCACACTGACGGTCCTCGACTCGGGTGGCGCGGAGGCGGCGGCCGGCGGGGACATCGTGACGGTGGATCAGTTCGGCAATTTCGAGCTGACGGTGGAGTACCGCATCACGAAGGGCGCCAACAGCGGGATCAAGTACTTCGTGGACACCACGCTGAACAAGGGCGCCGGGTCGTCGATCGGCTGCGAGTTCCAGATCCTGGACAACGCGAATCACCCGGACGCGAAACTCGGGGTGAAGGGCAACCGGACCAACGCGGGGCTCTACGACCTCATCGCCCCGGAGAACATCCGGTTCAACGGCATCGACCAGTGGAACCAGGCCCGCATCGTCGTGAAGGGCCGGCATGTTGAGCACTGGCTCAATGGCTTCAAGACCGTGGAGTACGAGCGGGGCACGCAGATGTGGCGGGCCCTGGTGAACTACAGCAAGTACCAGGTGTGGCCGGGTTTCGGCGAGCGCGAGAAGGGCCACATCCTGCTGCAGGACCACGGCAACCGGGTGTCGTTCCGGTCGATCAAGATCCGCGAGATTCAGTAGGTCAGGCGCGCGGGTGGCTAGACCACTCAGCCACCCGCGCGCACCCCGCCCCGCCGCCCCACGAATTCCCGCCGGCACCCGCCACCACTTTGCGTCAGATGGAGTAGGCTATACGGCACCGGGTAGGGCGCCGCGACGCCGGGCGTCTGTACCGACGACCCCTGCAGGCGTCCTTATCCGCCACTCTCTTTCATTGGTGGGGCAGCCATGATCAAGATCAGTGACGAAGACGTGTTCGAGTACCACGAACGACCGAGGCCCGGCAAACTCGAGGTGATCACCTCGAAGCCGTGCCTCACCCAGCGCGACCTCTCCCTGGCCTACACGCCGGGCGTGGCGAAGCCGTGCCTGGCGATCGAGAAGGACCCCGAGCTGGCCTACAAGTACACCGGCAAGGGCAACCTGGTGGCCGTGGTGTCGAACGGCACCGCCGTGCTGGGCCTGGGCGACATCGGTGCCCTGGGCGGCAAGCCCGTCATGGAGGGCAAGGGCGTCCTGTTCAAGCGGTTTGCCGGCGTCGACGTGTTCGACCTCGAGCTGAACACCAAGGACCCGGACGAGATCATCCGCATCGTCAAGGCCCTCGAGCCGACCTTCGGCGGCGTCAACCTCGAGGACATCAAGGCTCCCGAGTGTTTCCACATCGAGGAGACGCTCAAGGAGATGTGCGACATCCCGATCTTCCACGACGACCAGCACGGCACGGCCATCATCTCGGGCGCCGCGCTCGTCAACGCGCTCGAGCTGGTGAACAAGAAGATCGATCAGGTGCGGGTGGTGTTCGCGGGGGCCGGCGCCGCCGGCATCGCCTGCGCGAACATGTACCTCGCCCTGGGCGTGAAGAAGGAGAACATCCTGTTTGTCGACACCGTGGGGGTCATCTGGGATGGCCGCACGGAGAAGATGAACAAGTACAAGCAGCGCTACGCCGTCGACACGAAGGCGCGGACGCTGGCCGACGCCATGAAGGGCGCTGACGTGTTCGTGGGCGTGTCGGCCAAGGACCTCGTCACGCCCGACATGCTGAAGACGATGGCGGAGAACCCGATCGTGTTCGCCATGGCGAACCCGGACCCGGAGATCCCCTATCCGCTGGCCGTCGCGACGCGCAAGGACGTCATCATGGCGACGGGCCGGTCCGACTACCCGAACCAGGTGAACAACGTCCTCGGCTTCCCCTTCATCTTCAGGGGCGCCCTCGACGTGCGGTCGAAGGCCATCAACGACGAGATGAAGATGGCCGCCGCGCACGCCCTGGCCAAGCTGGCGAAGGAGGACGTGCCCGAGGTGGTGCTGAAGGCGTACGGGGTCGACGCCATGTCCTTCGGGCGCGAGTACCTGATCCCGAAGCCCTTCGATCCGCGCGTCCTGCTGTGGGAGGCCCCGGCCGTCGCCAAGGCGGCGTGCGACACCGGCGTCGCGCGCAAGCCCATCACCGACTGGGATGCCTACCGCGAGCAGCTCGAGCGGATGCTGGGGCCGTCGCGCAAGGTGATGCACTTCGTCGTGCGCAAGGCGCGCAACGACAGCCCGAAGAAGATCGTCTTCCCCGAGGGCGAGCACGATACCGTCATCCGCGCCGCCCGCGACATCGTCGATCAGAAGATCGCGATGCCGGTGCTGCTGGGCCGTGAGGCGGAGATCCGGGCCCGGGCCGCCAGGCTCGGGATCGAGCAGCTCGATTTCGAAATCGTGAACGTGCCGAACGCCGAACACGAGCAGGCGTACGCCGAGGCGTTGTACGAACTGCGGCAGCGCAAGGGCGTGACGCTGCCCGCCGCGCTCGACATGGTGCGCGATCCCACCGTCTACGGCCTGATGATGGTGCAGAAGGGCGACGCGGACGGCTTCGTGGGCGGGATGTACAAGGCCTACCCCGACACCATCCGGCCGGCGCTGCAGATTGTCGGCCTGAAGGACGGCGTCTCGCGCGTGTCGGCGGCCCACGTCCTGGTGCTGAAGGACCGCATCTTCTTCTGCGCCGACACCATGGTCAACATCCAGCCGACCGCTGAGGAACTGGCCGAAATCGCCTGCCTCACGGCCGACCTGGCGCGCAACTTCGACACCGATCCGAAGGTGGCGATGCTGGCGTTCTCGAGCTTCGGCTCGGTGCCGCATCCCATCTCGGCCCGCGTGGCGAAGGCCGTGGACCTCGTGCGGGCCAAGAACCCGGACATCATCGTGGACGGCGAGATGCACCTCGACACCGCGGTGGTGGAGGAGATCGTCACCAAGAACTACCCGCACTCGCGCATCAAGGGCGACGCGAACGTGCTGGTGTTCCCGGATCTCACGTCGGGCAACATCGGCTACAAGCTCGTGCAGCGCCTGGGCAGCGCCGACGCCATCGGGCCGCTGCTGATGGGCATGAAGAAGCCGGTGAACGTCCTGCAGCACGGCATGACCGTGGCGGAGATCGTCAACGTCGCGGCGATCACGGCCGTGTCGGCCGAGGCGTTGAAGAAGTAGCGTCCTTCGTGGCGTCCGGCTTCAGCCGGACGCCCAAGGCTGTTGTTCAACGGGCCGGATCCGCCCACGCGGGTCCGGCCCGTCGTGCGTGCACCGCGACCCGGAGCGACGAGGCAACGTCCCGGCCGGGATCGGTCAGACGCCGGCCGGATCGACAGGGTGGACAAGGCGCATGACCGGGAGTAGCGTGGAACGGCTTCCGCAACGCGCGGCGGGTCGGTCCGCCCGCAGCCCGATTCGAGGACCTCGGCATGGTCGGTCAGTTCCTGGCTCGCATCGGCACTACTGGTGCGTGGTCGGAACGAAGGTGGGAGAACCGGGATGACCAACGACATCACGCTGACCGGAATCCGGCAGATTGCCATCACCGTGAGCGACGTACCGGCTGCGCTGGTCTTCTATCGAGATGTGCTCGGCCTCAGGTTCCTGTTCAGTGCCGGAGAACACCTCGCCTTTCTGGAGGCGGGCGACATCCGAATCATGCTGACCCGGCCGCAGGGTGCCGGCGCCGTCGGGGCGAATTCCGTGCTCTACTTCTCCGTCACGGATATCGCGGCGGCCCATGCGGCACTCCTGCAGCGCGGGGCCACGGATGAGCGCGGCCCGCAACTCACCGCTCGGATGCCCGATCACGAGCTCTGGACGGCGTTCGTGCGCGATCCCGACGGGAACCTGGTCGGCCTGATGGAGGAACGCCGATGACGCAACGGCCGCCCTGGCGAATCGCCCCGCGCCGGCGTCCTGCCGATCCGCCGGCGGCGGTCGCCCGCCACGGATGGCGGTACCACCACCTCGGCATTCCCTGTGCCGCGCCGCGCCCCGGCGAGCGGCACCTGCCCGCCCTCGGCCTCCACGTCAGCGGCTTCGAGACGAGTCCCTTCGGCATCGAATGGATGCGCTTCGATCCCGACTGCCCGGTGCCCGAGGTGGTGAAGCAGATCCCCCACGTCGCCTTCGTCGTTGACGATCTCGACGAAGCCCTCACGGGCCGGACGGTGCTGATTGCCCCGAACGCGCCCTCAGACGGCGTGCGGGTGGCGTTTGTTCTCGATGACGGGGCGCCGGTGGAACTGATGCAGTTCGAACGACGACCGCCGCGCCGGCCGACGCGCGGCGCCGCCAGGCGCACGTGACGTCGGGGCTCCGGGTCGGGCCGTTCGAAACGCGGCAGGAAGAGGGAGGCCAGAGCCGATGAACCAGTCCAGAACGCTCCTGCTGACGCTCGCGGGCGTCGTCCTGCTCATCTCGAGCCTCCACATCGCGGGTCACGTGGCGCAGGCCTCCGATCAGTGGTGGACGCCGACGCAGCTGAGCCCCTCGTTGCCCGATGTCGCGGATCGCGTAGAGGTGTACGTCCGCGGCGTGCGGCTCGATGAACACGTCAAGGCTGGACGCCTGCAACTCGCAGATGGGACCGGGCCGGCGACGATCGCGGCCTCCGAGATCCGGTTCCGCTTCAACAACTGGGACCGGGTCCGGGCGCAGGCCATCCCGTGGCTGCTCGCGTCCGGCGCGGGCGTTGGCGCCTCGTGCGCCGTGCTGCTGTACGTGCTGGCGGGCTGGAGGCGCGCACGACGGCTCCCGCCGGCCCCGTAGGGCCACGTCCGGACGCGCTCGCATGACTCGCCCGGAAGGCCATTCGGTTTTCTGCCGTTCCTCCCCGGTTCGCCCTCCGGGTCACGCCAGTCCCGCAGGGTTTGCACGGAGAATCGTCGTCGGGGTATCGGCCTGGATTCGCGGCGCGATGGCCGGTGTTACCATTTGGCCGGACTGAGGTTGCGGGCGGGACTGACGACGGTGTTGATGTGGATACACTGACCAGAAATGTTCCCGGCTTCGCAGTCGAATACTAGTTAGGCGGACGAACACAGTCGTGCCCAACCACAAAGCCCAGCTTGTAGACGA
The DNA here is from genome assembly GCA_964396055.1 of uncultured Vicinamibacterales bacterium. Lineage (GTDB taxonomy): Bacteria > Acidobacteriota > Vicinamibacteria > Vicinamibacterales > JAKQTR01 > CAYJPV01. The sequence continues at coordinate 45,416 of CAYNDV010000008.1, read as the reverse complement.
GCTACACAATCTGACTCTGTCGAACGCCTTAGTGGGATGCTTCGAAGGCGACGCTCAACTACCTCAAGTCGTCCGGCCTCAGTGAGGCTCTCTACACCCGAGAGGACGTGTTCGGCCGTGGATATTCCGCGCATCTTCACCATCACCGAGAGCGCTCACCGCATCCACAACCCGATCACCCCCGACCAACTCGCCACGCTCGGCGCAGCGCTGCGCCTGGAACCGGGGGCCCGGGTGCTCGACCTCGGTAGCGGTTCGGGGGAGATGCTGTGCACCTGGGCACGCGATCACGGCGTCATCGGTCTCGGCATCGACATGAGCCGGTTGTTCACCGAGCAGGCGGCACGCCGTGCCGCTGAACTGGGCGTCGCCGACCGCGTCACGTTCATCCATGGCGACGCGGCCGGCTATGTCGCTGACGAGAAGGTCCATGTGGCCGCCTGTGTCGGGGCCACGTGGATCGCCGGGGGCGTCGTCGGCACCATCGAACTGCTGTCGCGGAGCCTGCGCCCCGGAGGCATCATCCTCATCGGGGAGCCCTACTGGCGGCAGTTGCCGCCGACAGACGATGTGGCCAGGGGGTGTCTTGCCCGGTCGATCGCCGACTTTCTCCTGTTGCCAGACCTGCTCGCGTCGTGTGGCCGCCTTGGCTGCGACGTCGTTGAAATGGTTCTGGCCGGCCAGGACGGCTGGGACAGATACGAGGCGGCCAAGTGGCTCACCATGCGTCGATGGCTCGACGCCAATCCCGACGACGAGTGCGCCACAGACGTTCGAGCCAGACTGGCCTCGGAACCGGCGCGCTATGCCGCGTACACGCGTGAATACCTGGGCTGGGGTGTCTTTGCGCTGATGCCGCGGTGATGAAGGGATGACCGCCGCGACGGTCCCCGAGGTGCGTATGTGCCGTAACATCAGAACATTGTTCAACTTCCAGCCGCCCGCCACCGAGCGCGAGATCCGGGCCGCGTCGCTGCAATTCGTCCGCAAGCTCTCCGGGTTCAACACGCCCTCTCAGGCCAATCGCGAAGCGTTCGACCGCGCGGTCGACGACGTCGCGTCAGCCATTGGCACCCTGATGGCCAGCCTGGTGACCGCCGCACAGCCCCGCGATCGCGAGGTCGAGGCCGCCAGGGCACGGGCGCGCTCGCAGGCGCGATTCGGACCGACGGGAGGATCACGAGGATGAACGACCTGTTCCGGCTTCCCGGCGCCAGGCGGCGGGATCCGGCCGTCGATCCGTGGCTCGCGGCGCAGGCGCCCGCACTCGGCGCGCTCGCGCACCGGTGGTTCGCCCGGATGCGGACGTGCGGGCGCGATGTCCGGGAGACCATGCACGACGGCTGCCCCACGGCGTGCGTGCAGAACGCCGCATTCGGCTACGTGGGCGTCTTCACGGCGCACGTCAACATCGGGTTCTTCCATGGCGCCGACCTGGAAGACCCGGGCAGCCTGCTGCAGGGCAGCGGCAGACGGATGCGGCACGTCAAGCTGAAGCCCGGCGTCGACGTCGACGCGCGTGCGCTGGAGGCGCTGATCCGCGCCGCGTACGCGGACATCACACGGCGGCTGGCGGCCGAGGCAGACGCGCAGGCGGCGACGAAGCAGGCGAAGACCAGGGCCGGCCTCGTGGATGAATACCTCGCGGAACAGCCGGCCCAGACCCGGCGGGTCCTCCAGCGTGTGCGGAAGATCATCCGGCACGTGCTGCCGGACGCCGAAGAGACGATCAGCTACCGGATCCCGGCCTGCAAGGTAGCCGGGCGGCCCGTCGTGTACTTCGCGGGGTGGAAGGAGCACTGGTCCCTGTATCCGGTCACGGAACCCGTGCGTCAGGCGCTGGGGGCCGACCTCGGGCCGTATCAGCTCAGCAAGGGCACCGTCCGGTTCCCGCTGGCAGACCCGGTTCCCGTCAGACTGGTCGAACGCATCGTCCGGGAACTCGCCGGCGCGGCCAGGAGACGGGGCGTCCGGAGGTCCCGCCGATGATGAGCACGTTCTCCCTCGACGAGGTCGTCGCGATACTGGAGCGGACGCCGGCAGTGCTCCGGTCCCTGCTCGGCGGTCTGCCCCCGCGCTGGACCGAGAACGCCGAGGGGCCCGGCACCTGGAGCGCCTTCGACGTCGTCGGACACCTGATCGACGGCGAAGAGACGGACTGGATTCCCCGGGCACGCGTCATCCTCGGCGGAGGCCCGGAGCGGCGGTTTGTACCCTTCGATCGACTCCGCCACAGGGATCGGAACCGTGCCCGCGATCTCGAAGAACTCCTCGAGGAGTTCAGGGAGTTGCGGTCGCGGAATGTGGCCACGCTGCGCGGATTCGCGTTGACCGCGACCGAACTCGCACTGCGAGGCGAACACCCCGAGTTCGGTGAGGTCACCCTCGAGCAGCTTCTCGCCACATGGGCGGTGCACGATCTGGGTCACGTGGCCCAGGCTGCCCGCGTCATGGCGAAGCAGTATGCGCATGAGGTCGGGCCCTGGAAGGCGTATCTGCCAGTGCTGACGGCGAGGTAGGTCGTTCGAAGCGCGACCTGGCCCCGCGGTGCACCAAGGACGCCTACACGGACGCCAAGAGCGACTTCATCCGCGGGATCGAGTCCGCTGCACTGCAGGCGCCGCGGGCCTGAGGTACGCGGGCGCACGCGCCGGGCCGACGACAACGTGCGCTACAATGCCCCCGGGACCACGCCCCGACCAGCAGCAGACACCCGCGGCGCACACCCGCCAGCCGTAGGTCCCGTGTGTTCGCCACGCTGGTGTGCGCGTGCGCGAAGGAGATCATGAACAAGCCACTCGTCCGGAACGGAATCCTGCTGGCCCTGCTCGGGGTGCTGACGGGGTTCGCGCCCATCGTGGCTCCGAACGCCCGCATGGGCCTCGCGGCGCACGTGGGCGGGATCATGAACGCCCTGCTGCTGCTCGGGCTCGGAGCCGTCTGGTCAGCCATCAGGCTGAGCCCCGGCCGGGAACGCCTGTCCGTCCGGATGCTGATGGCCGGCGCCTACGGGAACTGGGCCGTCACCCTGAGCGCCTCATTCACGGGTGCCCGGGAGTTCGCCCCGCTGGCAGGTGCGGGCCACGGCGCACCGCCTGCCGTCGAGCAAATCACCCTTGCCCTGATCCTGGCGGTCACCGTGGCGACCATCGCCGGGCTGGGTCTCGTTCTCTCGGGAGTGCGCCGATGACCTGCGTGCTCCCGGCGTGGCCGTAGTCGTGCTGCTCGTGATCCGCTTCTGGGTCCTGCCCGTGTCGGCCCTGATCGGCACCGTGTCCTGGGTCGCCCTGCGGTTATTCATGCGCGCCCCCGGGCGGCGGGCGGTCCTGGAGGGACTCTTCGCCGGATACCTGGTTGCGTTGCTCTACGTGGTCCTCTTCCTGCCGGTTGGCGTGAGACCCGACGACGCCATGCCCGCCTGGTCCGCGGTGAACCTCATTCCGGCGCGCACCATCGTCGGGATCGTGCAGGACCACCGCGGCATGGTGGGTTGGCAACTGGTCGGCAACGTGGTTCTGTTCGTGCCGCTGGGGTTTCTCCTGCCACTGCTCAGCACACGCTGCCGACGGGGTGCCACGACAGCGGTGGCCGCCCTCGCCGTCTCGGTAAGCATCGAACTCGTTCAGTTCGCGATGCTGATCACGCTCGTGTCGCGCAGGTCGACCGACGTCGACGACGTCCTCCTCAACGTGGCGGGCGCCGGCCTGGGCCACCTGCTGTGGCGCGGCACCCGCGCTCGCGCGCGTGCGCGCCGCTCCCGCGTGCGCTAGAATGCCCCCGGGACCAGGCCCCGACAAACTCCCGACACCAGCGCGCATCTTGCGCGTGTGAAAGGACCGCCCCATGCCAGCCTCCCCCGCGATCACCCCGTGTTTGTGGTTCGACGGCAAGGCCGAAGAGGCCGCCGCCTTCTACGTGTCGCTGTTCGACCGTTCCGCGATCACGCACCTCAACCGGTTCGGGGGCTCGCCCGCGCCGGTCACCGTCGAGTTCGAGCTCGACGGCTGCCCGATGGTGGGCCTCAATGGCGGGCCGCAGTTCCGATTCACGCCGGCCATCTCCATGTTCGTCATCTGCGAGTCCGTCGGGGAACTTGACTCGCTCTGGGCCGCCCTCACCGACGGCGGCAGCGTGATGATGCCCGTCGGCCGCTACGACTGGAGCGAACGGTACGGCTGGGGTGTCGATCGGTTCGGCCTCACCTGGCAGTTGATGCTGGGACCAGTGGCGGAAGTCGGGCAGAAGGTGACGCCGTGCCTGCTGTTCGTCGGCGATGTCTTCGGCCGCGGCGAGGAGGCCGTCAACCTCTATACCTCTGTCTTTCCGGATTCGCCCGTCGACGGTATCCTGCGATACGGCCCCGGCGAGCCCGGCCGGGAAGGCACGGTCAAGCACGCGCAGTTTGCCCTCGGCGGCCGGAAGTTCATGGTGATGGACGGGCCCGGCGAGCACCACTTCGGATTCAACGAGGCCGTCTCGTTCGTCGTCAACTGTGACACCCAGGCCGAGATCGATCGGTACTGGTCCCGGCTCACGGCCGGCGGCGGTGCCGAGAGCCGCTGCGGCTGGCTCAAGGATCCCCTCGGCGTCTCCTGGCAGATCGTTCCGGCCGACCTCCGCGACATTCTGGGTGGACCGCATGGCCAGGCCGCCATCCAGGCGCTGATGGGCATGGGCAAGCTCGACATCGACACGCTGCGGTCCGCCCGTTGACATGACGCCGACGCTCGAGACGCCCCGCCTGTGGCTGCGTCCGCTCACCCTCGACGACGCCCCGTCGATCCAGGCGCTGTTCGCCCAGTGGGAGATCGTCCGGCTGCTGGCGGCCATCGTTCCGTGGCCGTACCCGGCGGACGGGGCGCTCACCTTTGTGCGCGACATCGCGCTGCCGCAGATGGCGCGCGGCGAAGCCTGGCACTGGTCCCTGCGCCTGAAAGACGAACCCGGCCAGTTGATCGGCGTCATCAGCCTGATGACGGGCGACGACCAGAACCGCGGGTTCTGGATCGGCCGTCCATGGCAGGGCCGGGGCCTGATGACCGAAGCCGCTGTCGCCGTCACCGACTACTGGTTCGACGTGCTGAAGTTCCCCGTGCTCCGCGCGCCCAAGGCCGCCGCCAACGCGGCCTCGCGGCGGATCTCGGAGAAGCAGCACATGCGCCTCGTCGCCACCGACCAGCGCGACTACGTGTCGGGACGCTCGGCCACGGAGATCTGGGAGATCACCGCGGAGGAGTGGCGCGCCGCGCGGCGAGGCTGAAGCGACGAGCCGCGCGGGCAGTGGCTCCCGCGAGACAGGAGTGCGTACGTGAAACGTGTCTGTGTCTTCACCGGGTCGAGCGCCGGCCACAGGCCGGTGTACGCCGAGGCGGCGGCTGGCCTCGGGCGCGTGCTGGCTGCCCGCGACCTGGGCCTGGTCTACGGCGGCGGGTGCGTCGGCCTGATGGGCATCCTCGCGGATGCCGTGCTCGCGGAGGGCGGGCACGTCATCGGGGTGATCCCGCAGGCCCTGCTGGACCGCGAGGTCGGTCACCTCGGCGTCTCCGACCTCCGCGTCGTCGGGTCCATGCACGAGCGCAAGGCCCTCATGGCCGACCTGGCCGACGGCTTCATCGCCCTGCCCGGCGGCTGGGGCACGCTCGACGAACTGTTCGAGATCCTCACGTGGGGCCAGCTCGGCCTGCACGCCAAACCCTGCGCCCTCCTCAACGTGGACGGCTACTTCGACCGGCTGCTCGGCTTCCTGGACCACACGGTGGAGGAGGGGTTCGTGCGGCGCGAGTACAGATCGATGATCATGGTCGGGCGCGAGGCGGACGCGCTGCTCGACGCGATGCTCGCCTATCGGGCGCCGCAGGTCGAGAAGTGGATCGACTGGGCGGCCACGTAGACGGCGCGATCCCCCGGGACTGCCGCGAGGATGCGGTATGCTCGGAACGCCCTCAGGAGTCTCATCCGTGACCGACATCGACAAGGCTGTCGCGCTGTTCGACGAGGGGTGCGCCTGTTCGCAGGCGATGCTCGGGGCGTTCGGCCCCAGGTTCGGGCTCGACGAAGAGCGCGCCGTGCGCCTCGCGGCGGGCTTCGGCGGGGGCATGAAGATGGCGGAGACGTGCGGGGCCGTGACCGGTGCGTTCATGGTGCTCGGCCTCGCGTGGTGCGGGCCGGACTGCCGCACGGCCGACGGCCGCAAGACCGCGCAGGACGCCGTGATTGCCTTCACGCAGGCGTTTCGGGCGCGCCACGGCTCCGTGACCTGCCGGGACCTGCTGGGGTGCGACATCTCCACGCCGGAAGGCCTGCAGGCGGCGCGGGACCGGAACGCGTTCAAGACCGACTGCACGGGGTTCGTCCGCGACGCGGCGACGCTCCTCCAGGACCACCTGCCGACGGCGACCGTGTAGCCGCGCCCGAGAGGGAGACCAGAGATGCGTGTCCTGCGCGTCGCCACGGCCTGGGCCGCAGCCGTCAGCCTCACCGCGCTGTCGTTGGACGCCGCGCCCGTGCGCCTCGTACCCCAGGAGCCGGTCCGGATTGCGACGGTCGCTGCCGGCGTCGTACTCGTGGACTTCGGCCGCGTGGCCTTCGGCAACGTCCGGCTGATTCCGCCCCCGGGGACGAGCGGCACCGTCACGGTCCACTTCGGCGAAGCCCTCCTGGCCGGGCGTGTGAACCGCACGCCGCCAGGCTCGGTCCGGTACTCAAGGGTCCAGGTGTCCCTGGACGGCAGCCAACCCGTCGTGGCCGCACCGCCTCCAGACCCGCGCAATACGCGCCAGCCGGCGGCCATCCTCACGCCGCCCGAGTGGGGCGTCGTCACGCCCTTCCGCTGGATCGAGATCGAGGGCTGGCCCGGCGACCTCCGAGCTGAGCACGTCCGCCGGCAGGCCGCCTTCGCCAGCACGTGGGACGATGAGGCCGCGGCGTTTCAATCGTCGGACGACCTGCTGGATCGGATCTGGGAGTTGTGCCGCTATTCCGTCAAGGCGACGACGTTTGCCGGCGTCTACGTGGACGGCGACCGGGAGCGGATCCCCTACGAGGCCGATGCCTACCTGAACCAGCTCAGCCACTACGCCACGGACCACGACGTGCAGATGGCGCGCGACACGTTCGATCACCTGCTGGCGAACCCCACGTGGCCGACCGAGTGGGCGTTCCACATGATCTTCATCGCCCACGCGGACTGGCTGCACACGGGCGACACGGCGTGGCTCGCGGCGCGGTACGAGGCGCTGAAGCCGAAACTGCTGCTCGGCCGTGCCCGCGAAGACGGTCTTCTGGTGAGCGGCGAGGCGCAGCGCACCCGCGAGGACATCGTCGACTGGCCGGCAGGGGAGCGGGACGGGTTCGTCTTCACGCCGGTCAATACCGTGGTGAACGCCTTCCACCTGCGAGCGCTCGCGCTCATGGCCGATCTGGCCGCCGCCCTGGGTCGCGACGCCGAGGCCGCCGACTACCGCGCGCGGGAACGGGCCGGCCGGGAGGTGTTCCAGCGCGTGCTGTTCGATCCGGTCCGCGGCGTGTACCGCGACGGCGAAGGCACGGACCACGCCTCGCTGCATGCCAGCCTGTTTCCCCTTGCGTTCGGTCTCGTGCCGCCGGAGCACGCCCGCAGGGTCGCGGCCTGGCTCGTGTCGCGCGGTATGGCCTGTTCGGTGTACGCCGCGCAGTATCTGCTCGAGGGCCTGTTCGAGCACGGGGCCGACGCGCAGGCGCTGGCACTGATGACGGCGGCCTCCGATCGCAGCTGGCGCCACATGATCGAGAGCGGCACCACGATCACGTGGGAGGCGTGGGACCAGAAGTACAAGCCGAACCAGGACTGGAACCACGCCTGGGGCGCCGCGCCGGCCAACCTGTTGCCGCGCTACGTGCTCGGCGCCCGGGCGCTCTTGCCCGGATGGGTCAGGGCCGGCATCCGCCCCCATCCAGGAATGCTGGCGCACGCCGCCGGCACGGTGCCGACGCCCCGGGGACCGATCCGTGTCGAGTGGCGCCGCGGCGAGACGTTCGTCATGACGCTGGCGCTGCCCGCCGGCGTGCGCGCGCGGGTCGATATCCCTGCGCCGTCCGGGTTCTCCGCGGTGTACCGCGGGGGCCAGCCGGTGGCGGCCTCACGGGAGGGCGCGTACTGGCGCCTTGCCGACGACGTGTCAGGGACCGTGACGCTGGAGGTGCGCCCGGCCCTGCCGCCGAAGCCCGACCCCTCGCTCAAGGCCCGCGGCCTGTCCGGCAACCCGGTGTTCGAGGGCTGGTACGCGGATCCGGAAGCGATCGTGTACGGCGATCGGTACTGGATCTTCCCGACGTGGTCCGACGATTATCCGGCGCCGGTGCCCCTCGACACGACACGGCTCACGCCGCGGCAGCGTCAGGCCATCAACCCGCAGTACCTGAAGCAGACGTTCCTCGATGCCTTCTCGTCGAAGGACCTCGTTCACTGGACGAAACACCCGCGGGTGCTCGACATCAGTCGCATTCCCTGGGCGGCGTTCGCGCTGTGGGCGCCCTCGGCCATCCGCGCCAACGGGAAGTACTACCTCTTCTTCGCGGCCAACGACATTCAGAGCGACCAGGAAGAAGGGGGCATCGGCGTCGCCGTGGCCGATCGTCCGGAGGGGCCGTATGCCGACGCCCTGGGGCGGCCGCTGGTGGACCGGTTCCACCACGGCGCCCAGCCGATCGACCCCTTTGTCTTCCGCGACGATGATGGCCGGCACTATCTGTATTACGGCGGCTGGAAGCACTGCAACGTCGCGCGGCTGAGGGCCGACCTGCTGGGGTTCGAGCCGTTCCCCGACGGCGAGGTGTTCAAGCCGATCACCCCCGAGCACTACGTCGAGGGGCCCTTCGTCTTCAGGCGCGGCGGGAAGTACTACCTGATGTGGTCCGAAGGCGGGTGGGGCGGGCCGAACTACAGCGTGGCGTACGCCATCGGCGACAGCCCGACGGGGCCGTTCATGCGCGCCGGGAAGATCCTCCAGCAGGATCCGGCGGTGGCCACCGGCGCCGGGCACCACTCCGTCATCCCGATGCCGGGCTCTGACACGTGGTATATCGTCTATCATCGTCGCCCGCTCGGGACGACCAACGGCAACCACCGCGAGGTCTGCATCGACGAGATGCGCTTCAACGCGGACGGAACCATCCAGCCCGTGCGGATCACCTTCGACGGCGTCAGGGCGAAGCCGGTGTCAGCGGCGAAGTAGGGGCGAGACCCGTCGCGGGCTGACTCGGTCGCAGCCGTGGGCGAGGTGGACTGGGCTGGGGGGTGGCGGCGAGGACCGGCCACCCTGGAGGATCTGCTTGTGTGCGATGTCGTGATCGTCGGCGCCGGCCCGGTGGGCCTGGCGTGCGCCATCGAGGCGAAGCGCGCCGGCCTCACCGCGCGCGTCATCGACAAGGGCGCGCTCGTGAACTCCATCGTCGGGTATCCGGCGCGCATGGAGTTCTTCTCGACACCGGACCTCATCGAGATCGGCGGCCACCCGTTTCCCGTGCAGGGGTACAAGCCCACGCGCGAAGAGGGGTTGGAGTACTACCGGACCGTTGCCGCGCGCGAGGGCCTCGATCTGCGCCTCTACGAGCGCGTGACGGCTGTGGAGGGCGAGCGGGGCCGGTTCAGGGTCGTGACGTCGCGGGGGGCGCACCTGGCGCGGCACGTCATCGTCGCCGTCGGGTTCTACGACGCCCCCAACCTCCTCGGCGTGCCAGGGGAAGACCTGCCGAGCGTGACCCACTACTACCGGGAACCCTACGCCTACGTCGGGCAGAAGGTGGCCATCGTCGGGGCAAAGAACTCGGCAGCGAAGGCCGCCCTCGACTGCTACCGGCATGGCTCGCAGGTCACGATGATCGTCCGCGGATCCGCGATCTCCGAGAAGGTGAAGTACTGGATCCGGCCGGACCTCGAGAACCGGATCAAGGAAGGCAGCATCACCGCGTTCTTCAATACCACGGTCACCGAGATCCGGCCTGCCTCCGTGGTGTTGCACACGCCTGACGGGAGCCGTGAAATCGCGAACGACTGGCTGCTGGCGCTCACGGGGTACCGGCCGGACTACGCCCTGATCGAGGCGCTGGGCGTCGCCATCGGGCAAGACGAATACCGGACGCCTGTCTACGACGACGTGACCTTCGAGACCAACCGGGCAGGCGTCTACCTGGCGGGAACGGTCTGTGGCGGCCTGCACACGAGCCGCTGGTTCATCGAGAACGGCCGCTTCCATGCCCGGCAGATCGTGGCGCATATCACCGGCCGCGGCGCCGAACCGGTGGCCTTCGATGCCATCGCGTGGAAGACTCAGGAGTAACGCAGGAGAGGTGCGAAGAGGCTCGCCGACTCTGGAATGACGTCGGCGAGCCCCTTGAATGACAGATCCGTGAGCCGCGAGGCCTTCGGTACTACAAGCGTCCCGACCCCTAGGCGAGCTTGCGGCCGCCTTCGGCGGCCCACTTCTCGAGCATCGCCGTCGTGACCGACTTCGGCCGCTCGATGGCGTAGCCGAGGCCGCGGTCCCACGTGATGTTGGCCATGCAGCCCAGGGCCCGGCCCACGCCGAACAGCACCGTGTAGTAGTCCCACTCCTTGACGCCGTAGTACCACTGGATGACGCCCGACTGCGCGTCCACGTTCGGCCACGGGTTCTTCGTCTTGCCGTGCTCGGTCAACACGCCCGGCGCCACCTCGAAGATCATCGACACGAGCTTGAAGAGGGGATCGTCCTTCAGGCCCGGCGTGCCGAGGCAGAACTCACGCTGCGACATGTAACGCGGGTCGGTCTTGCGCAGCACGGCGTGGCCGTAGCCCGGGATGACCTGGCCGGCGTTCAGCGTGTCCCACAGGGCCTTGGTGATCAGCTCCTTCGTGGGCTCCTGGTCCGCGCAGTACTTCGCCTGGAACTTCATCGTCCAGTCGAGCACTTCCTGGTTGGCCAGGCCGTGCAGCGGCCCCGCCAGGCCGTTCAGGCCCGCCGAGTACGCGTAGTACGGGTCCGACAGCGCCGAGTGCACCAGGTGCGTGGTGTGCGCCGAGACGTTGCCCGACTCGTGGTCCGAGTGCAGGATGAAGTACATCCGGGCCACGTCCTTGTATTCCTCGCTCTGGCCGATCATGTGGGCGAAGTTCGCGCCCATGTCGAGGGCCGGGTCGATGCCGACCTGCTTGTCGCCCCTGTACTTCAGGTTGTAGATGAAGGCCGCGACGATGGCGATCTTCGCCACCAGGTCGGAGGCGTCTTCGTAGACGTACTCCCACGCCGCGCCCTTGTTGAACTTGCCCGAGTTGTAATAGGCCAGGAACTTGGAGCCCTTCTGCAGCGTGAGGAGCCCGATCGAGAGCATCGTCATCGGGTGGGTGTCCCGCGGGAGCGCGCGCAGCACGTCGAAGACGTACTCGGGCACGGCCTGACGCGTCTTCCACTCGGCCATCACCTCGTCGACCTGCGCCTGCGTGGGGACCTCCCCGGTCAGCAGGAAGTACCAGAACGACTCGACCGTCGGGTACTTGGAGCCCGGCGCCTTCGGCAGCGCCTCGAAGGTCTCGGGGATCGTCTTCCCGCGGAAGCGGATACCTTCCTGCGGATCGAGATACGAGATGTCCGTCACCAGGCAGCGGACGTCACGGGCACCGCCGATGGCCTGGTCGATCGTGACCTGGTCGATGACGATCTTGCCGAATTCCTTGGTCAGCCGCGTCGTGCGCGGCCGGAATTCTTCGATCTTCTGCTTCAGAGTCTCTTTCAGGGACATGATGCTGGTCTCCTTGCGACGGGGGATGAAGTGACGGGAGAAATCCAGAGACGCGCCCGATGATACCGCAAGACCAGCGTCGTCAAGCGGAGAAATGCAGCATAATGAGCCGCCCCGGAGGGCCCGCGCCACATGACGACGCCGCCAGCCGCCGCCACTACTCTGCGCCGCACCCAGGTTGCGGCCACCGCCTTCCTGTCGCTGTTCGCCATCGTCGGCCTGGCCCTGTACGGCCTGCCGTTCTACTACGATTTCATGGTCACCGAGTTCGGGTGGACCCGCACGCAGGTGACCTCGGGCAACGCCATCAGCAAGCTGCTGGTGGGGCCGCTCTTCGGCTTCCTGGCCGGGTGGGTCGTGGACCGGTTCGGCCCCCGGCGGCTGATGCTGGCCGGCATCCTGATGGCCGGGGGCGCCGTGGCGGGACTCGGCTACACCGGCGGCGTGCTGTGGCTGTTCTTCGTGTTCTACGTGTTCAACGCCCTGGGGTACGTGTGTGCCGGCCCGTTGCCCAACCAGGTCCTGCTCACGCGCTGGTTCGACAAGACGCGCGGACGGGTGATGGGCCTCGCCTACGTGGGCATCGGCCTGGGCGGCGCCCTCGTGCCGCTGCTCTCGGTCTGGCTCGTCCAGCTCTACGGCTGGCACGTGGCGCTCGCATGCCTGGGCGCCCTCATCGTGCTGGTGGCCTTCCCGATGGCGTTCTTCGTGCAGGAACACCCCCCGGACGCGGCGGCCGCCGCCGTCGCGGGCCCGGCGCCGCTGGCGCCGCTCGGCTGGGTGTTCCGGACACCGGCGTTCTACCTGCTGGCCATCGGCAGCATGTGCTCGATTGGCGCGGTGGGCGGCACGAATCAGCACCTCAAGCTGTTCCTCAGCCTGGACCAGCACTTCACGCAGGCGCAGGCCGCAGGCGTGGCGTCGCTCGTGCTCGCCTGCAGCCTGGTCGGGCGGCTGCTGATGGGGTGGCTGGCCGACCGCTTCCCGAAGAAGTACGTGATGCTGCTGATCTACCTCCTGGTCGCCGGAGCCATCCCGATTCTCTTCGGCGTCCATGTGCCGGGCGCCGTGATGGCCTTCGCGATCATCTTCGGGATCGGTCTCGGCGGCGACTACATGATCATCCCGCTCATGGCCGCGGAGTTGTTCGGCGTGCGCGTCATGGGACGCCTGATGGGCATTATCCTCACGGCCGACGGCGTGGCCGAGGCCACCGTGCCGATGCTGGTGGGCTACCTGCGGGATCAGACCGGCGGGTACGGCGCAGGATTCGCGGTGCTGATCGGGCTCGCGCTGGCTGGCGCGGTGGCCGTGGCCCTCCTGCCCAGGCCGGGCGCGGCTCCCGACGCCCGGACGGGTGAGGGGCCCGCAGCCCCCGGGGCCTGACCCCGCGGGCCGTTGTCTCGGCGCGAGGCTTGGTGACAGAATCAGGACTGCCAGCCGTGTTCGCCCCTCCCGGCAGCCGCGGCCGCCGGACAGACACGACGACACTTCATCTGGGAAGGGCATCGTGACCACACGACAGACACCCGTCAACGCCGACCTCGTCACCCGCGCGATAGAGGACTCGGGCCTCCAGAGCCTCTCGAAGGCCTCGATCCGCGAGATCAAGAAGCTCATCGACGACATCGAACGCGCCTCGGGGGAGCGGTACGTGCGCATGGAGATGGGCATCCCCGGCCTGCCGCCCAACCCGATTGCCGTCGAGGCCCAGATTGCCGCGCTGCGGCGCGGCGTGGCCGCCGTGTACCCCGATATCCAGGGCGTGGCGCCGCTCAAGGCCGAAATCGCCCGCTTCGTGAAGCAGTTCCTCAACGTCGCGGTGGATCCCGAGCACTGCCTGCCCACCGTGGGATCGATGATGGGCGCCATGGCGTGCTTCATGACGATCAACCGGATGTGGGCGCATCGCGAGGGCACGCTGTTCATCGATCCGGGCTTCCCGGTCCAGAAGCAGCAGTGCCGCATCCTCGGCCACGACTACATGAGCTTCGACGTCTACGACTACCGGGGGCCGAAGCTGTACGACAAGCTCAAGAGCCACCTCGACACGGGCAAGGTCTCGTCGATTCTCTACTCGAACCCCAACAACCCGTCGTGGATCTGCTTCACCGAGGATGAGCTGAAGACGATTGCCTCCCTCGCCGACCAGTACGGGGCGGTGGTGATCGAGGACCTGGCGTACTTCGGCATGGACTTCAGGCGCGACTACTCGCACCCGGGGCAGCCCCCGTTCCAGCCGAGCGTCGCGCACCACACGGACCGGTTCGTGCTGCTCATCTCGAGCTCGAAGGTGTTCAGCTACGCGGGCGAGCGCATCGGCATGCTCGTCGTGTCCGACGCGATCTGGAATACCCGGGCGCCCGACCTGAAGCGGTACTATCCGTCCGACCAGCTGGGCTACGCCCTGGTCTTCGGATCGATCTACGCGCTCTCGTCCGGCACGTCCCACTCGGCCCAGTACGCCCTGGCGGCAATCCTGAAGGCGGTCAACGACGGCGAGTACGACTATATCGCCGGCGTGCGCGACTACGGCGAGAAGGCCCGGGAGATGAAGCGGATCTTCACCGAGAACGGCTTCCGCATCGTCTATGACAAGGATCTCGAGGAGCCCATCGCCGACGGCTTCTACTTCACCTTCTCCTACCCAGGGCTGAGCGGCGAGGAACTCCTGCGGGAACTGGTCTACTACGGCGTCAGCGCGATTGCGCTCGGGACCACCGGCAGCCTGCGGACCGAGGGTCTCCGCGCCTGCACGTCCCTGATCCAGCGGGAGCAGTTCCCCGCGCTCCGAGAACGCCTGGCCCGATTCCATCAGGACCACCGGTCCGTGTGACAGATTGTCACGCCTCCGCTGACGAACGTTGACCCGGATCGGGCCGTGATCCCTTGCGCGGGGCCCGTTCGCGTTGAAGACCCCTACGCCTCAGGGGGTCCTGGCGCCAGAATACGAGCGCGCCGACGTTGAAAGTGACAACTTGTCCTGGTTGTGGCCTCGTCTGGCGCTGACACTGAGACAAACTGTCAATCCGACGGACCAGCCAGCCGCTCTCTGCGATCTCGATCCCGAGTCTCTGTCCGTAAACAACTGTAAATAAACAACTATCAGGATTTCAGCCGTTCCGTCCCGCACCGGGCCTGACGGCACGAGCCTTGCCCTGTCTGGACTCGGACCAGCCTGTCCGGCCGGTCTGTCGTGTCAACCCTGTCATCGCCCCGGAGGGGCAGACGATGGAACTCATTCACGGATTATTGATTGCCGCGGTGACGGTGCTGGGGCCCCAGGCGCCCCAGCAGGCCGCCACGGCAGCCGGGAAGGATACCTGCGCCGGCTGTCACCAGGAGGTGACGGCGCAGTTCGACCGCTCGGCGCACAGCGAACTGGTCCTCAAGGACGGCGGGACCGAGTACGCGGCCTGCGAGGCGTGTCACGGTCCCGGCAGTAAGCATGCCGAGGCCGGAGGCGGCGCCGAAGGTATCCGCTCGTTCAAGAACCTGTCGGACAGCGAGGCGGCGCAAGCCTGCCTGAGCTGCCATCGTACGGGGCACGCCATGGAATGGGCGGGCAGCGCCCACCAGATGTCCGGCGTCACCTGCACGGACTGCCATCGGATTCACCAGTCGCGGCAGATCAGCGGGATGCTCCAGAAGGCCGAAGGCTTCGCCGTGTCGCACGCGACGGCGCCGGCGGCGCGCGGCTCGTTGTCCAAGCCGCAGACCGAACTGTGCCTCGGCTGCCACCAGCAGATCCGCACCAAGCTCATGTCGCAGTCGCGCCATCCGATCCGCGAGGGCCGGATGAGCTGCAGCTCGTGCCACGAGTCGCACGGCGGCGGCATCAAGTCGGTCAAGACCACGGAGCGGGCGAACGACCTGTGCCTGTCGTGCCACACCCAGCACCAGGGGCCGTTCATCTTCGAGCACGCGCCGGTGGAGGAGAGCTGCATGACGTGCCACGACCCCCACGGGGCGATGGCCAACAACATGCTGAAGCAGAACGAGCCGTTCCTCTGCCTGCAGTGCCACGAGATGCACTTCCACGCGGCGCGCGTCGGCCAGACGACACCGTACCTGAGCCCGTCGGCGGGCCTGATCGCAAACACGGGCGGCGCCACCGGCTTCATGCAGGCGTACAACACGCGCTGCACGAACTGCCACTTCAAGGTGCACGGCTCCGACCTGCCGTCGCAGGGCGTGACCGGCAAGGGCAAGGCCTTTACCCGATAACGAGGTGACCACCATGAACACGCGTCTCGCACAGACCCTGACGCTGAGCCTGGCCCTGGTCGCCGCCCTGTCGGGCAGCGCCCTCGCGCAAGCGCCTCAGCCGAAGACCGAGGGGGCCGTCACCGTCGGCGCCACGGTCGGCAGCAACGACGGCACCCAGAACCGTCTCAACGAGTACGAGGTTGCCAAGGACGGCACGCTGCCGGCCTTCGGCGCCCAGTTCTGGGGTAACAACGGCACGTTGAAGTACGACCTGGTGGCGTCGCACGGTGGCGACAGCCGCGACCAGCAGTACGGCGCGTACCTGTCGGCTGGCGGCGGCCGGGTGAAGGCCTCAGTGACCTTCGACCGGTTCCTGCACCGGCTGGACCACGATCCCCTCGACTACGTCGGGGCGGGCATCGGCAACTTCGTCGTGCGGGCCACGGACCACGACCCGGGCGCGGAGTACAGCTCCACGAACGGCATCCTGAACACCGACGTCACGGTGGCGGCCACGAAGAACGTCCAGCTCTTCGCCAGCCACAAGATGATCATGCGCGACGGCGTGCACCAGGGCCTGACGATGTCCCACTGCGCGAACTGCCACATCGAGTCGGTGGGCCGCGTGATGGACCAGACCACGAATACGCTGGCCGCCGGCGCGCGGGTGAGCGCGGGCCGGTTCACGATGGACTACACCTTCGAGAACCGGACGTTCGAGGAGAACGGCGCGACGCCCACCAACACCTACGACAACGCCGTGCACCCGGTGACGCTGCTCGACGTCTTCGTGAGCCGCGTGCAGTACGACGACAACAACGGCGCGCTGCCCTTCGACCTGGTGCCGCGCCAGACCAAGCGCACCAGCACCGTGCGGGCTGCCTACGCGTTCCCCGGCAGCGGCGCGATCTCGGGCAACTTCACCCACGCCCGCTCCGAGAACGACAACTCGGGCATCGGCGCGGACTTCACCGGCGGGCACGCCAGGGTGACGATCCCGCTGGGAAAGAAGGCCTTCGTGAAGGGCTTCTTCCGCAAGTACGAGATCGAAACTGAGAGCGTCTTCGTGGACGTCGTGGAGCCCGTCGCGCCGGCCGGCCCGGCCGCGGGCCTGACCTACGCCCAGCAGTACCCCGGGATGCTGCCGCTCGACTACTACACCGAGTCGAGCGCCACCCGGAGCCCGACAGAGATGGCCCTCGAACTGGCGTTCCGCCCGGGCAGGCGGTCGTCGATCAACCTCGGCTACGAGTACGAGGCGATCGAGCGCGAGCACTTCCACGTCGAGAAGACGACGACGAACACCTTCAAGGCGTCGGCGTACTTCCGCCCCAACAAGGCCACGAGCCTGCGGGCGCGCTACGAGCAGGCGATGACGACGGACCCCTTCGCCAACATCCACGCGGCGAAGCCGGCGATCCTGCAGACGTCGCCCACACCAGGCGGGCTGCCCTTCGGCCCGCTGTCCCTGCAGTACTTCGAGATGTACAACTCGCGGATGGCCAACCTCGGCGCGCATCCCACCGACAGCCTGTTCGTCGAGGGCAGCGCCACCTGGGCGCCGTCCCAGAAGTTCACGGTGTCGGGCCACTACCGCTACCGCGACCTGCAGAACGACGAGCTCAACTACTCGACGTGGAGCCACGCGATCCACATGCCCGGCGTCGAAGTCTACGTGGCTCCGAACGACCGGTTCACACTGGCGGCAGGCTGGGGATACCAGAAGGACACGCTGGATACGGTGTTCAGCACGCTCAACTTCGGTGGTTGAGCGGGCGGCATCACCGGGACCCAGTTGGGGTCCGTGCTCGATCAGGCCGGCTACAAGGGTGAAACCCAGACCGCGTTCGTCAACCTGCAGTTCCTCGCCGGCTCGCGTGCCGAGGTCTTCGCGACCACGATGTACAACAGCGGCAAGGCCAGCATCAACTCGTTCGTCTACGATGCGTCGAACATCATCCCGGGCACCGCGGCGCCCGCCGGCGCCCTCGACTTCGCGTTGATGTCGTCGTCGTTCGCGGGGTTCTCGGACCTCGACTACCGCACCATCACGCAGGCCGTCGGTGTGAACGTGCGGGCGTCGAAGAACGTGCTCATCAACTCGACGCTGTCGTTCGGCGACCTGAACGATTCGCAGCCGTTCCTCTCCGACACGACGGGCAGCCGCGTGGGCTTCTACGTCGGGTTGAACTACATCTTCTAGGGCGGGACTCGCCGCCGTTCATCCCCTGGCCGGGCACCGTGGCGTGCCGCCCGGCCAGGGGATCCTTGCGTACGGGGACGGCCAGCCGGCGATCGCCGGCCGACCAGGTCAGTCCCAGACCGGCGCCAGGCAGCGCCGCGTCCGGCGCGTGAACAGTGCCGCGAAGTCGCGCACCGAATCCCGCATCACCGGCGAGTCCGGCTGGTGGCAGGTCAGGCACGCCCCGACGGTGAGAATGCGCCGCTGCTCCTCCACCGTGAACGGTCGCACGTCGTCACGCGTGGACAGCATGCCCGTCCGTGTCCCGAGAAACGGAATCCAGGCGTCAGCCGGCAGACCGTCGTACGGCGACAACGCCGCCGCGGGTAAGAAACGCCACCGCCCGCCATCCGGCGTCCGCTCGAACCGCAGGTCTCCGCGTCCGTATCCCAGGGCCACCGGATCGTTGTGGCACGACACGCACGATCGGACCTCGCGGCGCGTCGTGTGGGGCTCCATGCGGGCGTAGAGCCGCCGGAACACCGCCTCCGCCGGCCGGCCGGAGCCGGCGGGCCGATCGATGGTCAACACCATGCCTGGCACGAAGGTGTCGATCACCTCGCGCCGGCCGCCTGCGCCGGCCTCCCGCCGCCGCACACCGAGCGTCGGCAGATCGGCCGTGAATCGCCCGGCCTGCTCCTTCCACGCGCCCCGCACGTCCCCGTCGTCCACCCAGTCGTAGGCCTCTGCGGTGGCGTCGAACGACGTGTGGCACGTCGGGCAGCGCGGCGCCCACGCGGTGTGGCAACTGCCGCACGACAAGCGGGCGTGCCCCGGGCCCTCAAGACAGACGGGCAGCGCCGACTTGAGAGGCCGGCGGTCGCCCGTCCGCTTCCTGATCATCACGGGCACGCCACCTGCATCCAACGCGACGTTGACCAGCACGTCGCCGCCTGGCGTCCGGGCGAAGTGGCTCGGCGCCGGTCCCGGCCACTGCCGGACGCCGAGGATCTTCCGCGACTCGGGATCGATCGCGGCGGCCGGCGTCACGGGTAGCGACGTGCCGGGCAGGGCGTGGCAGTCCTCACACGCGACCTTCAGCTGTTCGCTCTTGCGCGCGTGGGCCACGCCGTCGCCCATCACCTCGTTCGAGGTGTGGCAGTCGATGCAGTCAAGGCCCTTTTCCTGGTGCACGTCCGCCAGAACCCGGCCGAACACCCGCTCGTCCGCCAGCGCACGGAACCGGGACGGCGACGGCTGAGACGGGTCGTATCCCTCCGCCGCCGGGTCGTGCAGTTCGTGCCAGCCCTCGTAGCTCGTCGAGATGCGGCCGGACCGGCTGTGGCAGCCGAAACACTGGCCGTTGCCGATGTCGAGCGAGAGCGCCGGGTGCACCGTCGGCGCCTCCGCGGCACCGCCGGCCTTGTCGCGCTCGTAGCGCTGCAGGGCTTCCAGGGCCGCCGGGCTGTAGACGAGGTGACAGGCGTTGCACCCGCCGCCGCGTGTGCTCTCGTCGTTGGGGCCCAGGGCGTCCTTGGCGGCCCCGACGTGGCACGACGCGCACAACTGCCGCAGGTGCGTGTCGGCGGGAGTCCGGCCCAGGCGCAGCACGTGCGGCAACCCGCCGTCCGCGCCGGGGGGCGGTTCACCAAACACGGCCCGATTGACGGCGATGATGCCGCTCATCGTCGTCATCACGGATCGCTCGACGCGGGGGATCACCGACGGATGACACGCGGATTGTCCGCAGCGGAGCCGGGCAGTAGCGAGGTTGCCCGCGACGACCTCCATCCTGCGGTGCGCGCGCGCCTTGTCGAGGGTGAACGGGTCGCCCCCGTGGCACGACGCGCAGCCGACGGCCTCGGGCCGGTGCGCGTTGCCGAGCCCCGTCACGCCGGCGTGGCACACGAGACAGCCTTCCGGCCGCTCCATTGCGACCGGCAGTTCCCGGGGCACGTCCGGTCCCGGCCCGAAGACGAATCCCAGCCGGAGGTTCGCGGCCCCCGCCGGCACCGTCGGCGCGAACGCCCAGTTCTCGCCTCGCAGGAACGCGCCCACGCCGCAGAGGGCGGTGTACATCGCGAGCAGCGCCAGGAGCGAGCCCTTGACCCAGGAGGCGGTGCGCGGTTGGGCGGATCGGATCGCGACGATCGCCCCGACGACCGCCGCGCCGGCGAGGACGACCACGACGGGCCACGGCGTCCAGTGCAGCAGTTCCTGGAGGCCCAGGAAATACCACGGCCCCTTCATGATGGGATCGAGGCCGTCATGGAGGCCCGGCGACACCAGCAGCGAGATCCCGCCTGTGGCCAGCAGGACCGCCAGGAACGATGACGGGCGGGGCCAGACGCGCCTGGTGTGCTCGATGATGAACAGCCACACGAGGATCGTCGCGGTGGCCGCGTGCTGGACGTAGGTGACGTCGAGGCGCTCGGTCGCGCCGAAGATCAGCGTGGTTGCCAGGGTCCCCAGCAGCGGCACCTGCGCCGTCGCCTCGGTCACGATGCGGAAGGCCTGCCGGGCATCGGCGTCGCCGCGCAGCAGAAAGCCCGACAGCAGGATGAACGCCAGCAGCGGCAGGGTGAGCGCGAGGCGGAGCCAGACGCCGCGGCTGACACGCTGCTCGGTGCGGGCGCGCAGGTGGTCCCACAGGTGCAGCAGCGTCAGGACGAGGCAGACCTGCCCGGCCCAGTAGTGCACGTTGCGGAAGAACGTGGCCGCGGGACTGGCCACCAGCATGGCGGCGACGGAGGCGTAGGCGTCTCCCGGCTCGAAGGGAATCGCGACCGCCACGCCCGACGCTGCCGCCAAGGCGAACGCCGCTGTGGCCAGTTCGCCAAACGTGCCCCAGGGCGTCGAGAGGATGTAGTGGGTGGCCAGGAGCCGGCGCACAGGCGGCGTCCCGGCATCGTCAGCGCCACGGTCGGCCGGCGTCCGGAGCGTGTCCGGCTCAGGAGGCACGGGCGATCCATCCGCCGGTGGCGGCATCGGAGATGACGGTCAGCGGGCGCAGCGCGCGGGTGGCCGGGCCGGCCGCGACCGTCCCGTCGGAACGGTACCGTGAGCCGTGGCAGGGACAGACGGCCTCGTCGGCCACGACGCGGTCGATGCGGCAGCCGAGGTGGGTGCAGCGGGCGGACCACGCGCGAACGGCGCCGGCCCCTCCGCGGAAGACCACGGCGGCGCCGACGACCGACAGGCCGACCGGCACGTCCGCGGGGATCGGCACGTCGGCGGGCACCTGACGGGCCTGTTCGCGCCGCAGCAGAGCGGCGAGCGAGGCGGCGAGGGGCAGGGACACGGCCAGCGCGGTGACCCGGTGGAGCCACTGGCGCCTGGACGGTGCGTGAACGTTACGGGCGCGCATGGGTGGGCGGGCGGCCGCAGGGGCCACCGGCTGCCCTGGATTCTATCCCAGGGAACGGTACCGGCCGGGTACCTCCCCGGGGTGTTGACCGTCCGCTCCAACCCTACTACACTTCGTCATCTGACGAAATGACGGCGCGGCGGCGCCGGGGGCAGAGGGACCATGTCGCATCCGCATGCAGGTGTCGCCGGCCGGTTGTCGTTCCTGGATCGCTACCTCACGCTCTGGATTTTCGCGGCCATGGCTGCCGGGGTGGCCGCCGGCTACGTCTTTCCCGGCATCGTGCCGCTGTTGAACCGCTACAGCGTGGGCACCACATCGATTCCGCTGGCCATCGGGCTCATCCTGATGATGTACCCGCCCCTGGCCAAGGTGCGGTACGAGGAGATGGGGCAGGTCTTCCGGAACGGCAAGGTGCTGGGCTTGTCATTGGTGCAGAACTGGGTGGTCGGGCCCATCCTGATGTTCGCCCTCGCGGTCCTGTTCCTGTCCGACAAGCCGGAGTACATGGTCGGCCTGATCCTGATCGGCCTGGCGCGCTGCATCGCCATGGTGATCGTCTGGAATGAACTCGCGAAGGGCGACACGGAGTACTGCGCCGGGCTCGTGGCGTTCAACTCGATCTTCCAGGTGTTGTTCTTCTCGGTGTACGCCTATCTCTTCGTGACGCTGGCGCCGTCATGGTTCGGCCTGCAGGGCGTGGCGGTGGACATCACCATCGGGGAGATCGCCACCAGCGTGTTCATCTACCTCGGGATTCCGTTCATCACGGGCGTCGCTACCCGGTTCACGCTCGTCGGCCTCAAGGGGAAGGACTGGTACCACGCGCGGTTCATCCCGAAGATCAGCCCGATCACGTTCGTCGCGCTGCTGTTCACGATCGTGGTGATGTTCTCGCTGAAGGGCGAGACCATCGTCCAGTTGCCGTACGACGTGGTCCGCATCGCGATCCCGCTGCTGATCTACTTCGTCGTGATGTTCGTGGTGTCGTTCTTCATGGGGAAGGCGGTGGGCGCGGACTACCGCCAGTCGGCCACCCTGTCGTTCACGGCGGCGTCGAACAACTTCGAGCTGGCCATCGCTGTGGCGGTCGGCACCTTCGGCATCCACCACGGCGCGGCGTTCGCCGCGGTGATCGGTCCCCTGGTGGAAGTGCCGGCGCTCATCGGGCTCGTCAACGTGGCGCTGTGGTTCCAGCGCAGGTATTTCGCGACGTCGCCGGCACGGCAGACGTGAGGCTGGATCGACGCGGAGGGCACGGAGGCGGGCCCTCGCGGGGAGGAGACGGATGTTGATCGAGGTGTTCGGTCCCGGGTGCGCACGGTGCAAGCAGACGGCGACAATCATGGCGCTGGCGCTGGAGCGGTCGGGCCGTCAGGCGGGGGACGATCTGGTGCAGAAGATCGAAGACCTACGGATCGCGGCGATGCGCGGCGTGCTGTCGACGCCGGCCGTGGCCATCGACGGCCGCCTCGTCTCGCAGGGCAGGGTGCCGACGGTTGAGGAGGCACAGGTCTGGATTCACACGGCGGCGTCGTAGCCGATCCGATGGCCGCCTATCGTGCGCCTGGACGCCGCGGCGCGGGCCCCCGGCCCCCCACCCGGCGGGTGCCGGCGGGCGTCTTCAGGTCGATGCCGACGAGGCACAGGGTCTCGACGGGCACGGCGCGGAGGCGGCGCACCATGTCGGCGTCGGCCCGCACCTGCGGGTCGGCCTTGAGCCCGTGGAGGGCGGGCCCGGCCAGCGCCGGCGCGGGGCCGTCGGCGGCCAGGGTGTATTCGACCCACTTCCCCTGCTTGCGTTCGGTGACCAGGCCGGCCCGGCGCAACTCGGCAAGATGGCCAGACACGGTGGATGTGGCGAGGCCCAGCACGGCGGTCATCTGGCAGACGCAGAGCGGGCCCGGCTGGAGCATGGCGAGGATGCGCAGCCGGGCCGGATGGCCCATCGCCTTGGAGGCCGCCACCAGGCCAGGCAGCACGTGGGGTCTTGTGGGAATCGTGCGTGTCATGTCGGCGGACCCAACATACCCTGTGTGGGTCGTCTGTTCAACGTCGTGCTGCCGGCGGCGCCGGATGGCGGGCGCCGGCTGCGCGAGGTGAGTCCGTGGACACCAACGAAACGCATCCCGAATGGCAGGCTGAAGCCGTTGATGCGCGGGCGCACGGCCCCCGCGGAGTGCTGTTCCTGTGCGTGGCCAACTCGGCCCGCAGTCAGCTTGCCGAGGGCATTGCGCGGTCGCTCGCCCCGGCCGGTGTGACCATCTGGTCGGCGGGCTCACAGCCCACCCGGGTCCGGCCGGAGGCCATCGCGGCCCTCGCCGAGATGGGCATCGACATCTCGAGCCACCGATCGAAACATGTGAGCGAGATCCCCGCCGAGCAGGTCGACCTGGTCGTCACCCTCTGCGGCGAAGAGGAGTGTCCTGTGTTCCTCGGCCGCGCCCGGCGTCTCCATTGGGGATTGCCCGACCCTGCGGCCGTGACCGGTTCGGACACGGGCCGCGCCGACGCGTTCCGGCGCGTCCGGGACGAACTGGTGCGGCGGCTGGGTGTGCTGTTTGGGGCGAACCCGGCATGACGACATCCGCCACGTGGCGTCGCCTTGGCCGAGCCGGTACGGCGGGCGCCGGTGCCGGGGCCCTCGTGGCCTGGTGGCTCGTCTACAACAGCCTGATCCCGTTCTCGCACCTGGTCGTGCGCGACTGGCTCGGCCTCGATCCGGCCAGCCCCCTCGGCTCGGCCGTGGAGTTCTTCGTCTACGACACGCCGAAGGTCCTGCTCCTCCTCGTTCTGGTAGTCTTCGGCGTGGGCATCGTGCGGTCGTTCTTTACGCCGGAACGCACGCGCCGAGTGCTGGCGGGGCGGCGCGAGGCCACCGGCAATATCCTCGCGGCCCTGCTCGGCGTGGCCACCCCGTTCTGCACGTGCTCGGCCGTTCCGCTGTTCATCGGGTTCGTCACCGCCGGCGTGCCGCTGGGCGTCACGTTCTCGTTCCTGATTTCGGCGCCCATGGTGAACGAGGTCGCCCTCGTGCTGTTGTTCGGCCTGTTCGGGTGGCGCGTGGCGGCGTTGTACGCGGGTACCGGTCTCGCGATCGCGATCACGGCGGGGTGGGTCCTGGGCCGCCTCCGCCTCGAGCACCACGTCGAAGACTGGGTGAGGGAGATCCGGACCGCGCCGGGCGCCAGCGACGCTCCCGTCCTGAGCTGGGCGGAACGCGTGCAGGCCGGCGTGGACGCGGTGCGGGACATCGTCGGCAAGGTGTGGCCATTCGTCCTGGCGGGCATCGCCGTCGGCGCGGGCATCCACGGCTATGTGCCCGAGCAGTTCATGGCGTCGTTCATGGGCAGGGACGCCTGGTGGGCGGTGCCGGCGGCCGTGCTGCTCGGGATCCCGATGTACTCCAACGCGGCTGGCATCATTCCCGTGGTCCAGGCGCTGCTCGAGAAGGGCGCGGCGCTGGGCACTGTCCTCGCGTTCATGATGGCGGTCATCGGGTTGTCCCTGCCCGAGGTCATCATCCTGCGCAAGGTGCTGAAGCCCCGGCTCATCGCCGTATTCGTCGGCGTCGTGGGCGCCGGCATCCTGCTCATGGGGTACCTGTTCAACATCGTGCTCTGACGTCGGCGCGCTGCACGCGAAGACCCGGTCGGCGAACTGAGCCACCGGTGGCCGATCCCCGGGCCGTCTGGCGACCTACCGCGCGGGTTTCACCGCCCGGATGAAGCCGCTGTAGAACTTGTTGTCGACCAGCGGCGCAATCTCGTCCACGTCGATGCCCTGCGTGTTCAGGAACTCGCGGGCGTCCCGGGCGCGGTACACGCGCGTCGGCTCGATCGACACCTGCTCGAACCCGGCCCGGCGCAGCTTCTCGATGTAGACGGTTTCGTCGAGAGCGCCGGAAATACACCCCACCCACAGCTCGACGCTGCGCCGGATGGCGGGCGGGATCTCGCCGCGGACGACGACGTCCGACACCGCGAAGCGGCCGCCGGGTTTCAGCACCCGGAACGCCTCGGCCAGGACACGATCCTTGTCGGCCGAGAGGTTGATGACGCAGTTCGAGATGATCACGTCCACCGAGTTGTCCGGCAGCGGAATGGCCTCGATCGCGCCCTTGAGAAACTCGACGTTCCCGAGGCCCGACTTGCGCTGGTTCTCGCGCGCCAGCGCCAGCATCTCGTCGGTCATGTCGAGGCCGTAAGCCTTGCCGGTCGGACCCACGCGGCGGGCCGACAGCAGGACGTCGATGCCGCCGCCCGACCCGAGGTCCAGAACGACCTCGCCGGGGTTCAGGGCCGCCAGCGCCGTGGGGTTGCCGCAGCCGAGCGACGCCAGCACGGCTTCGGTCGGCAGGCCGTTGGTCTGCTCGGCGTCGTACAGGTTCACGGTGATGGGATCGACCGCGCCCGGCACGAGCGGCGCCGGCCCGCAGCACGACGATCCCGCCGTCGTCACCGGCCCGCAGCAACTGCTGGCCGTTTCGCCCTCCATCACCCGCAGGGCGGCCTTCCCGTAACGCTCCTTCACGACCTTGGTGATGTCTGACATACGTTCACTCCTCCCGAAAAAGGGGCCAGGCCCCTTTTCGACTCGTTCCGGACCGGGCCTGCGCCGGTCGGGGTTCAGCACTGGCATGATCGCAACAGGTCTTCAGGCTCCACCACGCGGCTGCGGCCGCAGCACTCGGCGTAGAGGAACGTGAGCAGGGTGCGCAGGGTGTCGGTCCGGACGGTGTACCGCAGGAACGTGCCCTCCCGTGTTGCCGTCACCAGGTCCTCGTGGCGGAGCTTCTCGAGATGGTGGGAGAGCGTGGATCCCGCGATGCCGAGTTCCGCCTGGATGTCGGTGACGACCAGGCCCTCGGGGTGCGCCGAGAGCAGCAGGCGCATGATGCGGAGCCTGGGCTCGGCGCCCATGGCGGCCATCATGTCGGCGAGGCGGGCAACGTCGGGGACGTCCTTTCGAGCAACCATATTTCTAGAATAATCGAAACATTGGATCGTGTCAAGCCCTGCGCGTCCCCTGTGGCTCCTGGCGGGCCGCAGCGCCTCCCGTTCGCCCGGCGGGATGCCTCGTGTCCGCGCTGGCACGGGTACTGCGATCCTGCCGCATCAGTCGTCGACAATTCGTCACTTTCAAGAACGAACGTTCGTCTATCGCTGACGCTTCGAGACGAAATCCGTGCCCCCACGCCGCACGTTCGCCCGTCCGGCGGCGCCCCAGCCGCCTGGGTCCGGCCCATCCGCCGGTCGTGCCGGGTTCCCGGCAGACCGACACCTCGCACACCCGACTCTGCCGGTGCGCCGACGCTTCCCGGAGGTCCGTCCATGACCCGCCCAGGCCGACATGCCCAGCACGTCTTCCGTATGGCTGCGCTCTTCGTCGTCGGCATCGGCGCGTTCTTCGTGCTGCGAGCCGCGTTCGTGCCAGATGACTTCGGCGTACTCGGCCACTATCGGGCCGGGGCGATCGATCTCAACCGCCACAAACCGCTGGTGCACGCCGGCCGGGACGCGTGCGCCGACTGCCACGCTGACGTGGTCGAGGCCAAGACCGGCGGGGCTCACGGACGGATCGGGTGCGAGGCGTGCCACGGGGCCGCCGGGCGCCACGCGTCGGGCGATGATCAGGCGCCGGCGCCCTTGAAGATCGATCCGCGACAGGGATGCCTGAACTGCCACGCGCGCGACGCGTCGCGCCCCGGTTCGCACCCGCAGGTGACCGCGGCCGAGCACGCGCCGGACGGGCCCTGCTCCGCCTGCCACCAGCCACACAACCCGAAGGTGTCCTGAGGGGGCTGCCATGCTCGACCGACGCACATTCCTGACCGAGACCGGCAAGCTCCTGGTGCTGTCGACGGCTGCCGCCGCGGCGTGGGACGCCCTGGTCGAGGGGCGGCCAGAGACCGCGCCCGGTTACACCATGACCGACCACTGGTGGGGGATGGTCATCGACATCGAGCGGTGCATCGGATGCGGCAACTGCGTCCGGGCCTGCAAGACCGAGAACGACGTGCCGCTCGAGCCCGACACGTTCCGCACGTGGGTCGAGCGTTACGTCGTCTCGCTCGACGACATGGAGCACCCGCACGTGGAGTCGCCCAACGGCGGCTACGACGGGTTCGGCCCCGCGCCCGGCGACGCGTCGCGGATCAAGACGTTCTTCGTCCCCAAGCTCTGCAACCACTGCGCGCACTCCCCGTGCGTGCAGGTCTGCCCGGTGGGCGCCACCTTCGAGAGCCCGGACGGCGTGGTGCTGGTGGATGCCGACTACTGCCTGGGATGCCGGTACTGCGTGCAGGCGTGCCCGTACGGTTGCCGCTACATCGACCCGCGCACGCACACGGCCGACAAGTGCTCGCTCTGCTACCACCGCATCACGCGGGGCCTCACCACGGCGTGCTGTGAGACGTGCCCCACCGGTGCGCGCGTGCTCGGGGATCTCAAGGACCCCGCCGATCCCATCCACGAGTTCCTGCGCACGCACAAGGTGCAGGTGCTCAAGCCGCAGATGGCCACCGGATCGAAGACCTACTACAACGGCCTCGACGGGGCCGTGCGATAGGAGCGCAGGCATGGGCGGCGTCGAAGGATTCATCTACCCCAACGAGCTCGAGCTGCAGTGGAGCGTGCTCATCGTCCTGTACCCGTTCATCACGGGCCTGGTGGCGGGGGCCTTCATCCTGGCGTCGCTCGAGCGGGTCTTCAACGTCGAGGCGGTCAAGCCGACGTACCGGCTCGCCCTGCTGACGGCCCTCGCGTTCCTCCTGGTGGCCCCCCTCCCGCTCCAGCTGCACCTCGGGCACCCCGAGCGGTCGCTCCAGATGTACCTGACGCCGCACACGCAGTCGGCCATGGCGATGTTCGGCTTCGTCTACCTCTGGTACCTGATGGCGGTGCTGGTCCTGGAGATCTGGTTCGACTACCGGCAAGAGCTGGTGCTCGAGGCCCGCGCCAGCACGGGCGCCCGCCGCGCCTTCTACCGGGCGCTGACGCTCTGGTCGGACGACATCAGCGACGGCGCGCTCCGGCTCGACGACCGGATCGGGCGATGGCTGACCGTCATCGGAATCCCGTCGGCGTTCCTGCTCCACGGGTACGTGGGCTTCATCTTCGGGTCGATCAAGGCCAACCCGTGGTGGTCGACGCCGCTCATGCCTATCGTGTTCCTGTTCTCGGCCATCGTCTCGGGTATCGCGCTGGTGATGCTGATGTACGTGGCGGCGTCAAAGATCCGCCGCACGCCCATCGGCATGGCCTGCCTCGACACGATCGCCCGTTACCTGTTCTATGCGTTCCTGATCGACTTTTCCCTCGAGACGCTCGACCTGGTCCACCGCATCTACGAGTCGGACGAATCGTTCAAGACGCTCGACTTCATGGTGCAGACGCGCCTGTTCACGTCGCAGATCGTCGTGCAGATCGTCCTGGGCACGCTGGTGCCGCTCGGGCTGCTTGCCGCCACGCAACTCGTCCGGTTCTCCGAGGCAACGCGACGCGTGCTCTACACCACCGCGGGCGTCCTGACGCTCGTCGGCATCTTCGCCATGCGCTGGAACGTGGTGATCGGCGGCCAGCTCTTCTCGAAGAGCTTCCTCGGCTACACCAGCTACAAAGTGGAGTTCGCCACGCAGGAGGGACTCCTGATGGCGATCGCGCTGATGATCCTGCCGTTCGTGATCCTGGCGGGACTGATCCGCCTCCTGCCGCCGTGGCCCGCGGCCGCCGCCATGGCCGGAGCAGGACGCGGGCAGGAGTAGTCCGCGCCGGCCCGCGTGTTCTCATCCGTGTCGACGGAGGCCCTCATGGACGAACGACTGCTGCGGCTCGAAGCCAGGGTGGATCAGCTGTCGGGGCTGGTTGAGACCTTACAGGCCCGACTCGACGCGCTCGACTCGCCTGGAGCTCTCCGCCCGGTCAGCCGGGTTCCGGCGGCGGATACGCCGGGAGCGGCGCCCGATACGATGCCCCCGGGGACCCTGCCGAAACCGGACATCGTGGGGTTCCTGTCGCTCGTCGGGCGCCTGTTCATCGTCCTCGGCGGCGCGTTCTTCCTGCGCGCCCTCACGGAAGGTGGCACGCTGGCGCCGGGGCCGGGGACCCTGATCGGGCTCGCGTTCGCCGGACTCTGGGTCGTGGCGGCCGACCGGGCAGCCCGGCACTCCCCGTGGTCGGCCGGCTTTCACATGCTGGCCGCTGCACTGGTCGGCTTCCCGCTCGTCTTCGAAGCGGGGACGAAGTTCGGCGTGCTGGCCCCCGCGGCTGCGGCCGCTGTGCTCGCGGCGTTCGGCGCCGCGGCCTTCACCGTGGCGTGGCGGCGCCGCCTGCAGGCCCTCGCGTGGATACCGACGCTCGGCACGCTCGCCACCACTCTCGCCCTCATCGCCGGCACGGGCGAGGTCGTGCCCTTTGCCGTGCTCCTGATCGCGCTCGGCACCCTGACGCTGTGGATCGGCTATTCGCTGGACTGGGTGGGTCTGCGCTGGCCCGTGGCCGCCGTCGCCGATCTCGTGGTCGCGGCGCTCACTTCCCGCGCCATCGGCGCGCAGGCCCTCGATTCGGCGACGGTGACCGTCGCCGTGCAGGTGCTGCTCGTGGCGGCCTACCTCGGGAGCATCGCGATCCGGACGGTGTTCAAGGGCCGCAACGTCGTGCCCTTCGAGGTGGCGCAGACGGCCGCCATGCTGCTGGTCGGACTGGCTGGCGCGACGGCCGTGGCCCGCGCCACGGGCTCGGGCGTGACGCTGCTCGGCACGATGTGCCTGGTCTTCGGCGTCGCTGCCTACGCGGTGACCGTGCGCTTTCTCTCCACGGATCCACCGCTGCCGCGCAACGTGTTCTTCTACTCGTCGGTGAGTCTCGTCGTCGTGCTCGTCGGGTCCTCGCTGTTGTGGGCGGCCGACATCCGGGTCGTGCTGTGGGCGGCCCTTGGCGTCGCGGGCTGTGTCGTGTGGATGCGCGCAGGCTGGCTCTTCCCGCTGCTGCACGGCGCCGTCTACACGATCGCGGCCGGTGTGGCCGCGGGTGTCTTCGGATACGGCATCCAGGCGATCTTCGGTCAGCCGGCGGCCCCGTGGAGCGAACCCTCATGGCGCCACCTGGCCGTGCTGGCCGCCGCGCTCGGGGCCGCGTGGTGGGCCTCGGCGGATGGGGACCACGCGGGCGGCCGCGTGGCCCGCGTGCCGCGGGTGCTGATTGCCGCGGTGCTCGTCTGGACCGCGGGCGGCGAAGTGATCGGCTGGCTGGCGCCGCTCGTGGCGGCCGGTGCCGGCGGCGTCATCGATCCCGGCGTGCTGGCGACGCTGCGGACGGCGGTGTTGTCGTTGTCCGTGCTCGGCATCGCCCTGGTCGGACGGGTGGAGCGCTTCACCGAATGGGCCTGGTTCGTCTACCCGCTGCTCATCGTGATCGGCGTCAAGATGGTGGCGCAGGACTTCCCGGCGTCACGCCCCGCCACGCTGTTCGTCGCGCTGGCCCTGTACGGCCTGGCCCTCATCGTGGCGCCGCGGCTCCGGCGCCGGCTGCGGCCGGCCCCGCCATGATCTTCGCGATCTCGACAGGCGTGGTCTTCGCGGCCGTGGCCAGGTCCTTCAGGGGCGTGCCGCCCTCGGCCGTCAGGCCCGCGTCACCCAGGCGGCCGATGGCCACCTCGACCGGCACCTTGTACTCGGCGCTCACCTGGGCCACGGTCTTGCGTCCCCACCCGCCGCCGCCGAAGGCGGGCGCTACGGCCGGGGCCTCGGCGCTCTGGATCTTCTGATAGACCTGCTGCGGCGTCAGCTGGTTCGCCTCGGCGATCTGCTTCACCGTCATGTCGGGCGCGGCCACGACAACGCCGTGCTGCTGCAGGTTCGCCCGGGCGGCGTCGGGCGGCAGCTTCACGGACTCCGCCAGCTTGTCGACCGTCAATTCCTCGGCATGCGGGATGGGCGGCTCACTGGCCGGCACGGCCCACGCGTTCTTGATGTCGTCCCCCACGTCCATGACGGTGCTGAACGGCGGCAGCCCGCCGATGGTCACCCCCAGCAGCAGCACCCCGATGCCCGAGGCCGCGGCCAGTTCCCACTTCATCCGGATCCCCTCGTGCAGCTTCGTCCTGACGTAGGCGACGAGCACCTTCCAGTTGAAGTAGAGGTGGAAGCCCGCGGCCACCAGGAAGACGAACGCGAAGATCGTGTGCACCGCCTGCCACTGTGCCTTGCTCAGGGCCACGAGGGTCCAGATGGACCAGTTCGCGATCCGGCCCGGAGGCGCCACGTAGAGCACGATTCCCGACAGGCCCAGAACGATGAACGAGAACGCGATATAGAAGCTGATGAACGCCTTCCAGCTGAACTTCTTGGCGGACATGATGACGACCTCGATCCCATGACAGAACAGACCTCACGGCCCTGCTGATCGGCCGTCGGCCGTCGGCCGTCCGGCGCCAGGCCGCCCGGCCCGGCGCCAGAAGACCCAACGGCCGAATGGCCTAGTACCCCACCGAGAACCCAAGCGCCAGCGCGTTGGACGTGTAGTTGTAGAACGCGTCGTTGGAGCGGTGCCGCATGAACCGGTACCCGATCTCCGCGGACAGCAGCACCGCCCCGGTCTTCGACGCGAGCACCGGCTGGGACCAGGTGACCGCGCCGACGGTCACGGTGTCCTGCCGCAGCGGCGAACCCGGCAACGGGGCGCCGTCGAGGTCGGTCGCCACGGCGCCCGTATACGCCTTGTCCGCCCACCACCCTGTGGCTTCGACCTCAGCGCCGCCGGCGAAGGAGCGTTTCAGGCCAACCTGGGCGAACACCCCGTCGCTCGCGAACGGGTCGTCGTACACGCCGTCCTCGAAGAAGCCGGCCGGTGTCGTCACCAGGGCCGGGGGCACCGACCCAAACGTTTCGCGGACCATGACCTGCGCGTGCACGCCCATGCGGTCGGTCAGCGACTGGGCCACGCGCCCCATCAGCGTCACCAGCCCGGCGGAGCCCTGCTCGTCGGCCGCGCGGTACGCCGTCGGCGTCACCGCCCAGCGCCGCCCCATGCCGTTCATTCCCTGGCCCCAGCCCCCGGTGACGGGCGGCGTGTCGATCGGGCCGGTCACGGGCTGGGCCGAGTACACCACCCCGTCGTACAGCTTGCCGCCCACCTGCGTCTCGGCGATGAGCGTCGTCCGTGACGGGAGGTTCAGTAGCAGGCTGCCGAACCCACGGTGCTCGAATTGGGTCAGCGCCGTGTAGTCGTCGAAGCTCCGGTAGTCGGTGCGGTACCCGGCCCGGACCGTCGCGCCCTCCCGAGGATGGAACTCGGCGTTGAGCCCCGCGCCGAACCCGGCGTAGGCGGCGTTGGTCCAGGCCTCGCCGTTGGACCGGACGACGAACGAACCGTTCAGATAGAGCTTGCGCGCGTCGGCCTCGGCCTGGCCAAAGCGGTAGGTGAACCCGGCCGTGTGCTGGAAAAACGACCAGTCACCCGGCGAATCGTAATCGCCTGCATCCATGTCGTAGGCGACACGGCCGCGGCCGTCGGCGAACAGGTGCTCGACGTTGAGCGCGCCGGCGAGGTTCTCGCGTGACTCCTGGGGTGTGCCCGCCGGCCTGAACGAATCGAGCGACCCGCCGAACGTCGCCGTGAGGGACGGCTGCGCCAGGGCCGGCGATGCGATGGCGAGGAGCAGGAACAGGGCCACGGCCACAGGGGCCGCAGCGTGCCTGGAGACGGTTCGGGTCGAGCCGGGAGCCATGTCTGTCTTCACGGGAACCTCGTCTTGGCTGAAAGGGAACCGCCGGCCGGGCACGGATCGGGTCGGCACGCCTGGAACCCCCCGAGTCCGTTGTGACTGCCCGGCCGCCGGAAGTCAGCGGCCCGCCGATCCAGGTCGAGCGGGCCGCGTCAATCGCGATGCGGGGTTCCGGCTAGCGCCGGCCGCGGCGCTGCTGGCCCTTCGGGCCGGTGCCGTCGCATACTCCCGCGCCTGCGCCAGCGCCGCGCCCGGCCCCGGCGCCGTACCCGCTGCCGTCCTGGGGACCGATCCGCTGGCCCTTGCCGCGGCCCTGACCGTACGCCTTGCCCTGCGGCGTGCCGGTCTGGAAGTTGTCGCAGATCCCGTCGCCGTTGGCGTCCACGAACGCCGGCGCCGGCCTGGGCGCCGTCGGGGCGGGGGTCGACTGCGCCGAGGCCACGACCGCCGCGGCCAGGACCAGTCCAAGTGCCATCACCAGGGTGCGTTTCATGACTGTCTCTCCTTCAGGCGTGCCAGATTCTCTTTCTCACCTGCCGGCCTCGTGACCGGCTGTCCTTGTGGAATACAAGGCACGGGCCATCAGCGGCCAGGTCGGCTATGACACTGGTAAGTACTTGGTAAATGAATGAGTTGCCTGAGATTGCCGCGGATCGCTCCGAGGAGTTTCGACCCCGGTTCTCGACGGCCCGGTCGATCCGATCGACCAGATGGTCGAAATGGGACCCGGGATTCGTGCGGCTACGAGAGCCCGTACTTCTTCAGCTTGTAGCGCAGGTGGCGCTCGCTCATGCCAAGGTCGCGGGCAGCGTGGGTTTGCACCCCGTTGGCGCGATCGAGCGCTTCGACGATCAGGGCCCGTTCGAACTCGGACACGCGTTCGACGAACGATCGTGCGGGTGCGGCGGATTCCCCCGCCAGGCGGCTCATGTGGATCGGGAAGTCGGCAGCCGTCAGCAGCGGTCGTCGTGCCAGCACGACCGCGCGGTGCACCAGGTTCTCCAGTTCGCGGACGTTGCCCGGGTAGTCGTACTTCACGAGCAGGTCCATGGCCTCGCGGGAGACGCCTTCAACGGGGGTTGGCGACTCGGCGGCGAACCGGCGCAGGAAGACGTCCACCAGGAGCGGGATATCCTCACGGCGTTCTCGCAGCGGTGGCAGCTCCACGCACACCACGTTCAGCCGGTAGTAGAGGTCTTCGCGGAAATCGCCCGACCGCACCAGCGCGGGGAGATCGCGGTTGGTCGCGGCGATCATGCGCACGTCCACCTTGATCGTCCGTGTCCCGCCGAGGCGCTCGAACGCCTGTTCCTGCAGCACCCGCAGGATCTTCACCTGGGCGCTGCGCGGCAGGTCGCCGATCTCGTCCAGGAACAGCGTGCCCCCGTCGGCCAGCTCGAAACGCCCGCGCCGCTCCCGGTCGGCGCCGGTGAAGGCCCCGCGTTCGTGGCCGAAGAGCTCCGACTCGATGAGGGTTTCCGGCAGGGCCGCCGCGTTCACCGACACCAGCGGCGCCTTGGCCCGGGGGCTCGCGTAGTGCACGGCGCGCGCGAGCACCTCCTTGCCCGTGCCGCTCTCGCCGCGGATCAGGATCGTGGCGCGGCTCTGGGCGGCCCGCGCCACGGTGTTGATGGCCTCGGCCATCCGGGCGTTGGCCGTATCGAGTCCCGCCAGCCGGTACTGCGAGGCCAGTTGCTGGCGCAGGGCCTCGTTCTCGGACACGAGCGCGCGGCGCTCCAGGGTCCGGGCCACCAGCACGTCGAGTTCGTCGAGATCGATGGGCTTGGTGAGGTAGTCCGCGGCGCCGCGTTTCATCGCGTCGACAGCCGTGGACACGGTGCCGAACGCGGTCATGACGATGACGGGGACGTCCGGGTTGATCGATCGGATGGCATCGAGCAGCGTCAGCCCGTCCTTGCCCGGCATCTTCAGGTCGGTGAGCACGAGATCGATCGTGCGCGACGCGACGACCTGGACGGCGTCGTCGGCACTGCCGGCGGTCAGGGCCTCCATGCCGCGTTTGCGGAGAAACCCGGCGAGCACCGTCCGCTGGGCCTGTTCATCGTCCACCACCAGTACGACGCGCTCAGGCATGCGCGGCCTCCGGTGCCCGGGCCGGCAGCGTGACGATCATCCGGGTGCCGCGCCCCGGGGCCGAATCCACCTCGATGGTGCCCCCGTGCGCGTCGATGATCTGGTGGGTCACGGCGAGCCCGACGCCGGTGCCGTCGGCCTTCGTCGTGAAGTACAGGTCGAAGATCTTCGGCAGGTGCTCCGGGGCAATGCCCGGGCCCGAGTCGGCGACGACGATCCGATGCCCCCGGTCGTCGCGGGCGGCGCGGATGGTCACCGCTCCTCCGGCGGGCGAGGCCTCGATGGCGTTGCGCACCAGGTTGTCGAGGGCCTGCCTCAACTGGTCCGCGTCGAGCCAGGCCGCACCTGCGCCCTGCGCGCCCACGTCGAGGCGGATCCCGCGCGCGGCGGCCAGGGCTTCGGCGGCCACGGCCACCGCGTTCACGAGGGTCTCCACGTCGGTGTCGCGCGGCGCCAGCCGTGGCGGCCTCGCGAACTCGAGGAACTGCTGCACGATCCGGTCGATGCGGCGGGTCTCCGATCCGAGCACGTCCAGCAGTTCCTGCTGTTCGTCCCGCACGTCGGGCGGGAGGCCGGCGGCCGCGCCGGCAAATTCCCGGCGCAGTCGCTGCACGCTCATGCCGATGGCATTGAGCGGGTTGCGCACCTCGTGCGCGACCGTTGACGCGAGTTCCCCCATGGCGGCCAGGCGATCGCGCCGGCGGAGGGCCTCCTGGGCCCGTGCGTGCTCTTCGCGCAGCGCCCCGTGTTCCCGTCGCAGCGTCAAGAACGCCAGCACGAGTCCGCCGAGGCCCAGCATGGCCGGCACCGACACGAGCACGCGCGTGAGGGCTCGGCGTTCCGCCGACCGCAGGCCTTCCAGCGAGAGGCCCAGCCGCAGGAACGGTCCGCCCTGCCGTGACGGATCGACCGGCCCGCCGAACTCGAGCACGGGGGTGTCGCTCACCTGGAGCTCGTACGCGGTGAGGTCCGCGATGCGCCGGGCCAGCGGCAGCGCTTCGGACGCCGCGGTCAGGCTGTCCGGGGCCGCGATCGCCGCGTTGGCCAGCCGGCCGTATGCGGAGCGCGACGTGCCATCCACGAGGATGACGTACACGACTTCGCGGGCGCCGGTGGTGATGTCCTCGAGCAGATGATCGGGCGACGCCTGCTGCTGCAGATCGGCGATGTCGGCGGCATCCACGTTCAGCACGATGGCGCCGCCGCGCGTCCGCCGGATGCCGGCGGACAACCGCCAGCCCTGGCCCCAGCGGGACCCGTGCACCTCGCTGATGGCCTCGGCTTCTCCTGCAGAGATCAGGCGTTCGGCGAGCGTGCCGCCCACGCCGCCGCCCTGTCCACCGGGGCCCGGCCCGAAGCCCCGCCCGGCGCCCTGGCCGCCGGGGCCCGGCCCGAAGCCCCGGCCGGCGCCTGCCGGCGGGCCGCCGAGTCCCGCGCTCATCACCCGTTCGCCTGTGGCCGAGAACACCGTGACCCGGAAGAGCCGGTGCTGCCGTGCGACATCTTCGAGGACCGCGGGCGTCAAGCCTCCCGCCTGGTCGAGCCGATCGAGGAGGCGCGCGTTGTCGAGGAGGCGCGCGCCGAGACTGGCCTGGGCCTGGGCGCTGGCTGCCGCAGCCGACCGCGCGGCCGCGCTCACGGCCTGTCGCAGCGACGCCGCCTGTTCAATGAGCACGGTGAGCAGATCGGTGCGCGTGGCCCGGTAGTCGTACCACCCGAACAGTGCGAGCCCGGCCGCGAGCACAAGAGTCGCCGCGACGATGCGGCGGGCGGGCGGGCGAGTGGTGGCCATGCTGCAGTGACTCGGGTTACCGCTGAGAGGTTACCACTGCCTCTCGTCTTTGCAGCAATCGTGCCGATATAATGGGGGACGGGCCTGCTGACAGTCTGCGGGGCAACGGGGGAACGATGTCCGACGGCGGTGAAGGACTGGTCGACGCGACTTCGCGTCTGGCCGAACGCATGGAAGAACTCGAGGAAGCCCGGCGCTCGGCGCGCCTGGCCGGACCTGCCATCGATCCGGAACGCGCCCGGGCCCTGGAATCCCTGCGCCTCGCACGGACGGACATCCAGCGCCAGCTGGCTTCGGTGACGCACGCCGGCCGTCGGCAGCAACTGCTCGCCGCCCTTGACGAGGTCGAACGCCGACTCTCGGCGCTCGGCGACTCCGTGGGCCAGCCCTCCTGAAGGACGTCGTCCATCCCGCCGTCTGACGCCGTGAGCCCCCACGAGTCGGTCGACGCGGTCCGCCGGTACCACGACGCCACCAAGCACCACGTGGGGCGGTACGCCCGGTCGCTCGGCTACCTCGACTGGGCCACGCAACCCGATCCGTTCCGGCGCTTCGACGGGGCCGACCTCGTCGATCTCGTGGAGCCCCTGGCCCGCGCCCGTGCCGCGTGTACACCTGGCGACGGTTCGTGGCTCTCGGTCTCCTACGACGATGTCATCGAGGGCACCTGCCGGCCCGCGGCGAAGGGCGCGCTCGACACGGTGTCCGTCCTGCTGCGCCACAGCCTTGGCCTGTCGGCCTGGAAGCAGGCGGGCCCGTCCTCCTGGGCCCTCCGGGTCAATCCGTCGAGCGGCAACCTGCACCCCACCGAAGGCTACGTCGTCCTGCCGCCCGGCGTGGCCGGCCCCGCCGGCGTCTTCCATTACCGGCCGGACGTGCACGCGCTCGAACGCCGCTGCGTCGTGGCCGCGGAAGACTGGGCCGCGCGGCTGCCTGACTGGCCCGCGCACGGCTTCGTCGTCGGGCTGACGTCGATCGCCTGGCGTGAAGCCTGGAAGTACGGGGAGCGGGCCTTCCGGTACTGCCAGCACGACGCCGGCCATGCCATGGCAGCCATCCGCATCGCCGCTGCGATGCTGGGCTGGCGCGCGGACGTGGTACCGGACTGGCCGACTGCCGACATGGCGGCGATGCTCGGCGTCGATCGGGACGCCGACTTCGGCGAAGCCGAGCGCGAGGAGCCGGAATGTCTGCTGCTCATCACACCTGGCGGTGAGGCGGATGTGCCGCAGGCGCTCGCGGGGCTGTGTGCGACGAGGGGCACCTGGAAGGGATCGGCCAACGTGCTCAGCACGAGCCGGGTGGTGTGGGACGCGATCGACGACGTGGCGGCGGCGACGCGTACTGCTGACGTCCCGGCCGACGCGCGGGCGGCCGGTGGCGGCGTGTCGCGCGCAGCGGCGCCGCGTTCGTCCCTGCCGCCGCCCCGGGCGGTGCGCGCTGCCGGGCTCGTGCTCCAGCGGCGCAGCGCGGTGGCGATGAGCGGGCGGGGCGCGTTGCCGGCGGCGGCGTTCTTCGCGTTGCTGGGCCGCCTGCTGCCAGGCGGCCGGCCGCCGTTCGACGCCCTGTGGTGGACGCCGCGCGTGCACCTCGTGTGCTTCGTGCATCGCGTGACCGACGTCGAGCCGGGCCTCTACGTCCTGGCGCGTACGCCGGAGGCGGTGCCGATGCTGCAGCAGGCGTGCCGCGAGGACTTTGCCTGGGTTCGGGTCGGGACGGACCTCCCGTTCTACCTGCTGGTGCCGATGGACGCGCGGCAGGCCGCGGGGCAGCTGAGCTGCGGCCAGGCCATCGCCGCCGACGGCTTCTTCAGCGTCGGCATGCTGGCGGAATTCGACGGCGGCCTCGAGGCCCACGGCGCCGCGTTCTACCGGGACCTGTTCCGGGAGACGGGCGTCATCGGCCAGATGCTGTACCTCGAGGCCGAGGCCGCCGGTGCGCGCGGCACCGGCATCGGCTGCTTCTTCGACGACTCGGTGCACGCCGTCCTCGGCATCCGTGACCATCGCCTGCAGAGCCTCTATCACTTCACCGTGGGCGAGGCGGTAGAGGACACGCGGCTGCAGACCCGGCCCGGGTATGCATGGGGATAGCCGCCCCTGGCCCCTGGCCCCTGGCCCCGAGTATGATCGTCCCCCAACCATGCCAGAGCGATCGCTGCCGGACTGGAACGCGCTGACGTTCGCCTTCACCGAAACGGATGCCCTGTTTCGCGCAGGCGGCGATACGCGCCGCGAGCCTGTCTGGGACGAGGGAACCATTGCGCCGTACGGACCGGTGGCGCTCGACCCGGCCGGCGCGGTGCTTTCGTACGGGCTCGGCATCTTCGAGGGCCTGAAGGCATTCCGGCGCGACGATGGCGCCATCCAGGTGTTCCGGCCGGAGCGCAACGCCGCGCGGTTCCAGCAGTCGGCCTGGCGCCTGATGCTGGCGCCGGTGCCGGCCGACCTGTTCTTGTCCGGCGTCGACCGCCTCGTGGCCGCCAACGCCCGCTTCGTGCCGCCCTGCGGTGCCGGGGCGTTCTACATCCGGCCGATGCAGCACGCCGTCGACGCGCGCCTCGGCATCGGCCCCTGCCGGCAGTTCATCCTCACGATGTACGGCTCGCCCGTCGGCGCGGTCAAGGCCTCGTCGGACGACGGGATCCGGCTGCGGGTCGTCGAACAGGCGCGCGTGGCGCCCGGCGGCACGGGCGCGGCCAAGGCCATCGGCAACTACGCCGGCGGGGTGTTCGTGGCGGAGCCCTGGAAACGCCAGGGTTTCGACGACGTGCTCTACCTCGACGCGCGCCACCTGGCGTACGTGACGGAAACCAGCGGGGCCAATGTCTTCGTCGTGCTCCGCGACGGCCGCCTGGTGACGCCTCCGCTCGACGATCAGATCATGCCGGGGGTGACGCGCGACTCGGTGGTGACCGTGGCCCGGACCCTGCTGGGCCTGGCGGTCGAAGAGCGGCCGCTCGCCCTCGACGAGGTCCTGAGCGACGCGGTGGAAGTCTTCTGCACCGGCACGGCGTGGACCGTCCGGAGCGTGGGCGAGATTGCGCATCGCCAGGCGCGGGTCCGCTTCGATCGGCACGACGTCCGGGCGCAGCTCTGGGAGATCATCAGCGGCATCCAGACCGGACGCCGCGACGATCCCTTTGGGTGGACCCGGGCGGTCTCCCGACGCTGACGCCCCGGCTCCGGCCGGAATCCAGGTATCGGTTACACAGGTTGACGCACATGGACAAGCTCGACGACCTCCGTCGTCAGATCGACGGCATCGACACGCGGATTCTCGACGCCCTGGCCGAGCGTCACCAGCTGGCGCGCCAGGTCATCCAGGCCAAGACCGAGGAGGGCGCCCCGCTGCGCGACGCGCCGCGCGAGGAACGCCTGCTGGCGCGCCTCATCGCCCGGGGGCGCGACCTCGGCCTGGACGCCCACTTCGTGACCCGTATCTTCCAGGAGATCATCGACGACTCGGTGCGATCGCAGCAGCTGCTCCTGATGCCGGAGTACGCGCGGCGCGAGCTGAAGACGGTGGCGTTCCAGGGCATCGAGGGCGCCTACAGCGAGCTGGCCGGCCGCAAGTTCTTCGCCGCCACGGCGGACCACACCTCCTTCGCCGGGCACGCGAGCTTCGAGCGCGTGGTGGAAGCGGTGGAAGACGGAGAGGCGGAATACGGCGTCCTGCCGGTGGAGAACACCACCGCCGGCAGCATCAACGATGTGTACGACCTGCTCTCGTGCGCCCAGGTGTCCATCGTGGGCGAGGAGGTGCTGCGCGTGGAGCACTGCCTCGCCGCCGTGGCGGACGTGCCCCTGACGTCGCTGCGGCGGGTGTTGTCGCACCCGCAGGCCCTGGCCCAGTGCATGAAGTTCCTCGGGAAGCTCCCGAACTGCGAGCCGCAGCCCTACACGGACACCGCGATGGCCATGCGGCTGGTCAAGGAGCAGGGCGACCCCGCGTGGGCGGCGATTGCCAGCGAGGAGGCGGCGCGGCGCTACGGCCTCACCGTCCTTCAACGGAACATCGAGGACCAGCCGCACAACTTCACGCGCTTCGTCGTCATCGCGCGGCAGGCCGTGACGGTGGACCCGCGCATCCCGTGCAAGACCTCGATCGTCATGGCGACGTCGCACGAGGAAGGCTCGCTGCTGCGGGCCCTGAACACGCTGCACGACTACCGCATCAACCTCACCAAGCTCGAGAGCCGGCCGATCCCGGGCGTGCCGTTCCAGTACCTCTTCTACATCGACTTCGAGGGCAACCTCGCCGAGGGCCAGGTGCAGGAGGCCCTCGGCCGTCTGCGATCGGCCACGACGTCGCTCAAGGTGCTGGGCAGCTACCCCAGCCAGCGCCGGACGAAGACGGTTCCGCAGGTGCAGGTGCTGGCCGCGGAGCCGGCTCCCCAGCCCGAACCGCCCTCGGCGCCCTCCGCGCCGGCGCCGGCCGTGTCGTACCGCCTGGCGAGCCGGGCCCACAAGCCGGGCGACACGGTCATCGACGTGCGGGGCGTGAAAGTGGGCGGGGAGCGGTTCGTCGTGATCGCGGGCCCCTGTGCCGTCGAATCGCGCGAGCAGATCTTCCAGTGCGCGCGCGCCGTCAAGGAGAGCGGCGGCGCCATGCTGCGCGGCGGGTGCTTCAAGCCGCGCACGTCCCCGTACAGTTTCCAGGGTCTCGGATTCGAGGCCCTCGACCTGCTGGCCGCCGCCGGCCGCGAGTACGACCTGCCCATCGTGACCGAGGTGCTGTCTCCGACGGATGTCGAAGCCGTGGCCCGCGTGTCGGACGTACTGCAGGTGGGCGCGCGCAACATGCAGAACTTCAGCCTGCTGGCGGAGGTCGGGCGCATGAACCGGCCGGTCCTCCTGAAGCGCGGCATGATGTCCACGATGGAGGAGTTCCTCAACGCCGCCGAGTACATCCTCGACCGCGGCAACCACCAGGTGATCCTCTGCGAACGCGGCATCCGCACCTTCGAGACGGCCACGCGCAACACGCTGGATCTGGGATCGATCCCCCTCATCCAGCGCCTGACGCACCTGCCGATCGTCGTCGATCCGTCCCATGCGGCCGGTAAGCGCGACCTGGTGATCCCGCTGGCCCTGGCGTCTCACGCCGTGGGCCCGCACGGGCTCATCGTCGAGATCCACCCGGACCCTGCGCGGGCCCTCAGCGACGGACCGCAGGCGCTGCGGTTCGCCGACTTCGCCGACCTGATGCACCGGATCTACCGCTGAGCGCCCTTCGGGGGCCGGCTCCCCGCGCCGGGACCGGTGACGGTTGTCACCGGTCCGGCCGGGCGCGTAAGCTGGAACGAGCATTCCCGAGGTGAAAGGCGTCATGGCAATCGAACAGGCACAGGTTCTCGAGGCACTGAAGGCGGTCAAGGACCCGGATCTGCACAAGGACATCGTGCGGCTGGGCTTCGTGAAGCAGGTGGAGATCTCGGGCGGGCGCGTCGCGTTCACCATCGAACTCACCACGCCGGCGTGCCCCGTGAAAGAACAGATGAAGGAGCAGGCCCGGGCGGCTGTCGCGGCCCTGCCGGGCGTGACCGACGTGGACATCACGATGACGGCGCAGGTGCGTGCGGCGGTGTCGCCCGACCTGAGCAAGGCCAGCGTGCCCGGCGTGAAGAACGTCATCGC
Organism: uncultured Vicinamibacterales bacterium; assembly: GCA_964396055.1. GTDB lineage: Bacteria > Acidobacteriota > Vicinamibacteria > Vicinamibacterales > JAKQTR01 > CAYJPV01. The sequence continues at coordinate 2,655 of CAYNDV010000008.1, read as the reverse complement.
GGTGGGCGCCGGCAAGGGCGGCGTCGGGAAGAGCACCGTGGCGGTGAACCTGGCAATGGCGCTGGCGCGCACAGGCAGCCGCGTCGGGATGATCGACGCCGACATCTACGGGCCGAATATCCCGATGATGCTGGGCCTCAAGGCGCAGCTCGGCACCGACGGCGAGAAGATCGTGCCCGCCGAGCAGTACGGCCTCCAGGTGGTGTCGATGGGCTTCCTCGCCGCCGAAGATGCGCCGGTCATCTGGCGCGGGCCCATGCTCCACAGCGTCATCAAGCAGTTCTTCCACGACGTGCGCTGGACCGACCTCGACTACCTCGTGGTCGACCTGCCGCCGGGCACCGGCGACGTGGCCCTGAGCCTGAGCCAGACCGTCTACGTGGCCGGCGCGATCGTCGTCACCACGCCGCAGCAGGTGTCCCTGTCCGACAGCCGCCGCGCCGTGGCGATGTACCAGAAGCTCAACATCCCGATCCTCGGCCTGATCGAGAACATGAGCCATTTCGTCTGCCCGTCGTGCCGGCACGAGAGCGACATCTTCGGCCGCGGCGGCGGCGAGCGCGCGGCGGAAGAGATGCAGGTGCCGTTCCTGGGCCGCATCCCCATCTCGGAGCCGATCCGCGTGGGCGGCGATACCGGCGTGCCCCTGGTCCTCAGCGACCCGGATTCGCCGGCGGCCGAGGCGTTCCACCGGGCGGCCGAGCGGACCGCCGCGCAGGTGTCCATCCAGAGTTTCCGGTCGCCGATGATCCAGCTGAAGCCGGTGTAACGGAGGGCGCGCGGCGTGCCACACACGTCCGGGTCGCAGTCGTACCGGCTGCAGGAAGTGCTGGCGCACTATCCCGGGATCCGGGAAGAGCACCTCAGGAGCCTGCAGAAGTTCGGCCTGATCGGCCGGCCCGCGGACGCGGACGGCGAGCGGCGCATCGCCTTTGCCGACCTTGCCGTCATCCGCCACCTCTACAAGGCCTTGCAGGAGGGCGCGGCGTTCAAGGCCGTGCTCCGGTCGATGCTGGCGTCGCACGAGGGCCAGCTGTCGCTGGACTTCCGGCTCGAGACGCAGCCGGCGCGCGTCATCGCCCTCCAGCCGGCCCAGCCGTCGCGTACGCGCGCCGCGCAGCTGGCGCATCCCGGCCCGGGCCGCCCCGCCGCCGACGACCTCGCCGAGGAGTACTTCCTCGTGGCCTCGTCACTCGACGATGGCACCGCGGCGAACCAGGGGCGCGCGGCCACCGCGTACCGCCGGGCTCTGGAAATCGACCCCGGGCTGGTGCCGGCGCTCATCAACCTCGCCAACATTCACTACACCAACGACCAGCTCATCGAGGCGCTGGCGCTCTACGAGCGTGCGGTGCGCCTCGATCCCGAGGTCTTCGAAGGCCACTTCAACCTCGGGAACATCCACCACGATCTGGGCCGGTATCCGGAAGCCGAGGCCGGCTACCGCCGGGCCCTGGATCTCAATCCCGGCTACCCGGAAGCGCACCTCTACCTGGCCGTCGTGCTGGAGAAGGCCGGCCGATCCGAGGCCGCCAAGCGGCACTGGAAGACCTACCACCAGCTGATGCCGAACGGGGAATGGGCGGACCTGGCGAGGGAATTCTCGGACTAGTAGTAGTACCGGTCGGGGGGCGGCGGCGTGGGTCGCTTGCGCGGCGTCCGGCGAACCTTGTAGTAGGCGCAGTCGGCGCACCAGGCTTCGGGATCGAACCCGTTCGTCCCGGCCATCGGCGCGACATCGCGATGCGTGCAGTGGGCGGGCGTGGCGTCTTCGGCCGCCTGCCGCCAGCGGCAGGTCTCGAAGCGCTGACGGGCCGGCGACAGCGGAGCGGCTGGTTCCGGTTCCTGCGCGGCGTCTCCGCCGGCGTCAGGTGCGGGCCCGACTTTCTCATCCATATCAAGGATTGTGCCACACGGCGAGACCCGCCCGCAACACACCGGGCAACGTTCTTGCTTGTCCGACCGGCCGGCGTCAGAGCGCCCGAACCCGTCGCTCAACATCCGAGGCGATCTCCTCGAACCGGTCACCGCTGTACGAGACAGGCATCCCGAACGTCACCCTGCCTGGTCCCGGCCTGGGCCACGTCCACGACTTGTGGAGCACCCGCTCCAGACCTTCGAGCCGGACGGGTACGACCGGCAGTCCCAGCCGTGCAGCCATCATCCCGACGCCCGCGCGGAACGGCCGGATCTCACCGGCGTCGGTGCGGATACCTTCCGGGAAGATGAGGATGGAGGTGCCCTGGCCGGCCAGTTCGCCCATGAACCGGAGCACCTCCCGTGAGCCCGCCTCGCGCTGGGGAATCGGGAACGCCTGGAAACTCGTGACGGCGAGGTGGTAGAGCGCAGCCGACCGGAGGCGTCGGCCGAACGGCACCCCCTCCGGATGGAAGTGCTCGGCGAAGAACTCCTTCGCCATGGCCGGCGCCAGCCGGTACCGGCGGTGCGGCGGCAAGGCGGCGAGGATGGCCGGCGTATCGAGATGGCTCTGGTGATTGGCGGCGAAGATGACCGGGCCCGGCGCGGCTTCCAGGTGTTCGAGGCCGGAGACCCGCAGCCGCACCACCGCACGCAGGCCAGGCAGCACCAGCAGGGCGATGGCGAGCCGTCGCCACGCGCGCGCGGGCCACCCCCGCGTCCACCGCGGCAGCGGCG